>NZ_JBSXPP010000004.1:0-355933 GCF_054073305.1 Mycolicibacterium sp. CBM1 | reverse complement strand
ATCTTCAGTGTGCGACCGTCGGCGGTGGTGTCGAACTGGAAGTCCATCGCCCAGATCACGTTCGGGCGGATCGGTGACATCGCGCCTACGGCGACACCGATGCCGGTCAACCGCTTTTTGCGGCGCCGCTGGGGTACCCGCAGACCCTCCTCGCGCCACAGCCGGCGGATGCGCTTGTTGTTGACCTGCCAGCCCGCGCGGCGGGCCATCTTGGCAGCGCGGCGCCATCCCCACCGCGGCCGGTCGGTGGAGAACCGGCGCAGCCAGGAACGTAGTTCGGCTTCCTCGGTGGTCATCGGCGGCGGTGTCAGGCGCATCGTGGATCGGTGGATGTCCACCACGGTGCAGGCCCGGCGTTCAGACACCCCGAACCGCTCACGCAGCATGGTCGCTGCGCGGCGTTTGCGGTTCGGGGTCAGAAGTTTCCCGACCCAATCTCCTTGAGCATGTCGATGTCGAGGGCCTGGTTGGCGACCAGCTTCTTGAGACGGGCATTCTCGGCCTCGAGCTCCTTGAGCCGCTTGGCGTCGTTGGCTTTCATGCCGCCGTACTGGGCCACCCAGCGATGCCACGTCGATTCCGCGATCTCCAAATGCCGGCACACCTCGACCAGCTCCTGACCCGAGGCGAGCAGCTTGTTGCCCTCAGCGAGTTTGCGGATGATCTGATCCGGCGTGTACCGCCGACGCCTGTTCGATGCCATGTCGTTGGTGATTCTTCCTGCCCAAACACTCCGGGCAACAAAGCCCACAGCGACTGGACCACTACGACGGGCTCACCTCAACCCTATAAGCACACCGGCCCTGGCGCCCTATCTGCCCACGTGACTCCCAAATTCGCGAGCAAGATCGCCTCTGACCGCACCCCTGGCGACTCTGACATTCGTGATCAAACGACTCCCGAATCAGCGCTCAAAATTACGGCAGACCAACTCGTTTCAGCGCTTCCGGCATCGGTTCGAGCAAAATGCTAAGAATCACCGCGATAGCCAAGGGAATCAGGACGCCGCTCACCGCGCCTAGCGCGATTGCCGCGACAACAGCCAATGCGATGACACCTAGTGCTGACCAGCTGATGACGCCCGCCCGACGTATCGCTGCATCTGGGGGGCGGGACCCACCAGCTCGAGAGCTCTCCGCACCACCCGCGCTATCGCCCGCCACGTCAATCGACCCATCAGTCATTCTCATGTGCTGCAATTCTGCCCCGTGCCCTCTGACGTCACCTACGGCGAACCTCCCTGACCAGAGCATTCCTCAGACACACCCGAACCGTGTGGCGCTGACCGACCGAACCGGCAGGCGAAGCGATGCTTCCGTTCGCTCCGTAGGCTCACAGCGTGCACATCATGACCCTGGCCAGCGCCGCCGCAACAGCTGCGCTGACGGTGGGCCTGGCGGCCTATGCAGCGCTGATCTTCGCCGGCATCGCGATGGCGATCTACGACGTACGCCGGCACCGACGGGGGCGGGCGATCGCCGCCGCGGTGATGGTCGGGATGCTGACCCTGGCCGGGCTGGTTATCGCGATCATCAGCAGTGTCGCGTGAACCCCTCACACGGCGGTGGGCGTGAAAACCAAGACACCTTCTCGCAATTTCTCTCCTACGTATCGCGTGGAATACAGCAGAGCGGATCTAGCAGAATCAATGTGGCCATCGGTTCGCTTCCGCTGGACCAGCAGTGTCTTCCGCCCATTGCCACCAGTTAGCAAATTAGCGTCCGCCGATCGGACTTCTGATTCGTCCCAGACATGGCGACTCTTGTGTCGGCTTGTACGCAGGTACGTATCGCCCTTATTCTGCGGATTATGGTCAGCTTCAGCCGGATGGTCGCCATTGCGACGGCGGCCTTGATAATCGGTATGGCTTGGCAGACACTCGACACTGCCCAGACCGCGTCTGCCGCGCCAGCCGACGGCACAGCAAACCCGGCACCCCACCCGAGTGGACCACGGACAATCGGCACCAGCGTTGATCATGGGTCATTTCCCCTTGTGTCCGTGCAGGATTCGCTGAGAAGTTCGATTGAGTCTGCGCAGGATTTCCTCGCGGGACTCGAAAAGAACCCTCATCCTTCGATTGCGGACATCATCTCGGCGGCTTACGCGCGCGACCGCTTGAACGCACTCCGTGATATCCGCAATCAAATCCCAGAGCACGGTGGTTTAGGGGCCGGCGCGCGGAACGTGAGGGGCTCGTGACAGGCTAACCCTGCCGCGAAGGAGACCTTCTTGTCGGCGGCTGGCGGCTCACCCGCCGAGCGGTCACTGTTCACAAGGACACACGCCGACGCCATGGAGGAACGATGCCGGAATTGAGCCCCGTGGCCGAATTCGACTTCGTCATCGTGGGAGCCGGCAGTGCCGGCTGCCTGCTCGCCAATCGGCTCAGCGCCAACCCTGATCACCGGGTGCTGTTGATCGAGGCCGGCGGCAAAGACGACTGGTTCTGGATCAAAGTGCCGGTGGGCTACCTGTACACCATTGCCAACCCCCGCACCGACTGGTGCTTCACCACCGAAGCCGACCCGGGTCTTGCCGGCCGCAGCATCCACTACGCGCGGGGCCGCGTGATCGGTGGCTGTTCGTCGATCAATGCCATGATCCATATGCGCGGACAAGCCTCCGACTACGCCCTGTGGGCCCAGGCCACCGGTGACGAGCGATGGCTCTGGGGCGGCTCCGAGGGTCCCGGCGAGACGCTGGCGATCTACAAGGAGTTGGAAGACTACTTCGGCGGGGCCGACGAGTGGCACGGCGCCGGTGGTGAAATTTCGGTCGAGCGGCCGCGGGTGCGCTGGAAGATCCTCGACGCCTGGCAGGCTGCCGCCGCCGAAGTGGGCATTGCCCCGATCGACGAGTTCAACCGAGGCGACAACGCCGGCAGTGCGTACTTTCATGTCAACCAGCGGCGTGGGCGCCGCTGGTCGATGGCCGACGCCTTCCTTCATCCCGTCGCTCATCGCCCAAATCTCACCATCTACACCAACTCCCAGGCCCTTCAACTGCTCATGGCCGACCACGTCCACGAGCATGAGCGTCGCGGTGCCTGGACCACCGCTGCGCATCGTGCCACCGGTGTACGGCTGCTCAAAGACGGACAGATCATCGACGTCCAGGCACGCCGGGAGGTGATCCTGAGCGCCGGGGCAATTGGGTCGCCACAGCTCATGCAGGCCTCGGGTCTCGGACCGGCCGGGCTGCTCACCCAGCATCAGGTGCCGGTCGCCGTCGATCTGCCGGGCGTGGGCGAAAACCTCCAGGACCACCTGCAGCTGCGAACGATCTACCGGGTGCGAGGCGCCCGGACCGTCAACACGCTGTACCGCAACTGGATCACCCGCGCCGGCATGGGACTTCAGTATCTGCTGCTGCGTTCAGGGCCCATGACGATGCCGCCGTCCACGCTGGGCGCTTTCGCCAAGAGCGAACCCGCGCTGGCCAGCCCCGATTTGGAGTGGCATGTGCAGCCCTTGTCGTTGGCCAAATTCGGCGAACCGCTGCACCGCTTTTCAGCGATCACACCCTCGGTATGCAATCTGCGCCCCAGCTCGCGTGGCCACGTACGGCTGGCCAGTTCCGACCCGCTGAGCTACCCGAAGATCTCCTGCAATTACCTGTCCACCGACGCCGACCGCCAAGCTGCCGTGCGGGGACTCCGGATGACCCGGCAGATCATGGCGGCGCCGGCCCTGGCCCGATACTGTCCAGAAGAATTGCTTCCCGGCACGAAATTGGTAAGCGACGACGACCTGCAGCAGGCAGCCAGCGAACTCGGGACCACCATCTTCCATCCGGTGGGCACGTGCGCGATGGGAGCCTTCGACACACGTGGTCTGCCACGGTCGGCCGCCACCGTGCTCGACAGCGACTGCCGCGTCTACCGCGTCGCCGGCCTTCGAGTCGTTGATGCTTCGGCGATGCCCACCATCACCTCCGGCAACACCAATGCGCCGGTCATGCTGATCGCAGAGCGCGCAGCGCGGGCGATCCTGAAATGAGTCGGTCCCCCGGTTCGGAATAAACTCCGCGGACGCCGGGCTTGGCTCAAGAGTCGCCCCTTTCCCGACTCAGGAGTATCGATGACTCGTCCCGTCCGCGTCGCCGTGCAGATCCAGCCCGGCGGTACACCCGACTACCGCGCGTGGCGTGACGCCGTCGTGGCCGCCGACGACCTCGGTGTCGACGTGATCTTCGGCTACGACCACTTCCACCGCCCGGTGATGGAGGCCATTGTCGACGGCAAGCCCGTCCTGTCCGACGAGCAGCCCGATGTCGCCAATTTCGAGGGCTGGACCGCGCTGGCTTCGTGGGGCGAGATCACCTCACACGCCGAGATCGGGCTCCTCGTCACCGGAGTCGGCTACCGCAACGCGGACCTGCTCGCCGACATGGCGCGCACCGTCGACCACATCAGCGGTGGCCGGCTCATCCTCGGCCTAGGCGCCGGGTGGTACGAAAAGGACTACACCACTTACGGTTACGACTTTGGTACCTTCGGCTCCCGATTCGATCTTTTCGATGAGAGCCTGATCCGCATCGAGAACCGGCTCGCTGCGCTCATCCCACCGCCCGTGCGCAAGCTGCCGATTCTCATCGGCGGCACCGGGCCCAAGCGCTCGTTGCCCGCCGTTGCCCGACACGCCGACATCTGGCACGCGTTCGCCGACCTCGACGCGTTCCGAAGGTCCAGTGAGCGAGTCGATGAGCTGGCAGCCACGTTCGGCCGCAACGGGGCCGACATCGAACGATCGACGCTCTGGGAGAACCCCGGCAGCGCCGACGCTTTCCGCGAGGCTGGCGTCACGCTGTTCCAAATCGAGCTCACCTCGGATGACGGCTACGACCTCACCTCGCTCAAGCGAGTACTCACCTGGCGTGATAATGGATGACGGGACACGGCAGCGGATTCTCCGGCGCGACGGCCACGAATCAGGACGGCGCTCCCTGCGCTGACGCGTCGTGATGACCGACGCTGCCACCCGGGCGCGCCAGGCCTCCCTGTCCAGGCGTCGTTCACCGCCCATGGCATCACCGCGGCCGCGCGGGCCGCTCCGACCACCACGTGCGCCCGCCCTGAACAGGTCCGCCGTACGCTGTAAAGCGCAGGAGGGCACTGGCGAGCGATGCCGGCCGAGGTTGCGCGTGTGCCTGCCGGAAGGAATGTGATGTCGGAGATCGCCCCACGCGACGACACGTACCGGCTGCGGCAGCTCATCGATCGCCTGCCCGCGATGGTGGCTTACTGGGACGGCGATCTCCGTAACGTGGTGGCCAATCACGCCCACTGTCACTTCTTCGGCAAAACCCCTGACGAGATCCGTGGCCTACATATCGCAGAGTTGCTCGTCGGGGAGCTCGGCGAAGCGAGCTTGCCCTACGTCGACGCGGCGATGCAGGGTCAGGATCAGGTCTTTGAGAAGACCCTCACCGACCACAACGGCATCACCAGGCATGTCCAGGCCGCCTACCTCCCCGACATCGTCGACGGTCGTGTGCGCGGTCTTTACGTGCAGGTGAACGACGTGACGGCACGGGTCGAGGCCGAGAAGTCCCGCGATGACGCCCAGCGGCTGCTTCAAGTCAGTATCGACAGCGCACCATTCGGCCAGGCGGTGTTCACGACGGATGGACAGGCGCTGTACGTGAACCCGGCGCTGCGCCGGCTATTGGGCCAGTCGCCGCACGCCACGACACCCCTGCGGTACGCCGATGGCATGCACCCAGACGATCGCGTTGTGGCCGAACGTGATTGGCAGAATCTGATTTCCGGCGCGGTCCCGCAGACCGCCACAGAATTGCGGTATGTCACGAGTGACGGTCTGACGATCTGGGTACACCGCGTCGCGGTACTGGTGCCCAGGGGCCACGATGGCGCCGACGTCGTGATCGCGCAGCTCCACGATGTCACCTCCCGCCGATCGGCCGAGGCCGCACTTGCACGCCTCGCGGTGACGGATCCACTGACCGGGTTGTACAACCGGCACGAGCTGGTCGCCCGAATCGCCGATCGTCGCGCTCTCGAGCCGGGCGCCCAGGTTGGGGCCGTGTTCATCGATCTCGACGGATTCAAACAGGTCAATGATCTCCACGGGCATGCCGTGGGTGACGCCGTCCTGGCAGCGGTGGCACGCCGCCTTGCCGATGCGGTCGCGCCGCCGAATACGGCTTACCGGTTGGGTGGCGACGAATTCGTTGTTCTGGTCGTCGACGACGTCACCCGACCGTCCGTCTCACAACTGGCCAGCGAGCTGGGCACGGTGCTTAGCGGCGCCTATCCCGTCGACGGCGGCCAGGTCACGCTGACAGCGTCGGTGGGCTGGGCCTGCAGCGCCACGGCCGATGCCGCCGAGCTCATCCGAGAATCCGATTGCGACATGTACCGCCATAAGGCACGGATCAGGAACCGATCCGTACCGCAACAGCGGCCCCGCCCCCAGTAGCCGTCACCGTGCACTCGACGGCACGTAGGCCTGCCACAAAGCCGGCTTGCTGGTTGCCGCGCGAGTGGCTTTCGCTGGGCGCGTTGCCCGCGTGCGGTGTCGGCAGAGATTGACGGGGTCGTCACAGTTCAAAAAACTTCACCAACTGCCAGACACAACTGGGGGGTCCAAGTACCTATAGACGAATGGGTGCAGGGGTGCACGTGGGCCGGGTCGGTGGCTTGGCGGTCGCGTTGGGAATCGGGATTGCGATCGTCTCCGGAAGTGGCGAGGCAACGGCAGCACCGTCCACCCCGACGAATTCGTCATCGACTACGCCACATCACGCAGGCACAGGGCGTGCCGCGCGGGCCGCGACCCATTCCACCGCGACAAACAAGCTCACCCAACCGGTACGCCGGCCGGCGACCGCGCGGCTGGCCACCCCGATCCGCGTCGGCGCGACCGGAGCACTGACCCGGGCACGCAGCACCGTTACCGACGACCCCGCCAGGCCGGTGGATCTCCCGGCGACCCTGGCGCTGGCAGCCGCAACCCGCCGGGACGGACTTGCCGGCTCAGCCCGCGACCTGGCAGCCACCGCCAACCAGGTGGTCACTGCCGAACCCGCCGTGACCAACGCAGCACCGGCGGCCACCACCACCGCACCGCCGACCGTGGTCGCCATCCCCCAGACGCCGCCGCTGGCCTTCCTGCAACACGTCCCCGTCCTCGGACCGGTCCTCTTCACCCCGATCGTGGCGGTCATCCACCAGATCCCGGTCTTCGGCGACGTCCTGCATCCGCTGTTCGGCTACCCGATGCAACCGGGGGCATCGCCGACGGCCGTGCAGGCCCGCGACGTCAAGGTCGTCTCGTTCGACGGCACCCAGATCTACGTCCATTTCATGCCTGCCACCGGACTGCAGGCCGGCCAGCAGGCGCCGACCATTCTGGACGGCCCGGGTCTGGGCATGCCCGGCCAGACGAGCATCTACGGCAGCGTCGCCGACGGTCTGCTCACCGATGCCCTGGGCATACCGAGCATTCTGACTCTCCGCAACAACGGCTACAACGTCGTCACCTGGGACCCCCGCGGCGAATACAGTTCGGGCGGCCAGTTGCAGATCGACTCGCCGGATTACGAAGCGCGCGACGTGTCGGCGATTATCAATTGGCTCGCCACCCAACCGGAGGTTCAGCCCGACGGCGACCCGGCCAATCTGGACCCCCGCCTCGGGATGGTCGGCGCGTCCTACGGAGGCGGCATCCAATTGGTCACGGCGGCAACCGATCACCGCGTCGACGCGATCGTGCCCACCATCGCGTGGAACAGCCTGACCACCTCGCTGTACAAAGCCGACTCGTTCAAGAGTGGCTGGGGAACGATTCTCGCTGCCGCACTGGTCCTTACGCTCGCACGGACAAACCCGGCCATCATCCCGGCGACCATCTACGGCGATCTGACCGGGCGACTGACCGAGGCGGAGCAAGCCCTGCTGGCGCAGCGCGGTCCCGGACTGCCCGACAACCTCATCAACCAGATCACCGCTCCCACACTGTTGATCGAGGGCACCGTCGACACGTTGTTCACGCTGCAGGAGGCCGATGCCAACGCGCAGGCCCTGATCGGCAACGGTGTTCCCACCAAGGTGCTCTGGTTCTGCGGCGGTCATGGCGTGTGCACCAACGACCTGTTCGACGGCAGTGACGGCGTGCTGGTCAAGGAGCGCACCGTGCAGTGGCTCGATCGCTATGTCAAGGGTGAGACCGCAGTGTCTACAGGGCCGCAGTTCGAGTGGGTCGACCAACGCGGCCAACATCTTTCGGCCACCTCATACCACCTCACACCCAGTGACCCGGTGGTGGTGGCCAGCACCAAGACCCGGACCTTGCCGCTCGTGCCTTTCCTGGGGGCCGGCGGACTGCTCGGAGTTCTTCCCATCGGCTCAGCGCGGGCCATCGACGCAGTGAACCTCACCACGCCGGCCGTCACGACCACGACGTATGTCGTCGGCGCCCCGCAGCTCACCTTCACCTACTCGGGCACCGGTACCGGGGACCACCTGTACGCCCAGCTCGTCGACAATTCCACCGGCCAGGTGCTGGGCAACCAGGTCACCCCGATCCAGGTGACGCTGGATGGGACCGAGCGCACCGTGAGCGTTCCGTTGGAGATGGTGGCCCAGACGCTCAAGCCCGGACAGACGGTCACGCTGCAGCTGTTCGGGTCGTCAGCGGCCTACCGTGCGGTCGGCATGCTGGGCGTTCTCACCGTCTCGAGCATGCAACTGACACTGCCGACCGTCGACCCGGCGACCATCGGCACCGATTCTGTCTGACCGTTCCGGCGGCGCCGATATCCCGGCCCCCAGCGTCACGACGAGATCTCAGCATGAACTGACATCGATCACGACCGGCGCGGGACACCGGATCGACGGCAATCACCTGGTTGAATTCGCGCGGTGCACGATTGGCTTGCGACCACGGAGGCCTCCACCCGCGGGGGGCGATCAGAGGCTGTCACCCGGCGCGACGCACTGCGGTACGCCGCAGCGCTGGCAGGGCTGGGTGCGGTCTCGCTGGGCGCCGGCGCCCCGACCGCGTCGGCCGCGGCGCCCACATTGATCGACTTCGCCGCCAAACAAATCCCCGCCCAGGACATCCGCGCTGCGGGCCACGCTGGAGTGGTCAACTACGTCTCCACGTCCCGGCCCGGGTCGTCCTTTGGCGCCAAGCCCATCACCTTGCCCTACGCCCAGTCGTTGACCGCCGCAGGGCTGGTGATCGTCAGCAACTATCAGTACGGCAAGCCGGGAGGAACGGCACCGTCGGACTTCACCCGGGGATACGCCGGCGGCGTCGCCGACGCGCGCACTGCCTGGCAGCTGCACACTGCCGCGGGGGGCGGGCAGAGCGCACCCGTCTACTTCACCATCGACGAAGACATCGACCGCGATACCTGGAATCGGGTTGCGCTGCAATGGTTCCGAGGTATCAACTCGGTTCTCGGCATCCAACGCACGGGAGTGTACGGCGGCATCGATGTCTGCGAGTGGGCCGCTGCCGACGGCGTGATCGGCAGATCGAGCTCACCGGGCCGCTGGTGGGCGTGGCAGACCAAGGCCTGGTCCGGCAATCGGGTCCACCCTGGTGCTGTCCTCTACCAGCGCATCGTGAGCACCGCGTCGAATCCGGGACCGCTCGTCGGTGGCCTCGAAGTCGACGTCAACGATGCCCTGGCCTCCGACGTCGGTCAGTGGAACCTCCATCCCTGAGACTCGTGCCCGGCTGCGTCTTTCCGCGGCACTCCCGGAAGACCCGGAATAACGGCGACCGGCGACACTGTTGGGCTAGATCATGCGGGCATTCACTGATCAAGGGCGAGAGACTTTCCTACGGGACAAGCACGTGGCAGTCCTGTCCGTGGCGGCAGCCGACGGGAGGCCGCCGGCGAGTGTCCCGATCTGGTACGACGTCACCGCCGAGGGACTTATTCGGATCAACACCGGAGCGTCCTCGCGCAAGGCTCGCCTCATCGAACAGGCCGGGGTGCTCACGCTGGTCGTTCAGCGCGAAGAGCCGCCCTATCAGTACGTGGTAGTAGAAGGCGCCGTCGTGGACATCGCCAGGCCGGCGCCTCGGGATGCGCGGGAAGAGATCGCGATTCGCTACCTCGGGGAAGAAGGCGGCCGCGCCTTCGTGAAGTCGATGGGTGACACCGAGAACGTGTTGTACACCGTTCGTCCCGACCGGTGGATCACCGCGGACTTCGCCGGCGACGTCTGACGCAGGCTATCCAGATTGCCCCTCCGGCCACGGCCGAAGGCTAGCGCCAATGCCCGCGTCGGTAGTCCGTTCATGTCCGATCAGATGGCACGGGGACCGATCGGTATCGATGAACACCACCGCGCCGTCAGACGCCGGTGAACTGCCTGACGAGCAGTTCCAGGCGCTGAGAGTCGTAGTCGGCTCGCAGCCGGCCCGCGCCACTCAGGACGACCAGACCGTGTAGCGCGGCGAACAACACCTCGGTCAGGGTATCGGGGTCCTGCCTGCCGGCCACGGGGTCGACGGCCTGGCGCAGGGCGGCGAAGGCGGCAGCCAGCTCCAGCGGTGTGTCCTCGGCGGCGAAGTGCAGACCGGTCGTGCGGGTGAACATCGCGTCGTACACGGCCGGGTTGTCGCGGGCGAATTGCAGGTAGGCGTGCGCGATTCGGGCCAGCGCCGCAGCAGGGGTGCCAGTGCCGGCGTGCGCGGCCCGGATCACCTGCGCGAGCTCGCCGAAACCGTCGACGGCGATGGCATCGGTGATCTGGTCCATGCTGGCGAAGTGTTTGTACAACACCGGCTGGCTGTACTCGATCTCGGTCGAGAGCCGACGTGTGGTCACCGCGTCCCAGCCTTCGGTCTCGGCGAGTCGGCGGGCCGTCGAGATGATCAGCTGGCGGCGTGCGGCCCTCTCACGTTCGCGGCGGTCCCCGATGGCCATAACCGGACCCTAGCACCGCTACTGGAGGTAGCCACGCTATATGCCAAGCGTTCCGGTGGCCGCCAGCCGGGCATTGGCGGCAAGAACCCGCAGCAGCAGCGCCGGGTCCTTCAGCCGCTCCGGTGGGTCGACGAGCCCGCGTACCCGCATGATTCGTTCGGCCACCACGATGTCGGTGGTCGAAGCCCGCAACGCCGCACGCTGCATCCAGGCGCCCATCCGCCCGCGCAGCGTCCGCGCAACAGCGACGGACGGCGGCTGATCACTGGCCCGGTTCACCGCCCACACCGGAGCGATGACTCGACTGGTCTCGCGATAGAAGCGACCCGGTAGGTCCACTCCCGACCGGTGCAGGCAGTCGCGAAGGGCCAGCACCTGAAGCGCGGCCACCGTCATACCCTGGCCGTAGAGCGGATTGAGCGTGCACAGCGCATCGCCGAGCACCACCAGGCCCGCCGGCAGCGCGGGCATGCGGTCGTAGCGCCGCCACACCGCAGCTGTGCTTCGTGAGACCGACGTCTCCCCCACGGTGGTCGCCTGCCGCAGGCCTGCCACGATTCGCGGCGGCAGCAGCTGCTCGACATCGACGAGCATCTCGGTGAAGTCCCGGGGAGGCGGGCCTTGGCAGGTCGGCCGGCTGATCGCCAACATCGCGGTGTCGTCCTCATACGCCACCAGCAATGCTCCCGGTGCCGCACTGCCTCGATTGACGAACGCCACCCGTTCGGCGAAGTGCCCATGGGGGATGCGCAACAGCTGGCTGGAGTATCCCGTGATCGAGGCGACGCGCTCTTGCGGGACGTCACCGAATCCGCGCTGCCGCAGAAACTCTGGGGTATCGCTGGCGCGGCCGGTGGTGTCGACGAGCAGATCGCAGTCCAGTGCGGCGGTCGTCGCGTCCGCACGGTCGCGAATTCGGATACCGGTGATCCGCCGTCCTGCGAGCACGGGTTCGTCGGCGTCGTGATTGTCCAGAAACGCGACATTGCCCGACGCCGCGACGCGTCGCCGAAGATGGCATTCGAGGAACGGCCTGCTCGCTTGATATACCGCCATAGCGGCGGCCGGATCACCCAGGCGGCCAGGTGGGTTGAGTTCGGAGTTGCCGACCCGGAGGTAAACCCGCGACAGGTCGTCCACATCGTTGACGACGGCGCCCGCGGCGGCGACCTGGTGACGAAATCCGGGGAACAGTTCCTCCAGGGCCTGTGGGCCACGGCTGAGGAAATGATGCAGGTGACGTCCCTGGGGTACTCCCCTGCGTCGTGTGGTGGAATCGCGCAGTATGTCGCGTTCCACCACCGTGACCGCTCTGTAGCTCGCCGACAGCATCCCCGCAGTCAGCAGCCCCGCCATGCCGGCACCCAAAACTACGGCGTGCGAGCGTGATTCGCTCATTCGGCCTCCCTTGCTGGTTGACAATGCGCCGTCGTACGGCTCGTGTGAGGAGGCACGCTACCCGAGATTTAAGAAAAATAAGGGAAAATTATGGTAACTCTAAGAGGGGCGTTCGGTGGATGATTCAGCGATAGCTGTCGTCCAGGAACCGGCTGCGGACCTCAGCCGGGGGCACCGGGCAGGTGTCGTGGCGTCCGCCGATGCGATACCGCAGCTTGGCGAAGCGGTCGTAGATCCGATCCCGTACTCCCGGCGGAATCGCATAAGCGGCCAGCCCGAGCCGCCACCACCCGCCCAGGTAGTCAGCAATGCGCAGCAGCGCCGCCGACCGGATGTCCGCGGTCTCGTCGGCCTTTCCCACGTTGCGCAGAAACACCGCGGAGTCGACGCCCGGCAACGGCCCTGAGCCCACGGCCAGAGGCAACGACATGCGGGCAAAGCACGCCGCGGCTAGCGTTGAGGCGAAGCCGTGTCGACAGGAGCCGCCAATGAGCACGCAAACGCGGGCGACCTACCGCACGATGGCGGAGGGCACCGCGCGGGACTACGCGCTGATCGTTCGTGCGGAGGAGGCCAACAACGCCGGACTCGTCGACCGCGTCCTGGCTCTGGTCGAAGCGCTAGCCGATGGTGAGCAGGCCTACCCGATCAGCCGGTTGGACCACTCGTTGCAGTCGGCGACCCGCGCCTGTGTCGATGGCCGCCCCGTCGAGTACGTCGTCGCGGCGCTTCTGCACGACATCGGCGACACCTATGCGCCACACGCCCATGGCGCGTTTGCCGCTGCCGTGATCGCCCCCTATGTCTCAGAGCGGGTTGCCTGGATTGTCAAGGTGCATCCCGAATTCCAGCAGTACTACTACGCGCCGCACATGGGCGGGGTCCGGGATGCCCGGGACAAGTACCGCGGCCATGCCTGGTTCGACGACTGCGTCGAGTTCTGCGAGAAATACGACCAGAACTGCTTCGATGCGGAGTTCCAGCATCGCCCGCTCGAGTTCTTCCGACCCATGGTCGAAGAGGTCTTCGCCCGCGAACCGTGGACCGCGGGACACGGCTGAGCGCTCACGAGAAGACTGCGGCGGCAAAGCGTTCGCCGATGTGCCGGTGCGCGTCCGGACCTGGGTGCAGATTGTCCGGTAGCGGCATCGCCACAGAGTCCTGCGGGCCGTACAGCGCCAACCCGTCCAGGTGGTGGGATCGCCGGTGGCTACGAAGGCCATTGCGCCGCTGCTGAAGTCGGGCGCACCAGGACCCGGCGTGTCTTCGTGGATTGGGCAGTGCAACGCCGAGGGGCCCAGCTCGGCAGTCGGTGCGGCAATACGCCATGTGCGGTCGCCTCCAGCTCGCAGGCTCCGCGCAGCAGTTCAGGTGCCGTCGCCGTCGGGGAACTCAGTTGGCGGGGCCGGCCTGTGCGGCCGCCTCGACCACGGGCGCCGCCGCGGGCGAACCGCCTAGCTTGGCCACCACGAAGTCGGCCGCCTGGTCCGCCATACCGTTGCTCTTGTAGGCGCTGTGCGCCGACCGGTCCAAACCGCCGGGGAAGCACACCGGGTCGCCTGGGGCACACATCTGGATGGTCTTGCCGGCGTAGAGATCACCGATGCTGATCGGCGGCGCGCTGCGATCGGCCAGTCCGAGGAACCAGTCGTCTGGGGTGCCGAACAAAGCGACCGCGGCGACATGGGAGGCGACCGACGCGGGCATGGGGCCCGAGATGCTCGACGGCAGCGTGTATCCGGCAGGGACGGTGCTCGACGTCGTGTAAGCGGCGACTGCCGCGCCTTGTGAGTAACCACCCAGGACGATCTTGGTGGACGGGCACTGGGCGCTGATCGCCTCGATCTTGTTGGCGGCGTCGGCGACACCGTCGACGGCCTGCCCGAAGTTCAGCGAGGCGGGATAGTTCACGCCGTACGCCTGCACCGTCTGTCCGGGCAACCGCGCGGACAGTGCGTCGACGAAAGCCTGGCCGGTGGCGCCGACACCCGGTCCTTCGAAAGTCCCGCGGGCGAAGACGACCTCGACCGCGGCGCAGGAGTCGTCGGCCGCGTTGGCGGTGGCGACGGGCCCCGCGACGACAGCAAGCGTGGCCAGCGCGGTGAAGATCGCCGCCTGGGCGGCCTTGGCTGTGCGGGCCCGTAGTGATGCGTTCATGAGATGTCCCCGTCTTTCTGTTTGCCTGCCATCGCTTCGGTGCGGAAGTGGCAACTGCCTGCTATAAGTCCCTGGCCGCAGCTGCGATTCCGCCGGTGTCAAGTGATCTCTCTCACCCGGGCGAAAAGGCCTTGCCGGGATGGTTGGCGGTGGTCGAAGTGTTTGCTAGACGCCTCGGTCACCGGCGAGATGAGTCCGGTGAACCCTGGCGATTGCCGGCGGCGCGGCAGCGGACCCGCTTAGGATCGCGGATTCGAGTGAAGTCGGATGAGTTCGGGTGAACCGAGTAACGAGGTGCGGGTGAGACATCGGGGCCATTCCATCCTGGCGCTGCTGATCGCGTGGTTGGCCTCGGCGGCCCTTATCGCCGGTGCCCCGGGGCTCAGTCATGCCGACCCAGGTGCAGGGGTCTATCCGTTTTCGTGCAGCTGGGAGTCGCTGACCTCGGACTTTGCCGTCCGCGACCAGCTGCCGCAATCCCCCGTCCCGGTCGACCAGTGGTACACCACCACCGCCGGCGGGCGGTATTCCAACGGTGGCTGGGGGCCGGCCGCGTCGGTGCTACCGCCTCCGGTCATCCCCCAGGACTCCGGCTGCGACGTCACTACATGGCAACGCGAGCGCGTCCTGGCGGTGGCCATGCGTTACATCGACGCCCCGGACAACCCGCTGGGCCTGCAATACCGCCACCATCACATTCCAGGATGGGACCCGCCTACCTCAACGTATTCCGGTGGAGCCGAGGAGAATCCGGATACCGATGCCGCTCCCGGGCCGAGTGCGTGGGATTCCGGCCGCGGCCTGGACTGTTCCAATTTCACGGCGTGGGTGTACAACTACGCGCTGGGCATCAAGTTCGGTGGCGACGTGCACAAGCAGTACGCCGGCACGGCAGGACCGATGGGCGCCCGAATCCCGGCGCTGGGCCCGTTCCAACCCGGCGATCTGATCTTCCTGCACCCCAACCGAAACGCGAACGATGCGTCGCACGTGGTGATCTACATCGACGATCAGCACATCATCGACAGCCGCGGCAACGCCCAGAACGTTCCCGGGGTGCAGATCCGCAACCGGATCGGCTGGTACCGGGAAGCCGTTCTGGGCGCTTGGCAGCCTATCGGCTGACGGGTCTCAGGACTGCAGCTGCCCGAGTGTCACCTGCACGGTGTGCGAGCCGCCCGACGGGTCCTCGTAGGTCAGGCTGACGTTGTCGCCTGGCGCCTTGGAATGGATCGCCGCGACAAGGGATTCCGGCCCGTCGATGACGTGATCGTCGACCTTGGTGATCACCGCACCTTTGGGCACGCCCGCAGCGGCCGCGGGGCTTCCGTCGGCGACCCCTGCGACCACGGCGCCCTGGGCGCGGTCATTGGAGCTGAGTGCAACGCCGAGCGAGGCATGCTGCACGGTTCCCGTCGAAATCAGTTCATCGGCAATGCGTTTCGCTTGATCGACCGGGATGGCAAAGCCAAGGCCGATTGACCCGGCCTGGGCGCCCGGGGAATCCTGGCCACCGCCGAGGGACGCGATCGCCGAATTCACACCGATCAGGTCACCGTTCATGTCGACCAACGCACCCCCCGAGTTGCCGGGGTTGATGGCGGCATCGGTCTGGATGGCACTCATCACCGAGTGTTGGCCGGTTTGGTCGTCGCCGGTGGCGACAGGGCGATCTAGTGCGCTGATGATGCCGGTCGTCACGGTGCCCTGCAGCCCCAGCGGTGAGCCGACCGCGACGACGTTCTGGCCCACCTTCAGATCCTTGGACGAACCGATGGTGATCGGGGTCAGCCCCGACACGTTCTGGGCGCGGACCACTGCAATGTCGTCGGCTGGGTCTGTCCCGACCACCGTGAACGGCACCGTGCGGCCGTCGGAGAACGTCACCGTCGCCTCCGCGGCACCGCCGAAGCCGGCGGTCCCACCGGCTGCCATCGGGCCGCCGTCGGCGCCCGTGTGCGCGGCTGCAGCCACGACGTGATTGTTGGTCAGGATCAGTCCATCGGAGCTCAACACGATCCCGGAGCCCTCCTCGCGCTGCTGGCCGCTGCTGATCTGCAGCTTCACCACGCTCGGAAGGACCTTGGCTGACACCTGCTCGACAGAGCCGCCCGGCATGGCGGCGACGGACTGGCCTGGCGCGGGCGCCGTCTTAAGAGCCGGCAGACCGGCCGCGACCAGCGAATTGGGCGTCGGTCGCCCAGGATGATCGACCACCGCGACCGCCCCGGCAGCCCCGGCCACCATGGCGATGGCGGCCGTGCCACAGACCAGAACGCCGACTCGGGTGTTCTTCCGTCGTCGCGGTTTTTGCTGCACCTGCGGGCCGGTGAACCGTCGGTTGGCCTGCGGATCCAGGCCATAGGGAGGCAGCCGCAATTGAGTCGTGTCTGCGTCACTGTAACGAGACTGATACCCGGACTGGGACCACTGAGGCGAGTTTGGATAATCCACAGGATGATTCGGCTGCCACTGGTGATGGCCGCCCTGCGGAGGATTTCCTGACCGGTAGTTCATCGCGCTGGATATCTCTTTCTCGTAACACGAACATGCGCGCCTCATGGCGCCTGTCTGCAGAGTGCCCGGCGCGACTGAAGCTTTGCTGAGAAGGAGTTCGGTGCCGGCCAAGACTTTCGCGGCGTCGCAACGCGCGGTGGGCTGGCACCGGATTCGGCCGACCCGGCTGTAGCGTGACGACCGTGACTCTTTCTCGTGTGTCTTCTGTCGCCGCCGTCGGTGCGTGCGCTGCGACCTTCGCGCTGGCGCTGGGAGCGTGCAGCTCGTCCACCGAAAAGCCGGCGGCCAGCACGCCGTCCACCGCGGAAGTGGTGGCCTCCTCGGTGACCGAAGCGGCCGGGCCCGACAGCGCCTGCCCGACCACCCCACCCGCGAACGGGGCCACCCCGCAGTGGACGCTCTCCGGCGCCACGGGCAACGTCGCCGTCACGGGATCCACCGACACCGCAGCCCCTGCGGTCAAGGTGACCGCTCCGTTCAGCGTCAAAGAGACCCAGGTGCACACCCTGCAGGCCGGGGACGGACCCGTCGTCGCTCCCACCGCCACCGTCTCCGTCTGCTACATGGGTGTCAACGGCCGTGACGGCTCGGTGTTCGACAGCGCCTATCAGCGTGGCGAGCCGGCCGAGTTCTCCCTCGACGGGGTCGTGCCGGGCTTCCAGAAGGCCATCGCCGGACAGAAGGTCGGCTCCACGGTCGCGGTCGCCATGGTCCCAGCCGACGGCTATCCACAGGGGCAGCCCGCCGCCGGAATTCTGCCTGGCGACACGCTGGTCTTCGCGATCAAGATCCTCAGCGCGTCCAGCTGATCGGGCGGCTCAACAGCGTAGCTCCGCCGGCGGCGCGACACCGTCGACGATGAAAGCCACCAGCGGTGTATCCACGCACGCCACGCCGCTGAACGCGACTGTGTGTTGGGCGCCCTGATAGGTGATCAGCGGTGCGCCGAGCTGAGCGGCCACGCCGACGCCTACCTGGTACGGGGTCGCCGGATCCCCTGTCGTCGACACCACGACGACCTTGCCCTGCCCCGGCGACGTCACCGGGTGCGCCGGCGTTTCCGCTCTGGCGGGCCAGAACGCGCACAGGGGCCGGGGTGCGTCACCGGTGAACTGTCCGTAACTGTCGTATGGCGAGAGTTCGCGGACCTGTCGGTCGTTCTCGATCCATGTTGCTGGATCAGTGGGATAGACGGTGTCCACACAGTGCACGGCGTTTAAGACGTCCTGCAGATTGGTGTAGTGCCCGTCGGCGTCGCGGCCCTCGTAGTCATCGGCGAGCTCCAGCAGGTCATCGGCATTCCGGCCGTGGGCGAGGGCATCGAGGCCGGCGGTCAGAGAATCCCAGTCCTCGGAACTGTAGAACGCTTCGTTGGCGCCGGTGATCGCGTCTGCGTAGCTCAACCCACGTGGATCCGCGGTGGCCGCGGGCCTGGCGACCAGCGGGTCGACCAGTTGGTGGAAGCGGGTGACGGACGCCGCCGGGTCGGTGCCCAATGGGCAGTCGGCGGATTGTGCGCAATCGGCGGCATAGGCGTCGAACGCCTGCTGGAAGCCTGCGGCCTCGACCTTCTCGTCCTCGAGTGGATCCGAGTTCTGGTCGACGACCCCATCGAGCATCATGGCCCGCACCCGATCCGGGAACTGCTCGGCGTAGGCGGTGCCGAGGCGGGTGCCGTAGGAGTAGCCGAAGAAGTTGATCGTCTCCTCGCCGAGTGCCGCGCGTACCGCGTCCATGTCGCGGGCACTGTTCTCAGTGGACATGGCGGCGAGGAACGACTCCCCCATCCGGTCCAAACACTGCTGGGCGTATCGCCGGCGGTCGTCTTCGATGCGTTGCACTCCGGCCGGGCTGAAGTCGACCTCGGACTCGCGGCGATCGGCATCCATCTCCGCGTCGGTGCGGCAACGCAATTCTGGGGTCGAATGGCCGACTCCCCGAGGATCGATCGCCACCAGATCGAAGTGTCTGCCAATTTCCGTCCGGGCCAGTTTCGGGGCGAACCTCGCCATCACGTCGACCGCCGATTCACCGGGTCCGCCGGGATTGGAAATGACGATGCCCATCCTGGCACCGGTGGCCGGCACACGCATCACGGCCAAGTTCGCTTGTGCGGCTTGGGGATCCCCGGCTTGGTCCCACTGAACCGGAACCGACACCATCGTGCACTGCGCGGTCGGGATCTTCGCGGTGGCGACCCAGTCATCACAGGGATGCCATACCAGGGTGTCGGAACCGGGCCGGGTGTCGGCAGCCGCCAAGGGTGTGGTGACGATGTGTTCGGCGACGAGAATCACTGCAGCCGTTGCCGTCACGACTCGCGATGAACGCCACCCCCGCATCGCGTCACCGTATCAATGACCGCTGTATAGCGCTTGCGGTACGCGACGATTCGCTCAGAACGCGAACGAATCTCCGGCGTGGATACCTGAATCCACCGTCACACAGTGCGTTTCGGGCTGGGTGAAGGCCTTTGGAAGTCCCGAACTTGCGCCTCGCCGCGGCTAGGGCGCGCAGCTGTTCTGCAGGCTGTTGAGCAACGCGTAGATGTCGTCCTTCTTCCGATCCGCGTAGTCGATTGCGGTCCACGTCGGCGGCTGCGGCCGCGCCAGCGGCATCGTCGGCCCGTAATCGCCGTAACCGAAACTGCCACCGGACCACTGGAAGAGTGCTTCGACTGCGTCCCGCATGTCATTGCTGGCACGGTCCAAATTGACGAGCAACGGCGTCAGCCCCGGAACGACGTTGTTGCCGTTGAACTGATGACGGTTCGCATACCGTCGATCCCGGCGGTGGCGTCGTCGTCGAGGCTTTCGCATACTTGACTGAGCACTCCTCAGGGCGCCTGCCCCTCGGAGTTGGCGGTGGCCGGTGGTGCGGTGCTCGCCGCCGCGCCGGCCAGGATCACGGCCGCAGCGAACGTCAGGGTCCGCAACTGGTGCGGGCCGGGCAGTGAACCGGCACGTGGGCCATTACCGCGATAGCACGGTTACCGGGCGACGGGCCAGTCCCAGACCGACATGTCGCCCGGGGGGTAGTTCATGCACACGTCCGTGGCCTTGGCGACGACGCCCTTGTTGTTGAAGAACAGCTTGGCCCAGTTACCCCAGCGGGTCGCAACGAACTCGTAGTAGACGTTGGTGGCGGTGTTCTCGGAGTATTGCCGGCGGGCAGCCGGGTCCAGTGAGAAGAACCAGTGGATCCGGTCGAAGGCCAACTGCTGGACGTCGGCGGGACGGTTGCTGCGGTCGATCATGTAGCGCTCGAAGTACACCGGGCTGGTGTCGCGCGCTGCCGCCATGTACTGCTCGACGTCGCAGTTGGTGATGATGATCCGGTGCGGGATGGGGAAGTCGTCGGTGGCGTCGGCTGCCGCCGGTCCGGCAGAGATGATCCCGGCCGCCGCCACTGCACTCAACGCAAGGCTCACCAGCGTCGAGCGACTCATCAGTCCAGCCATCGTTTCTGCCCCATCAGTCGGTTGACCCGCCAGGTCCGCTACCGCTAATCACGGCCGGACACTGACTCTTATGCGCACTAACTATCACTAACTATATAGCGGTCAGGTACGCCGTAACCATCACATGGCCAGGTTGGATCGCCGATACACCAAGGCGATGCGTGACGGGGACGTCATCACCTCGGCGGCCATCGGTCAACCGCCGTTGGTGACCGGGTTCGACGACAGCGTGATGAACGCACCGTTGATCCACACACCCCAGCGGCCACCCCAGCCCGAGGTCCACACCACCGGCTGACCGTCCCACACCTCAGCCGGCTTCGCCGGTGCCCATGCAGGCGCAACCTCCCCCACAGCAGGCGGCGGTGGAGGCGGATCAGCGCTGGCAGGAGCCGTGCCGAGGCCCAAGGAGCCGGCAGCGAGAGCGCCGGCGATGGCAGCGGTGGGGAACAGTGACTTGAACCAAGACATGAGCGGGACTCCCACGTTGAAGATGCTTCGTGATACTTAGCATATATAACCAGCAGCGCGGCCGCGAATTCCACCCCGCTGCGCCGGGCCGGCGGGCTTACGGGCTGGGAACGACGGTCGTGGGCGTCGCGGGAGCGGGCGCCGGTGCGGAGCCCTGTCCCGAGTTGTTGAACTCATAGCCTGGCGGCGGGGGCCCACTGATCGGGTAATAGCCTGGCGGGAGCGCTGGCCCGCCAGCTGCCGGAGCGCCGGGGGTCGACGAGGGCGCCGTCTCCGAACCCGGTGCATTGAACGATTTGTAGCCGGGAGGCAACGGCGGGGGCGCGCCCGACCCGGGCGGCGGGGCCACCGAGCCGCTTGCCGGATCTTCCTCCGGCCCGTAGTAGGGGTCACGGGCCTGGTGCCAGAGGTCCTTGAGTGTGCCGAACACACCGCCGCCGTTCTGGCCGGAGCCGTACACCGGATTGGCGATCTCCGGGACCGACGGTGGGCCGCCCGGCGGTGGAGGCGGCGCGGCGGGATCGGGCTGACCGGGTACCGCCGCTGCCGGATCGGCCGCCGGTGGCGGGGCGGGATCACCAGGGGCCGGCGTTGGGACGGGCGGGACCGGGTCGGCGATGGCCGGTGCCGCGCCAACGAGTGCGGCTCCAACGGTCAAGCCGGCGATCGTGAGTCTGACTGCGCTGGTGAACGCGTTGGTGCGATGCCCATCGGTCATGTATCCGGCGGTCCTCTCTTTGGCGCCCATGCCGCGACCGGGGTCGGCCGGGGCGCGGTATACAGGCATCGTCGCACATATGGACGGTCGGGATCATGGCGTGCCGAGGCCGGTACTGGAGGTCTTATCGGCCGCTACGGTCTCGGTGTTTCAGACCCGGGTATCGAGGCGGCCCGGGATTGTCCGGCGGTGATGTCCCGCGCGATTGCTTGCAGGGTGTTCACCACCTGATTCAGCGGCTGCCGGGTGTCGATCTCGTGAGTGGCCGCCGCACGAAGGAGTGGTTCGACATCAGCGATGTCGCGGGCGATGCGGCGCCGATGCGACGGTGTCTTGCCGAACGGGTTGTTCTGGCGAGTTGCCAGACGTTCGAAGAGCACGGCCGCCGGCGCACTCAACAGCACGATGGCCTCGAAGCGGTCGTAGAACGTTCCCTGGTTGGCCACGGTGCCCTGGACGAACAGGGCTGCCCGCCGGGGCGCACGCAGGAGTCGGTCGATCCGCTGCTCGTCCCACAGCGGCTCGTCGTCGACGATCCGTATCCAGTCGTCGGCATCGGTGTCAACGCAGGCGAAGCCGCATTGGGCGAGCTCGATCAGCGCGCTGGACTTGCCGACGCCGGACATTCCGGTCACCAGAATCGCGGGGTGAGCCATGACCACCATCCAAGCGTGGCTCGGTGATGATGGCGATGGTTGCGCCGGGCGGATACTTTCGTCCGATGTCGGCCGACTCCCCCACTATGCTGGCCACCGGCGGTGGCCTTCGGATCGCGCACGCGTACCCGCCTCACGTTCACCGCCTTGACCGACTTCGCCGTCGAGCTGTCCGGGGTTTGCGGCCGCACGCCTGTCGTATTTCCCCGCTGGCCAACGGACTCGGGTTCGTGGCTCATGTCAACGGCTTGCGTTACGACTCCGAGGACCAGCGCCGTTCGCCAGGGACGGCGGCGCCGGCGTCCCCCACCGGGGCTGCGATTTTGTCGAGGCGGTAGCCGAAACGCACTATGCAGCAGCATATTTCGCCGATTCTGTTGACGGTACGGTCACCGACAGACGGTTGGACATCCGGCGGTGGGAGCCCAGGCAACTACAGGTCATAGTTGACATGTCATAACTGGAATGTCAATATGGGGCGATCGCCGAAATATGAGGAGTGCCATGGCCACCCTTCCCTGGGCCACGCCGACGACAGCCAATCTTCCCCAAGGTGAAAATGTCGGCGGCCGTCACGAAGTCGTCGTGATGGCGTCCTGCTTCGGCCTGACCTCGCACCGCGACGTGCCCCGATTCTTCTTCGCCGCGTTGCGGATTCGTCGGCAGATGTTGCACTCGGCGGGTTGCCGCGGGGGTTACTTCCGGTCCCGAATGGCCAACGCGGACTTCGCATTCTGGGCTGCGCCCAGCGATGCGCCGCCGCCGGCGTGGCCCGAGGCGATGGAACGCCTTTCCGGCGTTTGACAGGTCGAGCCTTCGCGGCCGGGATCACGCACGGTCCGAGGCTGCACCGCCAGTGGCCGAACAGTTCGCTGGCCGGGGCGGCGTTGTCTGGGTTGGCCGGCCTGCTCGGCGGCTCCTGGAACGGCGAGACGTTTGTCACCGGGTAGCCACGCCGAGTCGGCACGGTGTCACCGAGAGCGGATTCGGTAGGGTCTCGGCGTGACTTCGAGCCCAACCCTCAAGCCCGTAAATACGCGTCTCGCTGAAGAACTGGACATCGCCGAAGCCCAGGTGGCTGCCGCTGTGCGGCTGCTCGACGAAGGTGCGACGGTGCCGTTCATCGCCCGCTACCGCAAAGAGGTCACCGGCAGCCTCGACGACGGCCAGCTGCGTGATCTCGAGGAGCGACTGGGCTACCTGCGTGAGCTCGACGAGCGGCGTGCCGCAGTGCTGGCAAGCATCGAGGAACAGGGCAAACTCACTGACGAACTGCGCTCGGCGTTGCTGAGCGCCGACACCAAATCGCGCGTCGAGGACATCTACCTGCCGTTCAAACCCAAGCGACGCACACGCGCCCAGATCGCCCGCGAGGCCGGCCTGGAGCCGCTGGCCGATCGACTCCTCACTGATCCGGCACTGGTTCCCGAAGCCGCCGCCGCGGAATTCCTCACCGACGACGTCGCCGACGTGGCGGCGGCACTGGACGGCGCGCGCCACATCGTCATCGAGCGGGCCGCCGAGGACGCCGAGCTGGTCGGGGCGATCCGCACCAAGTTCTGGGCCGCGGGGACGCTGCGCACTACGCCCTATTCCGACGAGGCCGCCAAGACGCCCGCCGCCCAGAAGTTCCGCGATTACTTCGACTTCGCCGAATCCCTGGAGACGATGCCGTCGCACCGGGTGCTGGCGGTGATGCGCGGCGAGAAGGAACAGGCCCTGGCGCTGCGCTTCGACGGCGGTGAGGATGCCGGTTACGAGGCGATGGTGGCGCGTGCGCTGCGGATCGACCTGGCCGCCGGGGCGGCTGCCACGGCATGGCTGGCGAGTACCGTGCGGCTGGCGTGGCGGACCCGATTGATGATCTCGGCCGCGGTCGACGCGCGCTTGCGACTGCGCCAGCGCGCCGAGGAAGACGCGGTGGCGGTGTTCGCCAAGAATCTGAAGGATCTTCTGCTGGCGGCGCCGGCCGGTAACCGCACCACCCTGGGACTGGATCCCGGCTTTCGTACCGGGGTGAAGGTCGCCGTCGTCGACGGCACCGGCAAGGTGCTCGAAACATGTGCGATCCATCCGCACGCCCCGGCCCGGCAATGGGATTCGGCCAAGGTGACACTCGCGGCGCTGGTGGCACGCCATGGTGTGGAACTGATCGCGATCGGCAACGGGACCGCGTCACGGGAGACCGATGCGCTGGCCACCGAGCTCATCGCCGACATTCGCGCGTCGGGAGCCACCGCTCCCATCAAAGCAATGGTGAGTGAGGCGGGTGCGTCGGTGTACTCGGCTTCGGCCTACGCCGCGCGGGAGCTGCCGGACCTGGACGTCACTCTGCGTGGTGCGGTATCGATCGCGCGACGCCTGCAGGACCCGCTGGCCGAGCTGGTCAAGATCGAACCGAAGTCGATCGGTGTCGGGCAGTACCAGCACGACGTGACACCAGGAACGCTCGCCCGCAGCCTCGATGCCGTGGTCGAGGACGCCGTCAACGCCGTCGGGGTCGACCTGAACACCGCGTCGGTCCCCCTGTTGGCGCGGGTATCGGGTGTCTCGGAGTCGCTGGCCGAAGCGATCGTCGCCTACCGGGAGAAGACTGGCCCGTTCCGGAATCGGGGCGCACTTCTGGAGGTTCCGCGCTTGGGCCCCAAGGCTTTCGAACAGTGCGCCGGCTTCCTGCGGATCCGCGGCGGCGACGATGCGCTCGACGCGTCCGGCGTCCACCCGGAGGCCTATCCGGTGGTCCGGCGAATCCTCGATCGGTCCGGCGTCACCCTGGCCGAACTGATCGGCAACGAACGATCGCTGCGATCGCTGCGGCCCGCCGAGTTCGCCGATGACCGATTCGGTGTCCCCACGGTGAGCGACATCCTGGCCGAACTCGAGAAGCCCGGGCGCGACCCGCGTCCCGCGTTCACCACCGCCACGTTCGCCGCCGGTGTAGAGAAGGTAGCCGACCTGAAGGTGGGGATGGTGCTCGAGGGTGTGGTCACCAACGTCGCCGCCTTCGGCGCCTTCGTCGACGTCGGCGTGCACCAGGACGGCCTGGTCCACGTCTCGGCGATGTCGGATCGATTCGTCTCCGATCCACACCAGGTGGTCAAGTCCGGACAGGTGGTCCGGGTCAAGGTCCTTGAGGTCGATGTGGACCGCCAGCGGATCGGGTTGACCCTGCGCCTGAACGACGCGCCGAAACGAGCGAATCCCAAGGGCGCCGAGCGTCCCGGTAACTCCGGTGCTGCCGCCGGCCGACGAAAGCCGGCCGGCGGCAACAAGTCCGGGAAACGCGAGCCGGGCCCGCCGGCCGGATCCCTGGCTCAGGCGTTGCGCGACGCTGGGTTTGGGCGCTGAGCCTTCACCGGCGCGTCAGATACCGGGGCTCAACGATCCGGCGATGACACTGCGCGGCACGGACACTTGGGTGGCTTCGAAGGCCGGATGGATCTGGTCCTGGTCGAAGAAGAAGATGACGGCGTCGTCGGTGATCGCGAAGTTCTGGTAGTTGGCCGGATCGAGACCGATATCCTGCGCGATGGTGATGGGCTGGCCCGCTGTGGCGCTCATCTGCTGCTCCACGATGGGCAGGATGTTGGTCAGCGGCTGCGAGCCCGGCCGGAACAGGGTGTTGAACGTGATCGGAGCCTTGGTCGCATCGCTGAGGGCGAAGGCCTTGTAGCTCGTATTGGGGTGCGGACCACCCATGTTTTGATACACCTTCAGCACGACGGTCTGTGTCCCGGTCGCCGCGCTTCCCGAGGTGTAGCTGGTGGTAGTCACGTCCAATTCCTGGGCAGGTACGGGATTGTCCAGCGTCCCGTGCTGCACCATGGCGTTGTAGTCGTTGAGGACTCCGGTGACGTAGTCGACGACAGCCTGTTCCTGCGGAACCTTGGCCGGGATGACGATGTCGATGTTGGATGACGGGCCGCTGGCGGCAAGCCAGCAGTTGCCCTTGGCATCGTGCGTGGTGCACAACCCGCTCGGATCGTTCAACGGTGCGGCCACGGCAACGGCAGTACCGGCCAGCGTCCAGGTAACTGCGCCAACGACTCCGGCCATCAGAGCGGTCCGGACAGCGTGCTTGGTCAAGTGAAATCCTCCCCATCGTTTGTTTGCTAAGAACTTTAAGGGATCGGTTGCTTCCGATGCACCTTCTCCGTGAGATCAACCAGCAGGTTCGGCAGGGCTTGGTGTGGATCACTGGATGGCCAACGCCGAAACTGCTGCTGGCCCAACGGGATTTACCCGCGGTTAATCCTCATCATGGACGTTCCCCTGGTTGACCGATGACCCGATCGGCTGTGGCGCCATCCGAACTATACAGCCGTGCCCGCCGAGGTTGCGGCGCTGCCGTTGATGCACTCGGCGTGGGTGACCGCCATCGCGATCGGCATCGCCAGTGCGCTGGTGCTGACCATTCGCATTCGCGCCGAGAATGCCGCGCCGGGGTACATCTGACGGTGCGTTGGTCGGACAGCTGTCCCCCGATCGGCGGACCACGATTCATCCGGTGATACCTCTGATCGGCGGACACCGCGTCTTGGCATATCGCGGCAGAGTAAGAGGCGAGTCGTCAAGCAAGCGGCGACTCCCCAACTGTTCGAGGAGCGCCGATGAGTAGCACCACTGTGGCCGTGTCAGATGACCGATCGGAGGCCGCGGCAACGCGATCGGGGCTGGGTAGCGGTCCGGCGTTCTTCGTTGAACAGGGCAACGGAGGTTTCCGGCCGACGGCCGCCGCGGCCGGCTGCCCGATCGACGAGATGCTCAGCGCGCCGGCCGTGGCCGCGTTGGCAGCCTCGACGCTGGAACGCAAGTACGGTGCCCTCGGCTTCGCCCCGGTGCGGTTGACCATCGACCGCATCAAGTCGGCCCGGATGACGCCCACCTACACCCAGACCCGGCTGGTTCGGCACGGTCAGCGCATGCGCATCGCGGAGTGCGACATCCTGCAGGACGACTGGATCGTTGCGCGGGCAACCCTGTTGCAATATCGAAGCTCCCACGAGCCGGTTGGGTCGCGCTGGCAGCCGGAGCAGCGGTTCGTGCCGCCGGAGGCCGCCGACGAGGGAGTGCTCTATCTCGGCGGCGATAGGGTGCCGTGGAGCCCCCTGGGCAGCGAGCACCACAACGCCGAGCGGAAACGCGCCTACTTTCGCGGCCCGCACGCGGTGGCCGGGCGTGCCGCCACACCGTTCGTACGCGCCGTCATCGTCGCCGAAACGGTCACTTGCTTGGTAACGAATCTCGGAACCCACGGATTCGGTTATCTCAGTGGCGATCTGACCGTCGCCCTGGCCAGACAACCCCACGGCGAGTTCGTTGGCGTTCAAGCTGAGTCCCGCGCGTGCGCCGACGGGCTCTCGGTGGGCACCGTCACCCTCTTCGACGACGCGGGGGCGTTCGGCACCGCGATGGCGACGGCGATCGCGGATCCGGCGGCCCGCGGCGGGGCCAGCACCAGCCCGTAGGACCGGCTAGGCCGATCCGTCCCAATTCGCCAGCACCCGCAGCGATGACCACGGGATGGCGGACATGTCGTAGTAGTCCCACGACAACCCGGCGCTGGTGTACACCGCGCCGGGGTTCGTCGACGTCGCGTCAGCCGCGACCTCGAACACGACCGCTACCGCAGAGCCACCCTGGTCGCCGACGTAGGCCCCGTACGTCTGGAGGGTCTTGGCGATCACCTTCTCGGCATCGGTGATGCCGGGTATCGCGTCGACATCGATCGAGGGGTCCAACTGGATGCGGGTGCCCTCGGGGATGGGCGTTTCGACGCCGGCCAAATTGGTGCCGTCCGACTTGGTGGCCGGGGAGGCAAGGAGAGCACCGGCGAGGTTGCTGGAGATGAACAGTGCGTGGTTGATTCCCGTGTTTGCGGCGACGGCGGCGCTCAGCTCCGCGGCGGTGACGACTCCCGCGTAGCGCGCGATGTTCGTGCCAGTGGCCGAGCCGGATGTGTCGATGCCGTTGCCGCTCAGGTCGGTCATGCCACCCCAGGAGGCCGACCAGGTGCCGGTGGTGGAGTCGTACTTGGCCTGCCACAGGCCGAACGCCTTGCCTGTGGTGGGATCGAGGATCGCGATCGCGCCGTCGGCGCCGGACGGCAGGTTCAACCCGGTGGGTATCGGAACGGTGTACGACCCGAACGGGTCGCTGCCCCATGACTCGGTGAACGTCACGTCGTAGCGAGGTGTGCTGCTGGTTGCCGTGACCAGTGTGACTCCGCTGTCGTACAGATCGGCGACATGCGTGGTGTTGGCCGCGGACAGATAACTCACCCACTTTGCGCTGTTGGCGGCCAAGACCGGGTTGTCGACGATCGGGGTCCACAACCAGCTGGCGGCTTGGAAGTAGGAAGAAGTCTGAGTGGGCGGTGTTGTCGTGGTGGAGGCAGCGACGAAGGTGATCTGGTCGATGCGGAGGTTGCGGTCCTTGCTGGCGGACTGCCGAAGATCGTTGGTGAACGCGACAGTGATGGTGTGCGTGCCGGCGGCCAATGTGACCGGAATCGTGTAGTCGGTCCACTTGGTGGACGACACCGATACGGTGGAGACGACCGTGCCGTCGATGGACACCGTCATCTGCGGCGCACCCTTGTACTGGTCACCGCGCGCTCGAATCACGACGCTCGTCGTCGCCGGCAAGGTCACGGTCTTCGATGCCGTCGAGTTCGTCGACAGCAGAAGTGCTTTCCGTCCAGAGGCCCCGGTGTCGTTGAAGATGCTGCCCGCCTTGGCCGGCGTGACCGTCATGGTCTCGCCCTCCACCACGACTGTGGTGGACCCGGTCGTGGTCGCTGTGGTCGTGGTGGTTCCCGAGGTGGCGGCCGACGCTCCCGACGGGGCGATCCCCAATAGGGACTCGAATTCCCGTCGGGTCCATGCCAGCAGCGTCATCAGGGCCTCGGCGCCGGGCGGCGCCGCGGGCGGCTTGATGCCCTGCACGAGGCTCTCCAGGGTGGACACGGCCTTGGAAACGATGGTGGTGACCGCTGCGGCCGGCGTGACCACGCTGCTGGCCGTCGAGCTGGCCGTGGCGCCCGCGGCGCTCACCGCCTCGGAACTCAGGGTGGCGACTGCGGTGGCGTCGGCGACCGCCGATCCGGTGACGACGGACGTCGACACTGAACCAGTCGTGGAACGGCTTACCGATGAGCGCGCCACTGTCGCGAGCGACCGAATTCTGGTTGCCGACACCGCACCTGTCGCGGCCCGCGCGGACGAGCCCGCGGAGGTGTCCGCTGCCGACGAACCGGTCGCATGCCGGGTGGCCCGAGCAGTCCGTCCAGTGGCGGTGCTCTGCGACGAGGAGTTGGTCGCCGCCGATTGGCCGGAGTCGCCAGTGTCGGCGTGCGCGGTTCCGAGTCCGGCTATTGCCGTTCCGATTCCCAGCGCGAGTGCCAAACCACCGATCCGGCCGATGCATAACGCATAAGAACTCGGTGAATTATGCGTTGTGGGGACATTGTGCGCCCGCGGTGAACCGGGCTGGCTCCGTTCTACCGGCATCGTCATCCCCCGACTCTCGACCCATGTCAGAGGGGTTTTGACTGAACAGATTCCCCCACCAACCCGCTTGGTTCCGCAGGCGAAAATTACCAATAACCGCGGACTTCGTCCTGTTGTTGACCAGAAGAGATAAGAGCAATTTATATTAGTGATGGGTTGATATTTGCCAATCTGTTATTGGCGACATTAAAGCTTCCGCTTAAAGCGGCTCCTAGGCGAACTAGTTCAAGATCGCGCATATGCAGCAAACAATGAGTTGGTCACCAAAGGATTGGCGGACGGCCGTGTAGGACGCCGTCCGGCAGCGGGCGCGGCGCACTACAGTGCTCTCAATGAGCCTCGTCGCCTATGAGCTCGACGATCACGTCGCGACCATCACCCTCAACCGGCCCGAGGCGCGCAACGCCATCAACGGCGCGCTGCGCCGAGATCTCAACGCAGCCTGGGACCGCTTCCGTGACGAGGAAGACGCCTGGGTGGCGATCCTTACCGCAACCGGCGATGTGTTCTGCGCCGGCGGCGATCTGAGGGACGGCGAAGGGTCGGTTGGCACATTCGGCGGCACATTCTGGGAGAAGCCGACCATCAACTCCTTCGAGTCGGGCATGGAGCTGTTCAAACCGACCATTGCCGCAGTCCAGGGGCCCTGCGTCGGGTACGGCCTCACCGGAGTGCTGTTCTGCGACTTCGTCATCGCTTCCACCGCGGCGAGCTTCGCGTTTCCCGAGGTGGCCCTCGGGGTGCCCACCATCGTCGGGGCGATCCGGCTGCCCCATCGGGTGGGGTGGGCCAACGCGATGGAGCTGTTGTTGACCGGCAAGCCGATCAGCGCCGAACGCGCCAAGGAGATCGGTCTGGTCTGGAAGCTGGTCGAACCCGCCGACCTGCTCGCCGAAGCCCGCGCCTGGGCCCGAACCCTCACCGAGGCCGCGCCGCTGGCGCAGCGCGCCACCAAGGAGGTGGCGTGGCGGACCGCGGACATGGGCTGGATCGAATCGGTGCGTTTCGGCGAGGTGATGCGCAAAGTGGTCGGGGCCACCGAGGACGTCGCCGAGGGGTTGCGGGCCTGGCGGGAGAAGCGCCCGCCGCGGTGGCGCGGCCGCTGACCCTCGGCCTGGGGCCTCAGTGCGCGCCGAGCAGTCCGGCGAGGTATTCGGCCCGGCTAGCTCGCCGGGCAAGCTTGCCGCTGGTGGTCCGCGGGATGGCTCCCGCGGGAAGCAGCCGCACGTCGGCCGGCTCGACACCGTGGCGGCGGCATACGGCGTCCCGGATCGCCGCCACCGCGGCTTGCGGGTCACTCCGACTCGTGCCGGCCGCGCGCTCGGCGATGACCACCAGTCGGCTCGGGGCGTCTTGGCTGGTGCCGCAATCGGCTTGACCCACCGAGAAGGCGGTCACATAGCCGCGACGGACCACCGGCGACGCATCGGCGACTGTCGACTCGATGTCCTGCGGATAGAAGGTCTGGTCGCCGACCGTGACGAGGTCAGCGAGGCGGCCGGTCACGTACAGCTCACCGTCGAGGTAGAAGCCGAGGTCACCGGTGCGTAGCCACACCGCGTCGGCGGGCACACCGTCGGCGTGACTGACGCCGGCCCGCCGGGTCAGGCAGGCGCCGAATGCCCGCCGACTCTCCGTGGGCCGGCCCCAATAGCCGCGCCCGATGTTCCGCCCGTGCAGCCAGATCTCGCCGACCTGGCCGTCGGGCAGCTCCCGGCCGGTCACCGGGTCCACCATCACCGCCCACTGGCTCCGAGCGACCTGACCGCAGGAGACCTGGGCTACCGCGTCGGCATGATCGGATCCGACCTGCCGAACCCGGCCCTCGGCGAGCTGTCCGCGGTCGAGATAGACCACATCGGCGGTAGCGGCGGGCGCGATGGTCGAGACGAAAAGGGTGGCCTCGGCGATACCGTAGGACGGCTTGAAGGCGGTCGGTGGCAAGCCGTGCGGGGCGAACGCGGCGTCGAATGCCCGAACGGCGTCGATGCTGACCGGTTCGGAACCGATGATCAGCACGACGTTGGACAGGTCGATGTCCTCGTCTGGGCCCGGCCGACCGCGCTGGGCGGTCCATTCGTAGGCGAAATTCGGTGCGGCGGTGACGACATGACCGGTACGGGAGCCTGCCGACAACGCCTGGATCCAGCGCTGGGGCCGGCGGACGAACGCCGTCGGCGACATCAGCGTCGAATGCCCGCCGTACACCGTGGGGAAGCCGATCATCGACAGACCCATGTCATGGTAGAGCGGTAACCAGCTGACGCCGTGGGTGTTTCGATCCAGCAGGTCGATCGAAAGGATCATCTGGATCAAGTTGGTTCCCACGGCCCGGTGGGTGATCTCGACGCCGGCCGGCGGGCGGGTCGCGCCCGAGGTGTACTGCAGATGCGACACGTCGTCGACGTCGATCGGTGTGGGCACGAACCCCTCGCCCACACTGTCTGCGATGTCATCGATGACTAGCACCGGTGGCCGGCGGGCGCCGGGGAGTTTGGCGAGGAATCCGTCGACGCACTCGGTCGCCGCGGCGGTGGTCAGCACCAGCGTGGGTTGCGAGTCCGCCAGTGCGGTGTCGAGACGCTCGGCGTGCCCGGGTAATTCGGGCGCGAACAACGGCACCGCGATGGTGCCTGCCTTGATCGCGGCGAAGAACCCAGCGATGTAGTCCAGACCCTGCGGCGCCAGAATCGCCACGCGGTCGCCGTGCCCGGCCGCCTGCTGGATGCGTGCACCGATGGCCACTAGCCGGCGGCCGAGCTGCGCCCAGGTCAGCTCGCTCACCTGCCCGTCGGCCGCGTGGCTGTAGTCGAGATACCGATAGGCAACGGAGTCACCGATATTGGCGACGTTGCGTTCGATCAGCGAGATGAGCGTCACACCAGGCGGCAGCGCTACACCGCCGTCGGCATCCAGGCAGTCCTCGATCCGCAGCAGCCCCGCGGGGGCGTCGGTATTGCCGCGATCCATGACCGCAGTCTAGGCACCGAGACGCTCGCTCCAGGTGCGGCCGTACGGCGCGTACCCGTTATCGTGAGTGCGATTTCGAACACAGCGATGTCGACCACAACGACTGGAGACTGAATTGCCGAGCTGGATCGCGGAGTTGGTCCGACTCGACGGCGACGGTCAATGCTTCCGGACCTCGGCGGCCTTCGGGGCGGGCGCCCGACTGTTCGGCGGGTTGATCGCCGCGCAGGCACTGGCCGCCGCGGCGGCGACCGTCGAGCCCGCTCGTGTTCCCCAGTCCCTGCACGCCTACTTCATCAAGGGCGGACGCACCGACGTCGACGTCGAATTCAGCGTGGAGTTGACCCGCGACGGCCGTTCGTTCAACACCCGCCGAGTCACCGGAGTCCAGGACGGGGCGGCGATCTTCGAGATGATGGCCTCGTTCCACCATCCCGAGGTGACCACAGATTGGCAGCGCAGCGAGCCGCCCGCCGTGCCGCTGGCCGAGGCGACGGTCGAGTCCGGACTACCGGAGCGCTGGGCCGACCATTTCGACATCCGACTGGCGGCCGGTAGCCGCGTCGAGTGGCCCAACCAACCGTTCTGGTTCCGAACCAGGGAACCCGTCGAGGACGACGCGGTGCTGCGAGCCTGCGCGCTGACGTTCATCTCCGATATCGGGCTGGTCTCCTCGGCACGTCCACCGGGCCCCGCGATGCCCGGTCCGGGCGGCGCTGCCAGCCTCGACCACGCGCTCTGGCTGCACCGGCCAACCGACCCGCACCGGTGGCACTACTACGACGCCGTTGCGGTGAGCCACAGTGACGCGCGGGGTTTGGCGCGCGGTTCGATACAACGCGAGGACGGCACACTAGTGGCGAGCGTCGCCCAAGAGTCGCTGTGGCGACCCTGATCCGCGCCGATCCGCCACCTTGAGGCCGTGCTGCGCTATGTTCTCCGCCGTGCAGAATTTCGCGGCCCGAGCGAGGGGCCGCGGGCATCGACCGAAAACCGGTGTTTAAGCCGTGCCATGTTCGGGAACAATGTCGCATTCGCCCGCGTTGACGCCACAGTCGCACGCGGACCGATCTGAAAGGCACGGACCATGACGGTTGATTACGACGCCCCCCGGCGCACCCAGGCCGAGCCTGAGGAGGAATCTCTCGAAGACCTGGCCGGTCGACGTAAAGACGCGGCTACCGCCGTGATCGACGTCGACGAGGCCGACGTCGCGGATTCCTTCGAACTGCCCGGCGCCGACCTCTCCGATGAAGAACTCACGGTACGGGTCATCCCGAAGCAGGCCGACGAGTTCACCTGCAGCAGCTGCTTTCTGGTGCATCACCGCAGCCGGTTGGCGGACGCCGCCACCATGGTCTGCACCGACTGCGCCTAAGCGGGGCACCCTTCTACGCCACGAGGGTGCGGGACCGACGTCGGTCCCGCACCCTCGTGGCGCTCTGCCCGGTGGCGCCCACAGGCGCCGCTTTCGCGCCTGACGGTTACGCGATGACCCGAACCAGGTAGGGAGCCATGTCGGTGGTGCGCACCGGCGAGACCGCGACCATCGTGTCGGTGACCTCCAGCATCTGACCGTTGCCCAGGAACATCGAGACGCTCTGCGTGCCATCGGGCCCGTAGAAGATCAGGTCGCCGGGCAACGCCTGGTCGGCCGTCACGTGCTGACCCACCTTGTAGATATCTCCCGACGAGCGTGGAAGTTTGGCGCCCACGCCGGCGTACACGTACTGGATCAGACCCGAGGAATCGAACCCGACGGTCGTCGCTCCGGTGCCCTTGCCCAGAGTCGGGCCGGTGATGTCCCCGCCCGCCCAGGAATACGGCACGCCGCGCTGAGCCAGTCCGCGATCGATCACGATCTGCACGTACTGGTCGCGGCTGACCGGTGCGGCGTTCGCGGCGGCGGACACCAGTCCCGGAATCGCCAGCAGCATCGCCAGACCAATCGCAAAGGCGCACAGCCTCTTCATTGCGTTCATCGTCATCTCCACCTCTCCCGCGCCGCGACGGCTTCCTGTCACCGCGGCCCACGACCATCTACCCCACGCCGCGAACGCTGTGCGAGCAAAGCCCGACCTCGTTCACAAGGGTCACTTCTGTCACTTTTACAGCAAACAGATTGCGGTCGGTGACCGCGCGGGAGAGACGAACTGGGCTTTTGTCCGAACCGTGATGCAACGGTGTCCGAAGTGGTGCGCAGCCTTGCCCGTTCAGTTGCCGTTTCCGCGCGGACGCCCGGTGCGCACGAGTCGCCGCACTGGGCCCCGAAACGCACCGAAATCGGCGCGCAGGCCCGACAACTGGACCATCGGCGGGCAACGGTTGGGGCACGCCCGAGCGAGCTGACCCGCCGGCCCGAAGCGAAAGAGCAGACCGGCTCGGCCAGGCACCCTGCGGGTCAGGTCAGCGCTTGCGGTCGCGGACCCGGTACGTCGACGGCCACGACTTGCGGGAGCCGTCGCCGGTCAGGGGAATCCCCATGCCGCCGACCTTCACGTCGTAGGCTTCTTTGCCGGCGCCGACCTCGCGATTGGCGTGCTCCTGGGCGAGGTAGTACAGCTCGTCGATCGCCGCCTCGCTGTACGCCACGAACGATGTCTCCCGAACCACGTCGTCGGACGGGGTCATCGAGTCCGGAAGCACTCTCGAGGCGAGTGCGGCCAGGCCCATCAGCGCGAACGGGATTACCCAGTAGAAGACGAACGACAACGGCGTCTCGGTGTCCAGGATGGTGGCTTTGCCCAGCACGATGGGCGGTATCGCCGACGAAACCGTCATCCCGGCGAAGGCGGCGATCCAAATCCAGGTGAGCACCGAGGTGATCCGCTTGAAGGCCGCGCTGGCGACTACTTCGTCGGGGCGGCCGGCCGCGGCGAACTCGCGCACGAACGGCTTACCGATCAGCGCCCCGCCGAGGGCCACCAGGAAGATCCCCACATTGCTCAACGGCTGCAGCCACCGCTCCATAAACGACTGATTAACCAGGAATGTCAGGATGGTCAAAGCCGAAAACGTTGCGACAGCACCGATCTCGAATACTACGCCGGAGGCCTTGCGGACCCGGCCGACCGCAAGGCCCAGGACTGCGATACCGAGGGCCACCAGAACCGCCGTCTCGAACGGGACGTTGCCGACCAGTACCCAATAGACGATCCACGGCGCGAATCCCATCAGAATGCCCACGGTGGCTCAGTGTATGGCCAGGCCGTCCGCCATTCGGGGGGCCGCTTCGGTGTCGTCCCCGACGGGTACCCAGTACGGTCTGCCACCACCGACTGTGAGGACCGCCGTGAGTGGAACAAGCCAGCGCCAACTCGGCGACTCCGACAGCCCCATCGAGGACGAGCTCGAAGAAGCCTTCAACCGGATGATCGACGAAGGCAGTCAGCGGCTGCACCGCACCTGGCGGGAAGTGCTGGTCACCGGGTTCTTCGGTGGCACAGAGGTGGCCATGGGGGTGCTCGCCTACCTGACCGTGCTGCACGAGACCCACAACCAGCTGCTTGCCGGCGTGGCCTTCTCGATCGGCTTCCTCGCCCTGCTGCTTGGGCGCAGTGAGCTGTTCACCGAGGGCTTCCTGGTCCCGGTCACGACCGTGGTAGCCAAACGCGCCAGCATCGCGCAGCTGGGGAAGTTGTGGGGCGGGACACTGGTGGGCAACCTCGTCGGCGGCTGGGTGATCATGTGGTTGATCATCACTGCGTTCCCGAAGTTGCGAGAGCAGACGATCGAGTCGGCGCAGCACTTCGTCACCGCGCCGTTGTCGGTGCAGAGCATGGCCCTGGCGGTGCTGGGCGGGATGGCGATCACGCTGATGACCCGCATGCAGCACGGCACCGATTCCGTGCCGGGAAAGATCGCCGCCGCGGTGGCGGGAGCGTTCCTGTTGGCCGGCCTCCAGCTGTTCCATTCCATCCTGGATTCGCTGTTGATCTTCGGCGCCCTCGCAACCCGCCAAGCCCCGTTCGGGTACCTCGACTGGCTGGGCTGGTTCGGTTACACCCTGGTCGGCAACGTCCTCGGCGGGCTGGTGTTGGTGACTCTGCTGCGGTTGTTGCGCAGCAAGGAACGCTTGAAGGACGAGCGCCGCCAGATGGAAGGGCTCGACTCCACCTCCGATTGACCGGGCAGGTGGTCGCTACCCCCCCGCCGCGCTGAGGATCAGCATCGCCACGTGCAGAGAGGTCCTCGACTCGGCATCGTCGAGATCCATGCCGACGATTCGCTGCAGGGTGTCCAACCGCGAATACAGGGTCGGGCGCGACATGTGCAGGACTCGTGCCAATTCCGCCTTGTTCCCGCCGGCGTCCAGGAAGCTTCGCAGCAGGTCGAAGTAGTCGTCCCCGTGCTTGGCGCGGTGGGCCAGCAGGCCGGCCAGTTCGGTCTCGGCGAAGGCCTGTACCCGCGGGTCGGCGCGGATCAGCGCCAGCAAGCCGCGCAGGCGTACGTCGGCAGCTCGGTGAAAGGGCTTCTCGTGCAACGGTAATGCCATCGCGACCTCGGCGACGTGGTCCGCCTCCCGTAGGCCGCCGACGGCGGCGACCAGACGGCTGGACTCTGGTCCGAGGCCGATCACGCAGTCACCCACCCCGTCGAGGCGGGTGACCGCCCGGCGGATCGCCGAACACACCTTAGCCAGGGCGGCGTCCAGTCCTCCGGTCTGGTCGCTGGTGCGTTGCGGCGCCAACACCAGGTCGATCTGGCCGTCGTCGCGGGTTGCCGCCAGCCCGGTGTGGCCGACTGCGCGCACGGTGTGCATGATCGCGTCGAGCGTGCGAACGCGGCGCTGCGCGACCACAACCTGGTCGACACCGACACTCTCGCGCAACCGCACGGCCATGGGCACGTAGGTCAGCGCAGGGCGCAGTCCCAGTGCGTGGGCGCGGGCGGTCGCCTCGGCCTCGTCGACGATGCGGCCCCGACGCAGATCGTCGACCAGGCCACTCTGGGCGCGCAATTCGAGTGAGCTGCGGTTCTGCTCGACCATGCGGTGCAAGGCCAGAGCTTGTGCTGCTCGCTCCACGGTCATCACCGCACGACCGTTGCTGTCGGCCAGGTTCGGGGCGATCAGCCTGCCCCACTCCTCGCGGTACGGGCCCACCGGGCGCGCCGTCCAGGCGCTGTCCGGCGTGAGGCGCGAGCGGCGGTCCCAGTCCGCCAAGAGCGCCGCAGCCGCCATCCCGCGGCCGTCGAACGCCAGCACCTGGCGATTGAGGTCCTCCATCACGATCGGTGTGTCCAGCATCTCCGCGGCAGCACTGACGATCTGGTCGATCGAGGCGCGGCGCATGCTCAGCGCCGTGAACGCCTCGTGCACCCGTTGGGCGTACGCCACCTCGGCGTACTGGTCGGCCACGATGCGCCGATGTACCTCCTCGGTGATCTCGACGAAGCGAACAGGCCGATGCAGGGCGATCACGGGCAGCGACAGGCCGGCACCGATCTCGCGCACCGAATCGGGCACCGCGTCGATGTGCAGTCCGAGTTCGACCACCAGGCCGACCGCACCGGCGTGGGCCAGACCCGGCAGATAGGCGTCGCGGCGGAGGGGGTCGGCCAGCGCCTGTCCGGTGGTCAACACCACTTCGCCGCCGGTGAGCAGACCTGACAGATCGGCGAGATCCGAGACGTGGACCCAACGCACCGGTCGGTCCATCGGGCCCGGACACACCACCTCGGGACAGCCCGCCTGCACTGTCGGCAGGTCCAGAATGTCGCGAAGTGTCGGCTGCATTTACATAGTGTAATCCCGATTGCATATATCCTTACAGTTCGTCGGGCGTTGGATGCCGTCCAGGCGCGCAGAATCGACGGCATGACCCTCACCGCGCCCAACACCCGCGTCCGCACTATCGGCCACTGGGCCGACGGTAAGCACCTCGCCGGCAGCAGCGATCGCAGTGCCCCGGTGACCAACCCGGCGACCGGCCGGGTCACCGGGCAGGTCGCCCTGGCTGATGTCGCCGACGCCCGCGCGGTCATCGCCGCGGCCGCCGCCGCCTTCCCGGCGTGGCGCGACACCTCGCTGGCCAAGCGCACGTCGGTGCTCTTCGCGTTCCGCGAGCTGCTCAACGCCCGCAAGGGTGAGCTGGCCCAGATCATCACCAGCGAGCACGGCAAGGTTGTCTCCGACGCTCTGGGCGAGGTCAGCCGCGGCCAAGAGGTCGTCGAATTCGCCTGCGGCATCGCGCATTTGCTCAAGGGCGGCATGACAGAGAACGCGTCGACCAACGTCGACGTCGCCTCCATCCGCCAGCCGCTGGGCGTCGTCGGCATCATCAGCCCGTTCAACTTCCCGGCCATGGTGCCGATGTGGTTCTTCCCGATTGCCATCGCCGCGGGCAACACCGTCGTGCTCAAGCCGAGCGAGAAGGATCCGTCGGCCGCCCTGTGGCTCGCCGAACTGTGGGCCGAGGCGGGCCTGCCCGCCGGCGTCTTCAACGTGCTCCAGGGCGACAAGGTCGCCGTCGACGAACTGCTCACCAACCCCACGGTCAAGGCCGTCAGCTTCGTCGGCTCCACGCCGATCGCGCAGTACGTGTACTCGACCGGGACGATGCACGGCAAGCGCGTGCAAGCGCTCGGCGGCGCCAAGAACCACGCCATCGTGCTGCCGGACGCGGATCTCGACCTGGCTGCCGACGCCATGATCAACGCCGGCTTCGGCTCGGCCGGCGAACGGTGCATGGCCATCTCCGCGTGCGTCGCGGTCGGCCCGATCGCCGACGAATTGGTCGGCAAGATCGCCGAGCGCGCCAAGGGGCTCAAGACCGGTGACGGTACGCGGGACTCCGACATGGGGCCGCTGGTCACCAAGGCCCATCGCGACCGGGTGGCGTCCTACATCGCCGCCGGCGAGGCGGATGGCGCGACCATCGTCGTCGACGGCCGCGGCGTCTCCGTCGACGGCGCGGACGAGGGTTTCTGGTTGGGCCCGACCCTGATCGACAACGTCACCCCCGAGATGAGCGTCTACACCGACGAGATCTTCGGCCCGGTGCTCTCCGTGGTCCGCGTCGACTCCTACGACGAAGCACTGGCGCTGATCAATGCCAACCCCTACGGCAACGGCACCGCCATCTTCACCAATGACGGCGGCGCGGCCCGGCGGTTCCAGAACGAGGTCGAGGTCGGCATGGTCGGTATAAACGTGCCGATTCCGGTTCCGACTGCCTACTACAGCTTCGGCGGCTGGAAGAGCTCGCTGTTCGGCGACACCCACGCGCACGGTACCGAAGGCGTGCACTTCTTCACGCGTGGCAAGGTGGTCACCACGCGGTGGCTTGATCCGTCCCACGGCGGCATCAACCTCGGCTTCCCCCAGAACCACTGAGACGACCGAGCTCGGAAAGAGGCGCACTCACATGACCGCTACCCAGTCCCAGATCCTGCCCAGCGGCCAGGACATCGACACCGCCCGCGCGGAAGCCGCCCGGGCCTATGACCTCGACCGCCAGCATGTGTTTCACTCTTGGTCGGCCCAGGCCCAGATCAAACCGATGACGGTGGTCGCGTCGGAGGGCTCCTACGTCTGGGATGGCGACGGCAACAAGCTGCTCGACTTTTCCTCCCAGCTGGTCTTCACCAACATCGGCCACCAGCATCCGAAGGTCGTCGCCGCCATCGCCGAGCAGGCGGCCAAGCTGTGCACGATCGCGCCGCAACACGCCAACGCCGCCCGGTCGGAGGCCGCCCGGCTGATCGCCGAGCGAACCCCCGGTGACCTGAACCGGGTGTTCTTCACCAATGGTGGCGCCGACGCCGTCGAACACGCGGTGCGGATGGCGCGGTTGCACACCGGCCGCCGCAAGGTGTTGTCGCGGTACCGCTCCTACCACGGCGGCACCGACACCGCGATCAACCTCACCGGTGATCCGCGCCGCTACCCGAACGACTACGGCAGCTCCGGTGTCGTGCATTTCAATGGCCCGTTCCTGTACCGCTCGTCGTTCTTCGCCGAGAATGAGCAGCAGGAGTCCGAGCGCGCCCTGGACTACCTGGAGCGCCTGATCGCCCACGAGGGCCCGGCGACAATCGCCGCGATCATTCTCGAGTCCGTGCCCGGCACCGCCGGCATCATGGTGCCGCCGCCCGGCTACATGGCCGGTGTGCGGGAGATCTGCGACCGGCACGGCATCGTGTTCATCGCCGACGAGGTGATGGCCGGCTTCGGCCGGACCGGCAAGTGGTTCGCCATCGACCACTTCGACGTCGTCCCGGACTTGATGACCTTCGCCAAGGGTGTCACCTCCGGATACGTGCCGATGGGCGGTGTCGCAATCAACGACGCGATCGCGGCGACGTTCGCCGACCGCGCCTACCCCGGCGGCCTCACCTACTCCGGGCATCCGCTGGCCGCCGCGGCCGCGGTGGCGACGATCAACGCCATGGAAGACGAAGGCATGGTCGCCAACGCCGCCCGCATCGGCGAGAAGGTGCTCGGCCCCGGACTTCACGAGCTGGCTTCCCGGCACCCCTCGGTGGGCGAGGTGCGCGGGCTCGGCGTGTTCTGGGCCGTCGAGCTGGTGGCCAACCGGCAGACCCGCGAACCACTGGCCGCCTACGGCGGCTCCAGCCCAGCGATGAACGACGTGCTCGCCGCCTGCAAATCCGGGGGGTTGTTGCCGTTCGCCAACTTCAACCGGATTCATGCGGTGCCGGCGTGCAACATCACCGACGCCGAGGTGGCCGAGGGCCTGGCCGTGCTGGACAAGGCGCTCACCGTCGCCGACGGGTATGTGACCGGCTGACTCAGTACGGGCTGGTGTGCTGGGTAAGGACGAACAGAGCCAAGCCCAGGCACAGCAGCACGTTGATCGCTATCAGCATGGCGGCGAAGACGATCAGGCCGTGCACGCAACGGCGTTGAGCGCGACCATGTTTGGTGCGGCGCTGTTCGGTGAGCAGTTGTGTTGCTGTCAGGGCGAACGTGATGTCGACGAGTTCGTCGTCGGTGGCCGAGCCGCCTGCCACGATCTGGTGTAGCCGCTCCGGCGGGATACCGACACCGACCCCGGCGAACCTGCGGCTCAGTCTCTTGACCTCGCGGCGGCTGGCCGACCGATCACCCGGTAACACCGGATCCGGCCAGGCTGTCATAACTGTCTGACCCTAGTTGCGAGTCGTTGCCGCCGCCTGCGGAATGCTCAGGCTCGAGGAGGTCACAGACCGGGTTGGTCGTCGATGATGCCCAGCCAGATCTGCGCGACGTCCATGGCCACCTTCTCACTGATGAACGCGTGCTGGGTGCCGGTGTAGATATCGCGGAAGGCGCGTTCGAGGCGGCTGCCCTCCCGGATCGACGTGGTGCCCGCCGCCAGGTGGGCCCATTCGGCCGCGGCGCGGGCGACGTCGGTGGCGTAGACGGCGGCGACTCGCATGTCGGCGCGCAGCGCCGGGGTGAGGTCATCGCCGGCCGCGACGGCGGCCTCGGCGGTGCCGAACGCGTCGAGCACCAGCAAGCGCGCGGCGCGCCAGGCGGCGACGTGGTGGGCGAGGTCTTTCTGGAACGTGGGACGACTGGCCAGGGACGCCATGTCGCTCATCCGGTACTTCGTGGCGGCCAGCTCCTGGAGGTCGTCGAGCATGCTCTTGGCGACCCCCAGGGCCCACGACGCATGCCCGGCTGCCGTCACCGGCATCAGCCCCATCCGGGTGGCCGGTGAGGCACCCCGGTGCGGCACGCGGGCGAACAGACCGAAGGTGCGGCTCTCGGGGACGAACACGTCGGTGACGGCGTAGTCATAGGAGCCGGTCGCCTTGAGCCCCTGGACATGCCAACCGTCCTTGAAGTCGATCTGTGCGCGCGGGATCACCGCGACCCGCATCTCGGGCATGCCTTCGGCGGCCCAGCGCATCTCGGTGCCGTCCATCGGGAAGAATCCGGCGCAGACGTACTCGGCGTGACCGGTGCCGGAGCCGAAGCTCCAGGATCCGCTCAGCCGGTAGCCGCCGTCGACCGCCGCGCCCTGGCCGTTGGGGAAGAACTGCCCGCCCATCGTGACGTGGTTGTCGTTGGCGGTGAACACCTCGGCGAAACCCTCGTCGGGCAAGTAGGCGGCCACGGCGAACGACGACGGCAGGTTGGCGATGCCTATCCAGCCGAACGAGCCGTCCTGCCAAGCCATTTCGATCCAGGTCTCGATCATCTGGGCGAAAGACGGCTCGACACCACCGGCGTCGGCCGGGTTCAACGCCGACATCAGGCCGCTGGACCACATCTCGTCGACGACCACCGGGGACAGGGTTCGTAGCTTCTCCGAGTCACCGGCCTGGGCCGCCACCAGATCCCGCATTCCCCGGGCCAACCCGACGAGATGGTCCCCCGAGTGAAGTGTCGACGTCATTGTCCTCTTTCCGATCGTATGGGCGTGGGCGCGCGGCAGTGAACAACTCTGAAAAACTGTATAGCCCGGCCGCCCGGTACGAGCAAGGTTCGCCGTTGCGCCGGTTGGCTGCCGGGAGTTTGCTCGGCGAGCGCGCGGCACTCCGATGAGCCATAGTTCACTGGAGCGACTCGTGTGCCTCGCCCTGCCGCAACACGGAGGTGGCATGCTTCGGGTCCTCGTAGGGATCGAGAAGCGGTCCGGGATCAGGAGAAGGCAATGACCGATGTCGTGAACACCGCGCCGGGTGACGTCGCCGACCCCGACGGCGGCGCCGTACGGCCCCACGAACACAGCAGGACCGGCTTGTCGGCGGACGCGCTGCGTCGCGCGATCAGCGACCACCTCACCTACTCGATAGCGCGGCCCGCGGCGGCACTGACGGCCGATCACTACTACCGCGCGCTGGCGCTGGCGGTGCGCGATCGGATGCAGCAGCGCTGGATGGCGACCACCCAGGACTGGCTGGATCTGTCCAACAAGGTGACGTGTTACTTCTCGGCGGAGTTCTTGATGGGTCCGCAGCTCGGCAACAACCTGCTCAACCTCGGCATCGAGACCCAGGCCCGCGAGGCGCTGGCCGACCTCGGCCAGGAACTCGATGAGATCCTGGCCTGCGAGGAAGAACCCGGGCTGGGCAACGGCGGGCTGGGCCGGCTCGCCGCGTGCTACCTCGATTCGCTGGCCACCCTGGAACGGCCTTCGATCGGGTACGGCATCCGCTACGAGTTCGGCATCTTCGACCAGGAGATCCAGAACGGTTGGCAGGTCGAGAAGACCGACAACTGGCTGGTCGGCGGAAACCCTTGGGAGATCGACAAACCCGACGCCAGCTACATCGTCAACTGGGGTGGGCACACCGAACAGTACGAGGATCTCGCCGGCCACCTGCGAGTCCGGTGGATTCCCCAGCAGGTGATCAAGGGCGTCTCCTACGACACCCCTATCCAGGGTTACGGCGTCAACACCTGCAACACGCTCACCCTGTGGAGCGCGCGTTCGGTCGAATCCTTTGCACTGGAGGCCTTCAACACCGGCGACTTCTACAAGGCCGTCGAGGAAGAGGTGGTCGCCGAGAAGGTTTCGAAGGTCCTCTACCCCAACGACGAACCTGATGCCGGTAAGCGGCTGCGGCTGCAGCAGCAGTACTTCTTCGTGTCGTGCTCGCTGCAGGACATCCTGCGGATCCACACCGAGCGGGCCGGACTGCCACTGTCGGCGCTGCCGCAGAAGTGGGCGATCCAGCTCAACGACACCCACCCCTCGATCGCGGTGGCCGAGTTGATGCGCCTGCTGATCGACGAGCACCATATGGGCTGGGACGAGGCCTGGGACATCACGCTGGGGACGTTCGCCTACACCAACCACACTCTGCTGCCCGAGGCGCTGGAGACCTGGCCGCTGAGTATCTTCGGCGAATCGCTGCCGCGGCACCTGGAGATCGTCTACGAGATCAACGAACGCTTCCTCGACGAGGTGCGTTCGCGGTTCCCCGACGACGAGGACCGGCTGCGGCGGATGTCGCTGATCGGTGAGAACGGCGGCAAGAGCGTCCGGATGGCGCACCTGGCCACGGTCGGCAGCCACGCCGTCAACGGCGTCGCCGCGCTGCATTCCGAACTGCTCAAAGCCAGTGTGCTCAAAGACTTCTACGAGATGTGGCCGGAACGCTTCGGCAACATCACCAACGGCGTCACTCCGCGCCGGTTCCTGGCGCTGTCCAACCCCGGGCTGCGCGGGCTGCTCGACGAGACCGTCGGCGACGGCTGGCTGACCAACCTCGACCGGCTACGCGAACTCGAGAACTACGTCGAGGACCCGGCGTTCCGGCAGCGGTGGCGAGAAGTCAAGCGCGCCAACAAGAAACGGCTCGCCGAATTCGTCCACTCCACGACCGGAATCGAGCTGGACCACACCTGGATGTTCGACATTCAGGTCAAACGCATCCACGAGTACAAGCGTCAGCACCTCAACGTGCTGCACATCATCACGCTGTACAACCGCCTCAAGCGCAATCCCGGTTTCGCGATCGCGCCGCGCGCCTTCATCTTCGGCGGCAAGGCCGCACCCGGCTACTTCATGGCCAAACGGATCATCCGGCTCATCACCGCCGTCGGCGCCACGGTCAACAACGACCCCGACGTCAACCGCTTCATGAAGGTGGTGTTCCTGCCGAACTTCAACGTGCAGAACGCCCACCTGATCTACCCGGCCGCCAACCTCTCCGAGCAGATCTCCACCGCGGGCAAGGAGGCGTCCGGCACCGGCAACATGAAGTTCATGATGAACGGCGCGCTGACGATCGGCACCCTCGACGGCGCCAACGTCGAGATCCGCGAGGAGGCGGGGGCGGAGAACTTCTTCCTGTTCGGGCTGACGGTCGAAGAGGTGGAGCGGATCAAAGCCGACGGGTACCGCCCGGCAAGCTACATCGAGCGCGACCAGGAACTCGCCGAGGTGCTCGAGCTGATCCTCGACGGCACGTTCACCCACGGCGACACCGAGGTGCTGCGGCCGGTGGTGGACAACCTCATTCACGACGACCCGTTCCTGGTGCTGGCCGACTACCGCTCCTATGTGGACTGTCAGTCCCGGGTCAGCTCCGCCTGGCTCGACGACGACACCTGGTCGCGGATGTCGATCCTCAACGCCGCCCGCAGCGGCAAGTTTTCCTCGGATCGCGCGATCGAGGAGTACTGCGACGACATCTGGGGCGTGTACCCGATGCCGGTCGAACTCTAGACACGGCACATGTCGCGGGCCGTCACGCGCTGATCCTGCGCCTGCCGGGGTGTCGCGACCGGCGCCTGGGAGTCACAGTCGGTCAATAGTGATAGGTGTCCGACGGGGCCGTCACGTGGACGGCCTGATCGTCGAACTCCGAGACTTCGATGCCGTAGGCGCGGGCCAGGTCGAGAATCTTGTTGGCCCGGGCGATGCGGGGCAGGTCCGAGCCGTTGCGGATCTCCCCGCCGTCACGCTCGAACTCGGCGAAGAACTCCTTGGCCCAGGCGATTTCCTCCTGCGACGGTGACAAACCTTCATTCACCGTGGGGCACTGATCGGGCGTCAGACAGATCTTGCCCGTCATCCCGAACTCCGCCGACACCGCGGTCGCCTCGCTGAGCTTCAGCGCGCTCGAGCCCACTGTCGGGCCGTCGACGGCGCCGGGCAGGTGGGCGGCCTTGGCCGCGATCGTGAATCGGGACCGGGCATAGGCAAGGGTGGCCGGGTTCTCGCCGAACCCGGTGTCGCGGCGGAAGTCACCGATCCCGAACGCCAGCCGGAAGGTGCCCTTCGCCGCGGCGATCTCGGTGATCCGCTCCAGTCCCCTGGCGGTCTCCACCAGGGCGACGATCGGAACGTTCGGCAGGCGCTTGGCGGTCTCGGTGACGTGGTCGACGGACTCGACCATCGCCAGCATCACCCCGCCGACCGAAGTCCCCGCCAGCACGGCCAGGTCGTCGGCCCACCACGGCGTGCCGAACCCGTTGACCCGAACCCAGTCCGAATTGCCCGCGGCCAGCCACTGCACGACGTTGTCGCGGGCCGCGGCCTTGTCCTTGGGCGCGACGGCATCTTCGATGTCGAGCACGACGATGTCAGCGCGGGAACGCGCGGCGGGAGCGAACTTGTCCTGGTGCGCGCCGTTGACCAGCAGCCAACTGCGAGCCAGCACCGGGTCGATGCGAAAGCCCACGTCGTGCGGATCGTGATTGGTGTCCCACCCCGAAGTGGTCTGGTCGTACATCGCCTGGCCTGGTGCCTTCCGTCCCGCGGCACCGCAGCCGCGGCGCGGCTACATCGTCGCATCGGCGCAGGCCGGGGCCGAAACCAGGTCGTTGCGCGCAGGGTCTCCGCTGAACAAACCGTTGATCTTGACGATGCCGACCAGCAGTCGACGCCACGTCCGATCTCCCCGCCTGGTCGAGTGCGAGGTACGTTGGGCTGCCATCGGATGAGGAGCACATGTGACCCGTCCTGCCGTGACCGACCAGCCGTCGCTGCTGGCCCGCATCCCGTTGGAGATCCGCAAGGCCGCCACCGTCATCGCCATCGCGATCGTGATGACCGCGAGTTTCGCCGCCGCGTACACCGTGGCGCTGGGCCGCCCGTTCCCGCGCAACATGCCGGTGGGCGTGGTCGGTTCGGTGGCCACCACCCAGGCGCTCGTCGCGGCGGTACAAAGCAGGCCAAGCGAGTTCGACGTGCACCAGTACCCCACCCGGGAAGCGGCGGTCGGCGCCCTCAACGGCCAGCGCATCACCGCGGTCATCGATGCCACCTCGGCGCCGCCACAGCTGTTGCTGTCCAGCGCCAGCGACCCGTCGGGATCGCGCGCCCTGGCCCAGCTCGACCAAACGCAGCCCGGCCAATTTGTTCTGCCGATCATCGACCTGCATCCGCTGCCGCCGTCGGACCCGGCCGGGTTGGCGACGTTCTACCTGGTGATCGCCGCCACGATCCTGGGCTTCATCACGATGTTCCAGTTGCGCGCCAATGTCAAAACCCTCTCGCTGAGCCGCTGGCTGGCCTGCGTGACGGTCCTCGCCATCGTGGGCGGCGCCACCCTGTCGGTCGTCACCGGCCCGGTCCTCGGCGCGTTGACGACCCCGTTTCCCCAGCTGTGGCTCCTAACGTCGCTGCAGATCGCGGTGGCCGCGTCGTTCAATTCGGCCATGCTGGTACTGATCCATCGGTGGGCGATCATTCCGACCTGGGTGGTGTTCATCCTGCTGGGCAACACCTCCTCCGGCGGGGCCGTGTCGGCCTCGCTGCTCCCGCAACCCTTCGCGTTCCTCAACCACGCACTGCCCAGCGGGGCGACGGTATCGGCCATCCACGCCGCCACGTACTTCCCGGAGAACCAGCGAATGCTGCCCTTCGTCGTTCTCGGGTTGTGGTTGGTGGTCAGCCTGGTGGTCCTAGTGGTGTCGTCACGCGCATTGGATCGCTCCCCGGCGGCCTGAGGTCCTAGGCTGGGTTGATGATCAACGCCGGCCGAATCACGTCGATCTGGCGGTACCCGGTGAAGTCGATGCTCGGTGAGCGGCTGACCGAAGCCGGCATCGGTGAGTTGGGCCTGCACGCCGACCGGACCTGGGCCGTACGCGACGTGGCGTCCGATGCGACCACCAGCGCCAAGCGGTTGCCGGGGCTGCTGTGGTGCACCGCCCGCTACGCGCAGGCCCCACCGCCGGACGCCGGACCGGGCCACGCCCCGGAGGTCGTCATCGGCTTCCCCGACGGTAGCGAGGTCAGCAGCTCCGATCCCAAGGTCCACGAGGCGTTGTCGCAGTATCTGGACTGCCGGGTGGAGCTGCGGGCGCTGCCGCCGATCGAGCGGCGCGACGAATACCGCGGGCCGATGGCGACCAAGACCGACCTACGCACCATCTTCGGCCTTGAGGACGACGAGCCGCTGCCGGACCTGTCGATGTTCCCGGTGCGCAAACTCGCCGAGATCAGCCGCTACGCCACCCCGGTCGGAAGCTATGTCGACGCCTACCCGGTGCACCTGATCACCGAGCAGAGCCTGGCGACAATGGCTGCCCTGGCACCGGATTCCGATTTCGACATCCGCCGATTCCGACCGACCGTCGTCGTAGACGCTTCTGGCTCCTCGGCCCATCCGGAGTGGGACTGGTGCGGCGGCACACTGCACGCCCCACACGCCGATCTGCAGCCGCTCATCCCCACCATTCGCTGCGTGATGCCTTCCCACGAGCAGCCTGAACTCAAGCGTGACAAAGCGATCACCCGCACCATCGCCGCGCACTCGCGTCGCTGCCTGGGTATCTACGGCACCGTCACCAGACCCGGCCGAATCGCCGAAGGCGATGTGCTGCAACTGGATCCGCTATGCCGCTCGCCGATCGGCGCCACCGCCGAATCCGGCGCGATCAAGGTGAAGCGGGCCGTGATGCGGGCCGTCTCCGCCGCCATGCCGACCGGGAAGAAGGACTGATCATGCGTCACGCCATCGGAGGGCTCGGGGTGCTGGTCGCACTGTTCGGCCTGCTGTTCACACTGCAAGGTTTCGGCGCCGTCCAGGGCAGCCCGATGAGCAACACCACCACGTGGTCGGTGCTCGGCCCGCTCGTTGTCCTCGTCGGGCTGGGCCTCGCCGTCGCGGCGTGGCGTCCCCGCCGCTAGACGGAGCTATCCGCTACGGCCCTTCAGATCGACTCGGCGGCCGTCTGCAGGCGACGGCGCCACCAGGCGACCCGGTCGGGGTCGTCGACGCTGAACTGCGCGAGCCGCTCGGGGTCCGGCGCCGGCGGCATCGGGGCCACCGGCAGGTAGCCATCGACCGGGATCAGTGACCGGCCGGCCGACACGATGTCCGCGCTCAGAGCGGCGGCCACCCCCAGACCGCAGGCGAACGGCAATTCGGGCAACACCCCGGCCAGCGCCAGCCCGCCGGCCAATCCAATGCTGGTCTGCGGCGCCGAGAACACCACACAGGGCAAACCGGACAGCTCGGCGATACGCAACGCGCGCCGCACTCCACCGAGCGGCCCGACGCTGAGTACCACGACGTCGGCGCTAACCGATAGCGCCGACGGCGAGCCGGCGGCGCGGTCCGTCGCGACGGCCGCGACATCCAGGGCGATGCGAACGTCCACCCGCCGGCGCACCGTCGCGAGTTCGTCGGCGCGCCCGCAGGGCTGCACGACGAACTCCAGCCCACCCGCTGCCCGGTCGAGAATCGGGATCGCCGCGGCGGCGGCCTCGGCGTCCCAGCGTCCGTCGGCGACGACGCGAATCGCACCGGCCGGACCCAGCGCGTCGCGCACCGCTTCGAGCCGAGCCTCGTCTTCGGACAGCTCACCACCAACCCGCACGTCGGCCGCCCGGCATCCACTGCTCACGGTGACGGCCCGCGCATCCTGCGGGCTTACCGCGGGCACCGTCACCGCAACCGGCACTCGGCCACGGACCGGATCGGGCCAGCCGACCGTTCCGCCCTCGATGGCGGAGGTCAGCCAAAGCTGGTCCTCGGCCGCGGAACATGTTGGCGCGGGACTGAATTCGCCCCAGCCTTGCGGGCCCTCGACGAGCATGCCCGCACAGCCGAAGCCGTCGAACCCCGCGCGGGGCCGGATGACGAAAACCGGCGCGGTGTCGAAGGCGATCAGGGCTTTCACGGGCGGGCTACGACGCGGGCCGCGGCGGCGACCAGTAGGCCAGCATGTCGGCGAAGGTGTCGAACGCGGGCCGCGACATCCCGTAGGTCGCCTCGAAGTGGATGCTCAGCGGGAAACCGAGGTCACCCACGCCGTCGACTACCCGCTTGTACAGGTCGACCAACAGCCGGCGCTTGACGTCGGGCTCGCTGGCGGCGAGCGTGCGCACGAACTCCTGCTCGGGGTCGACCGCCGGGTTGCCGGGATCCTGGATCAGCCAGTTGATCAGTCCGACGCGGGACTCGACCTTCGGAACGAAGCCGAACGACAGCAGGATCTCCGGGCGGTAGTCGGTCTCACGGGCGAACTCGCCGAGGAACCCGACGATGGCGTCGGAGTAGAGCAGCTGCGTCATACCGTAGGTGGCGCCCCGGCCGCACTTGAATCCGAACCGGCCCGCCTCGCCGACCCGGGTGGGGATCAAGATCGCGCCCCGGTTGGGCACCAGGTCGTGGTAGATGTCCAGCGCGTCGGTGGGTGCCACGCCGGCGCCCTCGCCGTCGGCCATCGTCCGGGGCACCCCGACGAACGCGATGCCCTCCATCCCCGCGTCGAGCAGCCGGGTCAGCCGGCCGCGCAGCGCAGGTTCGTCCAGGAACGCGGTCACCTGGGTGCACAGGCCTTTCACGCCGGGCAGCTCCGGGGAAATCCGCAACCAGTAGTCGAGCACGTCGAGCTTGGGCTTCATCTCGATGGGGCGGTCGTCGTCCTCGTCGATCATTCCCGGGATCATGACGTGGCCGATCCGGCCCTCGAGGCCGGTCTCCCCGCACAGTCGGGTGACCTTGTGCGCTTCTTCGAGGATCTCGTCCGCACTGCGATCGGTGTTGGGCGGCACGAGTTCGAGTGCGACGGTGTTGAGGGGCACGGAACTTCTCCTGATGAGACGACTGGTTCCCCCGGGGCGCGGGCCGATGATGGCCGCTGAACGCGGTCCGCCGAGAGCATCACCATACCGACTGCCCGACCGCGGGCGGACGAACCCCGACAGCGTCACATCGACCCCGTGCTCCCCAGTACCGGGAGTTCACCGAATCAGTTCCGCCAAACTCTTGACTCATTCCAGAAACGGGACGACTATCGCAATGTGACCTCCATGTCGGACTTCGCCGCTCAGCTGCGCGGGGCTGAGTTGCGGGTCACCCGGCCACGGGTCGCAGTGCTCGAAGCGGTCAACGCACACCCGCACGCTGACACCGACACCATCTTCGGCGCAGTCCGCGCGGCGTTGCCGGAAGTGTCCAGGCAAGCGGTCTACGACGTCCTTCACGCCCTGACCGCCGCCGGGCTGGTCCGTCGCATCCAGCCGTCCGGATCGGTCGCACGCTACGAATCGCGGGTCGGCGACAATCACCACCACGTGGTCTGTCGCGGCTGCGGCACCATCGCCGACGTCGACTGCGCGGTCGGCGCGGCGCCCTGCCTGACCCCCTCCGACGACGATCGCCAGTTAGACGGCTTCGTTCTCGACGAGGCCGAGGTGACCTACTGGGGGATGTGCCCCGACTGTTCGGCTCAACAGCCTTCGCGATCGCAACCGTGATCGCAGCCCACATCACCACCCCTTGAAAGGAACAGCAGTGCCAGAGGAAACTCCTCCGATTGGAGAGGCTCAGACCGAGCCGGCCGAAAGCGGTTGCCCGATGCGGATCAAGCCGCCCGTCGAGGGTGGCAGCAATCGGGATTGGTGGCCCAACGCGGTCAATCTGAAGATCCTCCAGAAGGATCCCGACGTCATCAACCCGATGGACCGAGGCTACGACTACCGTTCTGAGGTCCTCAGCCTGGACTTCGACGCGCTGGCACGGGACGTCGACGCCGTCATGACCGACTCGCAGGACTGGTGGCCCGCTGACTTCGGCCACTACGGCCCGTTCTTCATTCGCATGGCCTGGCATGCCGCGGGCACCTACCGCGTGCAAGACGGCCGCGGCGGCGCTGGCAAGGGCATGCAGCGGTTCGCGCCGCTGAACAGCTGGCCCGACAACGCCAGCCTGGACAAGGCGCGCCGCCTGCTCTGGCCGGTCAAGAAGAAGTACGGCAAGAAGCTGTCGTGGTCGGATCTCATCGTCTTCGCCGGCAATCGGGCGCTGGAGAACATGGGCTTCTCGACAGCCGGCTTCGCGTTCGGCCGCCCGGACTACTGGGAGCCGGAGGAGGACGTCTACTGGGGTGCCGAGGCGGAATGGCTCGGCTCGCAGGACCGCTACTCCGGCAGCGACCGCACCAAGCTGGAGAACCCTCTCGGCGCCACCATGATGGGCCTGATCTATGTGAATCCTGAAGGCCCCGAAGCCAATCCGGACCCGCTGCTCGCGGCGGTCGACATCCGCGAGACCTTCGGCCGGATGGCGATGAACGACGTGGAGACCGCGGCGCTGATCGTCGGCGGACACACCTTCGGCAAGACCCACGGCAACGGCAACCCCGATCTGATCGGTCCCGAGCCGGAAGCCGCTCCGCTCGAGGAGCTCGGCCTGGGCTGGCGCAACACCCAGAACAGCGGTGTCGGAAACGAGGCCTTCACCAGTGGTCTGGAGGTCATCTGGACGCACACCCCGACGAAGTGGGACAACAGCTTCCTGGAGATCCTCTACGGCAACGAGTGGGAGCTGACCAAGAGCCCGGCCGGCGCCAATCAGTGGAAGCCGAAGAACGACGGCTGGGCCAACTCGGTGCCGATGGCGCAGGGTGACGGCAAGACCCACCCGTCGATGCTGACCACCGACCTCGCGATGCGGCTCGACCCGATCTACGGTGAGATCACCCGCCGTTGGCTGGATCACCCCGAAGAACTCGCCGAAGAGTTCGCCAAGGCGTGGTTCAAGTTGCTGCACCGCGACATGGGTCCGGTCGTCCGCTATCTCGGGCCGGAGGTTCCCAAGCAGACCTGGGTCTGGCAGGACCCGGTTCCGGCCGGCACTCCCCTGTCGGCCGACCAGGTCGCCTCGCTCAAGTCGGCCATCGCCGATTCGGGTCTGACCGTGGCTCAGCTGGTGTCCACGGCCTGGAAGGCGGCGTCGTCCTACCGCGACAGCGATATGCGCGGTGGCGCCAACGGCGGCAGGATCCGGCTGCAGCCGCAGCTCGGGTGGGAGGTCAACGAGCCTGACGAGCTGGCTCAGGTCATCCGCGCACTGGAGGGCATCCAGTCCTCGGCGGGCTTCCCGGTGTCGTTTGCCGACCTGGTCGTGCTGGGCGGCAACGTCGGTGTCGAGAAGGCAGCTGCCGCAGCCGGATTCGACATCCAGGTGCCCTTCACCTCGGGTCGTGGCGATGCCACCCAGGATCAGACCGACGTCGAGTCGTTCGCCTACCTGGAGCCCAAGGCCGACGGTTTCCGCAACTACGCGGGCAAGGGCCTGAACCTGCCCGCGGAGTACCACCTGATCGACCGGGCGAACCTGCTCGGTGTGTCGGGTCCGGAGATGACGGTTCTGGTCGGCGGGCTGCGTGTGCTCGGCACCAACTTCGGCGGCACCAAGCACGGTGTGTTCACCGACAAGCCGGGTGTGCTGAGCACCGACTTCTTCGTCAACCTGCTCGACATGAGCACCAAGTGGGAACCGTCGGCGGCTGACGACGGCACCTACATCGGCAAGGACCGCAGCAGCGGTGCGACCAAGTACACCGCCAGCAGGGTCGATCTGCTCTTCGGCTCCAACTCGCAGCTGCGGGCCCTGGCCGAGGTGTACGCCGAGGACGACGCCAAGGAGAAGTTCGTCAAGGACTTCGCCGCGGCGTGGGCGAAGATCATGGACAACGACCGGTTCGACCTGGCCTGATCCCTAACCGAATGACGAAACCCCGCGGGCTTGCAGCCCGCGGGGTTTTCGTCATTGAGGGCGGTGGCTAGTTGCAGGCGCCGGCGTTGACCCAGCGGCCGTTCCAGCCCACGCAACCGGTCACCGGTGGTGGCGGCGGTGGCGGTGGCGGCGGGTAGTCCTCGGGTAGCGGGGCGTAATAGGCCGGGGGCGGCACGTACGGCGCCATCACCTCGCCGAGGTCCGCGCACCCGCTCACGGTGACGCGGCGCCCAGCGCTGGCACACACGTCCGCGTTGGCCTCACCGCTGGGCGCGATGGTGACCAGCGCCGCCGGGACACTGCTGAGTGCCAGCACCGCCGCGGCCGCGGCCCCCCAGGTTCGTGGCGAACGTCTTCTCATCGGCGTCTCTCCTGTCTCGGACGTGCAGCGGAGTATATAGCCGCGCGTAGTGCGGTCAACGGGAACGCTCACGGCTGCTGCGACGCATCCGCACCAGTACCGCGGCGAGACCGACCAACACCGCCAGCGCCAGCGCCCACGACCAGCCGCCCGTGGTGTACACCCAGCCGGCCAGCACGCGCTGCACCCGCCCCGCGGCGCTGATGATCGGGTCGGCGGGGTCGCCGCCGGCACTGAAGAGCCGCACCTCGTAGAGGCCGTAGTAGCCGACATACAGTCCCACCACCAGCAGCACCGCGCCGCTGATGCGGTTGACGTAGGGCAGCAGGGCGCGCATCCGGTCCACCAACGCGGTACTGGCCAGCGCCACCGACACCGCAAGCACCGCGACCACCAATGCGAAGCCGGCCGCATAGGCCAGGTAGACCAGCACGCCGTCGATCGCCGAGCCGGTGCGCAGCGCACTGCCGGTGACGGCGAGGAACGGGCCGACGGTGCACGACAACGAGGCGATCGCGTAGCCCACGCCGTAGCCGAACATCGACCATAGACCGGACGTGGGCGCCCAGCGCTGCCCGCGGCCGAGCCGGCCCAGACCCGCCACCGTCAGCTCCCGGCCGCTGAGCAACCAGACACCAAGCGCCACAAGCAGGATGCCGACGACGATCGTGGCGTAGGGCAGGTAGCGCTGCACCGTCGAGGCCACCGACACCGTCAGCAACCCGAACGCGCCGAACACCGCCAGGAAGCCCAGCGCCATCGCGGCGGTGGCGGCGAGGGCGCGCGCCACCGCGGTGATCCGGCCCGGCGCGACGTCTTCGCGGCGCACCACGAGCGTCAGGTAGGCCGGCAGCATCGCGAACCCGCACGGATTCAGCGCCGCGACCATCCCCGCGGCGAGCGCGAGACCGGAGAGGTTCGGATTCACCGTGCGCCGATCAGGATGCCAGCGCGCGCACCCGGTCGCTGAGTTCCTGTTCGCTCATCGCCGACGTGGGGTTGTTGACGAAGGTGGAGGAACCGTCTGGCCGGAGGAACACATACGCGGGTTGCCAGGGCACGTTGAACCGAGCCCAGATCGATCCGTCGGCGTCGTTGAGGTTGGTGAAGTTCAGGTTGTACTTCGACACGAACGCCTCCATCTGTCCGACATCGGCGCGTGCGGCGACCCCGACGAAGGTGACCTTGGGATTGGCGGCCGCCACCTGGCTGACGTTGGGGGCCTCTTGATTGCAGAACGGGCACCACGGCGTCCAGAACCACAGCACCGCCGGCTTGCCCTGCAAGCTCTGGCCGTTGAAGGGCGCGCCGCTCAACGTCGTCGCGGAGAAGTCCAACTGGTCCTCGGCAAGCGCCACTGGTGGCCGTACCACCGCAGATATCAGCGCCACCATTCCCATCCCGAACGCCATCGCCACCACCAATGACCGCATCGCACCAACGAGCCAACGCTTCATGAAAACCTCCCGCGGTCACCGACAGACTGTTGTGATGTCACGGTGCGACCGAACCCGTGGTTCACCCAACGATTCAGCCGCGCCTCGTCGTCTCAGGCTATGGGCGGGCCCGCCGCCGAGTCAGTAGCTGCCGGCGAGGGTCAGAAACCCGTCACACCGACACAGACATTGACTGTTTACGTGACGTAATGGAACATAATTCGGGTGCCAGTACCCCACCGAGCCCCCGCTCCCGAACCCGCGCGCGGCCGGCCGCGGAACCCGCGCACCGACGAGGCGATCATGGCGGCGACCCGCCGGTTACTGACCGACGTGGGCTACGACCAGGTGTCCATGGAATCGATCGCCCGGGAAGCCGGCGTCAGCCGACCCACCGTCTATCGGCGCTGGCCGTCCAAGGCGCACGTGGTGTTCGAGGCCGCGTTCGGGACCGTCGGGGGCACCAAGTCCCTGCCGTACACCGGTGATTTCGACGCCGACCTGCGCGACTTCGTACGTGCCGCTGTCGCCTTCTGGCGTGAACCGGTGGTCGAGGCCGCGACCATGGGCATCCTCGCCGAGCGTCGCCGCGGTGCCGAACTGCACATCCGCACCCAACAGCTGCTCGACGACATGATCCGCGCAGAGCTGGCGACACTGGTGCGCGCAGGCGCCGAGCAAGGGCTGGTCCGCGCCGACGTCGACACCGACACGTTGTTCAACGTGCTCGTGGGGACGACCTTCTACAGCGCCCTGGTCGACGGACGCGACGACACCGATCCGCTGGTAGACCAGCTTTGTTCGCTGGTCATGCAGGGAATTGAACCTCGAAATCAGGATTGACTTAGGACGTGACCAGGACATGACGCTGCCCGACGAACTCTCGACCGCCTTCCACGAGCTGCTCGACGAACTCGGCGCCATCGAACGCAAGTTCCTGGCCGCCGATCCCCCGCTGGAGGAAGCCGACATCCTCGACGGCTACCGGCTCGCGTTTAGCCTGCTGCGCGTCGCCGTCGATACCTACGTGTGGGGCGACAAAGACAATCCGCGCTTCGTCGACGTCATCGGGCCCTACCAGCGCTGGGGTGGCGACAACACCGACGCGTTCTACCAACTCGCGCCGATCGATCCGGGCCGCACCTATCGGGTCACCGGTAACCGGGGCGACTCGGTCTACCTGTCGATCACCGTGTACGGCGGGCCCGACGACGGCCATTACAGCAACCGGATCGTCGGAACCGTCAACGACCGGTCGCTGGACTTCGACGACGACGGCAACTTCGAGTTCGTCATCAGCCCCCACGAGCACCCCGGCGCGTGGTTGAAACTCGAGCCGGATGCCGTCGTCGCCCTCACCCGCGACTACCTGGAGAACCCCGAGACCGACCGGCGCGTGCAGTGGAAGATCGAGGCGGTCGATCCACCGGCTCGCAAGCACGACGACCGCGCTGACCTGATCCGCCGGCTACGCTCAGCGAAAACCTGGATTGCCGAACAGGTTTCGTTCATCCCCACCCGCATCGGGCCGGCCAACGAGATCGCCGAGCCGTATCCGGTGCCGCAACAGACCTACGGCTGGGCCGCCGGTGATGCGGCCTATGCGATGGGTGCCTATGACCTGGCACCTGGCGAGGCGCTGGTCATAGAAGGCACCTCGCCGCCGTGTGTGTTCTGGAATCTGTGCCTGTGGAATCACTTCCTGCACACCTACGACTACACCTACGAACGGGTGACCATCAACGGCGCGCACATCACGTACGAATCGGACGGTTCGTGGCAAATCGTGGTCAGCGACACCGATCCCGGACATCCCAATTGGGTCTCCACCGCAGGCCGGACCAAGGGGCTGATTTGGCTGCGCTGGTTTCTGCCCGAACACACCCCGAAGCGCCCCGTTTGCCGCGTCGTGAACGTCGCCGACGCCGGCAGAGCCACGGAGCGTCCGGCGTGACCACCGGCGTCGAGCGGCCCGCTCCGATCAGGTTCACCGATCTCGCCGATCCCGTGTACCCCGAGGCAGCGATGCCGATGCGCGAAGCGCTCGCCAGCTATGGGGCAGCCCTCACGCTGACCCCGGAGGTGCTGCTGGGTGCCGCCGTGGAACGCACCGGTCTCGACGACTTCGGCGCCCCCGCCTTCCGGGAGCGCCTGGAGGTGCTGTGTTCCTCGTTACGCGAAGAGGCCGGGCTGTCCGACGTGGGCGTCGCGGTCGTCTTCGAGCAGCTGGTGGGCAACCTGGTCAACCGGCTCCGGCTGCAGGCGCTAATCGCCGTGCACCCCGAAATCGAGAACATCGCGATCGAGCGGCCGATCATCATCTGCGGGCTGCCCCGCACCGGCACCACCCACCTGCACAACCTGATGGCCGCCGACCCCCACCTGCGTCACCTGCCGTACTGGGAAAGTCTTGAACCCATCGGCGCGCCCGACGAGGTGGACGACCAGCCCCGCCGCGACCGCTGCTCGGCGGGGCTGGATCTGGTCAACACGGCGATGCCCGAATTCAGGCGAATGCACGACATGACCGTCGACCACGCCCACGAAGAGATCCAGCTGCTGGCCAACGACCTATCCACCATGCTGTTCGAGACCACCTATCACCTGCCGTCGTACGCGGCCTACTACAAGACCCACGACCAGGGGTCGTCGTACGCCTACCTCAAACTCCAGCTCAAGGCCATGCAGTTCCTGCGCGGCGGGAGGCGTTGGGTGCTGAAATCTCCGCAGCACCTCGAGCAGTTCCCCGCCCTGTATGCCACCTTCCCGGACGCGACCTTCGTTGTCACGCATCGTGATCCGGTCGAGGTGACCAGGTCGATGGCCACCATGATCGTCTACGCGTCCCGGATGGCGACCGCCCGTCCCGATCCGCACAAGATCGGCCGGTACTGGCTCGACCGTGCCGCGGACCTGTTCAACGGCTGCCTGCGCGACCGCGACGTTCTGCCCGCCGAGCAGTCGATCGACGTCCGGTTCGGTGACTTCATGGCCGATGAGCAGGGCACTTTGGCGGCGATCTATGAGCTTGCCGGCCAGCCGTTCGACGCCACCGTGCGGGTGGCGATGGCAGACTTCATCGCCGCCCACCCGCGGGGCCGATACGGAGAGGTGCTCTACGACCTCGCCGACGTGGGGCTGGACCCCTCCGACGTTGCCGAGCGGTTACGCCCCTACCGGGACCGATTCCTCGGCTGACCCGGCTCAGCGGGCGGCCCGGGACAACCGGGCCAGCCGGGTGCGATCGACGAGCACACAGCCGTGCGCCTGCGCCAATTGTTCGGCGGCCCTGGTGTACCGGTGATTGGAGACCACCATGGTGGCGGTGCAGTCGTGAATGGCGGCACCTGCCACCACCTGCTGGACGGCGGACCCGTTGACCACCCGGTTCTGCCGCTTGCACTGCACCGCAGTGCGCACACCGTCTTTGACCGCGATCAGATCCACTCCGAAATCACCAGTAGCCCTTGTTATTTCGACCATGTATCCGCGACCCCGTAACACCGCCGCGACGTAGTGTTCGAACTCCACTCCACCCATCGCATCGACGGCAGCCTGGCCCGATGCCCGGTACAGGGCATCGAGGCGGGTTTCGCGACGGTGGTCGAGCCAGGCGAGCAATGCCCGCCAGGTGCAGACCATCGCGATCACCGCGGCCGCAGCCGCCAGCACCCACACCGCCCGGTTGAGCAGCCCGACCAACGTCAACAACACCGTCGCCACGACCCACAGGCCCACCCACTGCAGCGCCGTCGCCAACGTCGCGGAGTCCTCACGCACGCCCGTCACCGTAACGTCGGGCACCGACAGCCGCGGGCTGCCGGCGACCGCGGCAGCCAAATCGTGACCCAGCCGGGCGGGCGTTTTATGCCGACTTGCCGCCGTTGCGACAATACAGTGCTGAAATGCTTGCCATTCTCCGGTTCAACTTCGCCTCGCCGGGCGGAAGACCTCGGGTGCAAGGCGAGTTGCTCTCCGCCGCACTCGAATTGGCGGTATTCGGCGATCGGCACGGCATCGCCGCGATCAGTGTCGACGAACACCATGCCACCGGACACGGCTGGAGCCCCAACCCGGTGATGATTGCCGGGATGTTCCTGGCTCGCACGGCCAACATTTTCGCCAGCATCGACTGCGCCCTGGCGCCGTTGTGGAATCCGGTCCGGATGGCCGAGGACATCGCCCTGGTCGACGCGATGAGCCAGGGCCGGCTGCACACCACCATCGGCCTGGGTTACCGCGAAATCGAGTACGAGGCGCTCGGGGTGGACTTCACCCGTCGTGGCGAACTGATGGATCAGAGCCTGCAGGCGATGCTGGAGGCGTGGAGCGGCACGACCGGAGTGATGCCGGGTACGTGGTCGCGGCCGCATCCGCCGCTGTATCTCGGCGGCGGGGTCCGGGCCACTGTGCGGCGCGCGGTGCGGTTCGGGCTGCCCCTGAGCCTGCCCGACCACCGACCTGACCTCGCGGAGTACTACGCCGAGTTGTGCCGGGACGCCGGACTGCAGCCCCTGGTGCTGATGCCGCCCGCCGTCAACCGCGGAATGATCTACCTGCACGAGGATCCGGAGCGGGCCTGGGCCGAGCTGGGTGAGCATATTTTGTGGGAGGCCGTCACCTATGGACGGTGGTCCGACGACCCGCCGCGATCGTCGATGCACCTGCCGGGCGTGCGGACACTCGAGGAGGTGCGGGCGTCCGGCCGCTACCGGTTCCTGACCCCCGACGAGCTGATCGCCGAGGTCCGCCGGTCGGCCAACTACGGTCCGATCGTCATGCATCCCCTCGTCGGCGGCATGCCGGTTGACGAAGCGTGGAAGTCGGTGCAGTTGTTGACAGACGAGGTGTTGCCGGCCCTGCGCTAGCGTCCCGCCTGCGACCGTGACGACGGGCAGCACTGCCCGGCCTACCCCCGATCGGACATTCCAAACCCCGATTCGTACCGCTCGGTAACGTCTGCGACCTCCCGAGCGATGTTGCCCGTTCGCAGGTCCGGGCACGAAAGTTGGGTTCTTAACAGAGTTTTAGCCGCCGCTCCCAGGGGCCTTAGATTTGCGACATAGCGTAGCGGTCAGGTTGAGGCAGTCGATGAGGCCGCCGTTGGTGGCACTGGACCGAAATGGGGCACAAGATGACGAGTTTCACGTCGAGGTATGGCAATCCCGCCGTCGACTACAAGGGTGCCCACATCCGCGCTCATTGCCGCCACGTGGTGACGGTCGTCGCCGTCAGCGGCCGGGTCGACTCAGCCAATGTCGAGCGGATCGCCGAAAGCGCGAAGCGGCTGATCCTCGCCGACAAGCCCTTCGTCCTCGATCTCTCCGGCGTGAGGTCGTTCAGTGCGCATTCCGTCCGGTTGCTCGCCGAGATCGACGACGTGTGCGCCGCGGCCGGTGTGGAATGGGCGCTGGTGCCCAGCGACGCCGTCAACCGGCGCCTTCGCGCTGACGATGTCGTCTTCCCAGTCGTCGGCTCGGTGGCCGAGGCGGAGCACGAATTCGACGACGCGATCCTCAACCGGCGCCGGTTGTTGCTTCCGCTGCTCAGCAAGACGGCTTGAGTCCGGCCCGCCGCCTCAGTTACTTCTCGTTTACTTCTCGATCAAGCACCCCGGCGCACGCGCCGGGGTGCTTGTCTTTGCGGCAGACTCCCACCCTGGGATCGGCTAGACATCCGGCCATACCGCTGGTGCACAAGATCATTTCGAGAACCCGAACCGGGACCGGGGTGCCCCTTCGACCTTCCGGGCCGACCCGTGGTGGCGACCGGCTATCCTGGTGGGCGTGGGTCGGACGACGAGCGTGATCGCCGCCACAGCTATGGCTGTGGCGGCTTGCCTGGCAGGTTCGGGCGTTTCGGCCGCCGATCCGACGACTCCGGCGCCCTCGCCCGCGCCGTCGGATCCCGCCTCGACACCGTCACCCGTCGCGTCCACGCCGCCGGCCGGACAGAACCCCACGCCCCCACCCGGTGGCCCCAAGTCGACGATCGACCAGGCCGGTACCTACAAGGTCGGCGTGGACATCGTTGCCGGAACCTATTCGACGGCGGGACCGGTCGAGGGCAGCGCCTGCTACTGGAAGCGCATCGGCGGCGAGGACGGCCAGACCACGGTGGACAGCGGGCTGACCAAGAAGCCGCAGATCATCCAGATCGACCCCACCGACACCACGTTCAAGACCGACGGCTGCCAGCCGTGGCAGCTCACCGATGCTCAGCCGCCCAGCCAGCCCGGGCCGCTGATGTCGCAGCTACAGCTGCGGCACTACCTCGACCAGATCAACGGCCTGGCCGGCCAGTCCGGTAACGGGCAGCTGCCGCCGTACTGAGCCGCTACCCGCGGATTTGCGCGGCGGGCGATGCCCCCCACTTAGATGCCCCCTATTTAGCGGTGCCGCTCGTCGCCGGCAGCGGCGCCGGGCACGCGTGATGGTCCTGAAGTTCCTCCCCACCGGCGGTGTCGCCGCTCGCGGCGTCCACACGGTCGGCGAGCAGGATGAACCCCGGCTGTCCCCCGACGTCCGTGCCGACCACCACCAGCGTGTACCGGCCCATGTCTGCGCGGGCTCCGGCGACGCCGTCGGCGAGCACCGTGAACGGGTTGATGCCGAGGTCGGTTCCCGGCACCCCCATCGCCCAGTAGGTGTGCCCGGCCAGTGGTACCGGCAACAATGTCCACGTCGAACCGATCGAGCCGGCTCCCGAGACGAGCGCGTCGTGTACATCGGCGCGCAGGCAGTCGATATGAATGTGGAGCTGATCCTGGGTGCGTGACACCGCGGAGTTCACCGCCAGGCTCATCCAGTCCCGCGCAATCGTTCCGCCGGCGCGCTGCTCGGTGAACGCCCGGGCCTGCCACGCTGCGGCGAAGTAGTTCGTGGCGTCGGGCTCGAGCAGCTCAGGGCTCTCGATGCCGCTGAGCGGCCCGGTGGGGATCAACAAGTACTGGCGAGCGCCGACCGTGTCTTTGAGTACCGCATAGCCATGTTCCTCGCTGGGGCTCAGGTAGACCTGAGCGCAGGGCGCCGGATCGCGGAACGCCCGCACATCGGTCACACACTTGTCGTGCACGATCGTCCACAGCGCGTTGGGATCGGCCTGGGCCCACGCCGGCTCGATGACACCGACCGCCAGCAGAGCCGCCAGCAGAACACTGCCCCGGGTATGTCGCACCGACACCACCCTACGGCCGACGAGAATTCGCCGCGCCCCGCGAATGACTCCGCGGATGCGGCGCAAATCGGCCACCAGAACCGCAGATTCGGACGTTACTCGATAGACTCCCCCGGTGCCGATGCTGCGAATACGAGAAGCCGCCGAATTACTCGGCGTCAGCGACGACACCGTGCGCCGGTGGATCGAGGACGCCCAGCTGCCGATCGCCAGCGACGAGTCCGGCCGCAAGATGGTCGACGGTGCCGCACTCGCGGCCTTCGCTCGCAAGAATGCCGCCACCGCGCCGAAGGACCCATTGTCCATCGCTAGCTCGGCGCGCAACCGGTTCGCGGGCCTGGTCACTCGGGTCGTCACCGACGCCGTCATGGCCCAGGTCGAAATGCAGTGCGGCCCGTTCACCGTGGTGTCGCTGATGAGCAGCGACGCCGTGCGCGAATTGAAGCTCGAGCCTGGCAGCGTCGCGGTGGCCGTCGTCAAAGCCACCACGGTAATCGTCGAGACCCCGGGCGCCTCGTGAGCGCGCGCCGGATGGCAGCCGCAATCGCCGGTCTGCTCGTCGGTGTCCTGGTCGCCGTGTCCGGCTGCGCGTCCGGCCAGTCCCCGTCGGCCCAGCAGACACTGGTGGTGTTCGCCGCGGCCTCGCTGAAGTCCACGTTCACCGCGATCGGTGACCGCTTCGACAAGGATAATCCCGATCTGCGGGTGGAGTTCTCGTTCGCCGGCTCGTCGGACCTCGTGACGCAACTGAGCCAGGGAGCTTATGCGGATGTCTTCGCCTCGGCAGACACCAAGAACATGGACAAGGCCGCGCAGGCCGGATTGCTGGCAGGCACTCCGGTGAACTTCGCGTCGAACACCCTCACCATCGCTGTCGCGCCGGGTAATCCCAAGGACATCAAGACATTTCGCGACCTGACCGCGGCTGGCCTCGACGTAGTGGTGTGTGCGCCGCAGGTGCCGTGCGGCGCGGCCACCCGGACGGTGGAAGCCCGCACCGGGGTGCAGCTGCACCCGGTCAGCGAGGAATCGTCGGTCACCGACGTGCTCAACAAGGTCACCAGCGGACAGGCCGACGCCGGGCTGGTCTACGTCACCGACGTGGCCGGCGCCACGGGCAAGGCCGACGCGGTTTCGTTCCCCGAAGCGGCCGGCGCGGTGAACACCTACCCGATCGCCACTCTCAAAGGCTCCCGAAACCCTGACCTGGCAACCAAATTCGTCGACCTGGTGACCAGCCCTGAGGGGCAACAGATTCTGGCCAAGGCCGGTTTCGGAAAGCCCTGAACCGTGTGGCAGGCTCACGCACTGTGGACCTGCCCCACGTCGAATCCGATACCCCGCACCTGGCCGACGTGGTGCCCGCGGTGCTGAGCGCGATGGGCGTTGCCGGTTTCGATCGTCGCATCGGGTTGCCCGAGCCTATCGCCGGGGCATGTGTCCTGTTGATCGACGGCCTGGGCGCCGATCTGCTGGATGCCCACCTCGCGGACGCACCGGTGCTGGCCGGGCTGCGCGGCCGCACGTTGCATGTCGGCTTCCCGTCCACCACCGCGGCGGGCCTGGCCGCTGTCGGCACCGGCTGTCCGTCCGGCGGCCACGGCATGGTCGGTTACTCGTTTCGACTTCCCGACGCCGGTGTCATCAACGCGCTGCGGTGGCGGCCGCATCCGTGGGGTGAGGACTGGCGCGACACCGTCGCCCCCGAGGAGGTGCAGCCGCTGCCGACCACGTTCGAGCGGGCGGCCGCGTCGGGAGTCGCGGTGTCCGTCGTCTCGGGTGCGGAATTCGCTGGCTCGGGCCTGACCCGGGCGGTGCTGCGCGGTGGCCGCTATGTCGGCGTGCACGCGCTCGGCGAGCTGGCCGCTCAGGTAAGTGCCAGCGTGGCGGCCGGCGGATTCTGCTACGGCTATCACGGCGATCTCGACCTGGTCGGTCACCTGCACGGACCTGGATCATCGGCCTGGCGGATGCAATTGCGGCACGTCGATCGGCTGGTGGAATCAGTCGTCGAGGCGTTGCCCGCCGGAGCCCTGCTCGCCGTCGTGGCCGACCACGGGATGGTGGCGGCCGACCCCCAATCGACCGTCGACCTCGATGACGCCGGCCTACTCGACGCCGGCCTACTCGACGGAGTGGCGGCGGTAGCCGGTGAACCACGGGCGCGGCACGTCTATGTGCGAGACGGCGCTGTCCCCGCGGTGCTGGCCGGGTGGCGGGAAACTTTGGGCCGGCATGCCTGGGTGGTGTCTCGGGACGAAGCGATCGAGGCCGGCTGGTTCGGCAGTCACGTCGACGATCGGGTGCGTCCGAGGATCGGCGACGTGGTGGCCGCCGCCCGCGACCGTGCGGTGCTGGTGCGCAGGACCGTCGAGCCGGCCGAGTCGGCCCTGGTCGGCCACCACGGTTCCCTGACCCGTGCCGAACAGCGGGTGCCGCTATTGCTGGCCTACGGCTGAGCGCCGGACCGAGTCTGGTCGCCGGGCGGCGGCGTTCCGCGACGACCGGGCTTGTTCCGGTACATGGCGGTGTCTGCCCGGCGAATCAATTCCTCGGCGCTACCGGCCGGGCCCAGGGTCCAGCCCACCGAGGCGGTCAGCTGGAACTGGCCGGCGTCGATGTCGTAGGCGCCGGTCACTTCTGAGCTGATCGCCGCGGCGAGCTCGGCGACCGCCTCAACCGTATCGGCCGCCGCCACCAGAACGACAAACTCGTCGCCACCGATGCGGTACACCGAGTTCGGCTCTGGGACCACCTCGGCGAGTCTGCGTCCGACTTCGACCAGCACCGCGTCACCGGCCGCATGCCCGTGCCGGTCGTTGACTTCCTTGAACCCGTCGAGATCGACGAAGACGATACCGACCGGTGTCATCGGCTCGGCGGCCCGATGCTCCTCGATCCGGCCGATCAGGGCGCGACGGTTGAGCAGCGCGGTGAGCTGGTCGGTCACGGCCAACCGGGCCAGCTCGGCCTCGGCGCGCCTACGGGCGGTGACGTCCTGAAACTGCGCGACGACGACGTCCGGCGCACCATATTCACCGCCGGGGGCCAGTACGGCGTTGCGCTGCAACCAGATCGTCGTCCCGTCCCGGCGGCAGTAGCGACGCTCCGAGACGATTCGCGGCACCTCCCGGTTGAGCAGCTGGCGGTGCTCCTCGATGATGGCGGCCAGGTCGTCGGGGTGGACGAAGTCGCGGTAATTGGAGCCGCAGAGTTCCTCCGCGGAGCAGCCGACCAGCTGACACAAGGCGGGGTTGACCATCAGTGCTTGGCCGGTGATCGTCAGGATCGCTTCACCGAACGTTGCGTTGGCCATGCTGATCTGGAACAAGGCCAGTGCCTCGTCACGGCTGCGTTCGGCCTCGACCCGGCTGGTCACGTCGGCGACCTGAACGTAGAAGCCCCGTACCTCGCCAGCGACGACATCGGGGACGTAGGTGGCCAGCGTGTGGCGGATCTTCCCATCCCGGTCGACGAGGTCTTGTTCGAACTGTTGCTCGTGACCGTCCAGGACACCTCTGATGTATGGGAGGTTCAACTGGTAGACGTCTTCGCCGAGGACCTCACGGACATGTCGGCCGTGGATCTGGGCGGGCGTCATCCCGAAGTACTGCCGGTATGCGTCGTTGGCGATGACGTTGAGCAGGTCGCGGTCCCAATAGCCGATCATCGCGGGCAGCCGATCGATGAGAACGCGAAGCCGGCGAAGTTCGTCGTCGTGCCTCGGCGGATACTTGAACGCCACCGATCACCCCCGGACTGACGCGGGCCTGACCGTGTCCTGGTTGCTCAAAACTCCTGGCGGACATAAATTACCGATTAGTCAATAGATTGGCAAAGGGAGTGGCCCCCTTGGGGTTCTGGTCCGGGCGGACGTCACAAGTGACCGCCCGCTAGCGTCTGCGTCGTGATCGTGCTGCTTCCGCCGTCTGAGACCAAACGCACCGGCGGCGACGGACCGCCGCTGCAGGTGACCGAACTGAGCAATCCGGAACTGGGGCCGGTGCGCCAGGAACTGGTCGACGAACTCGTTTCGCTGGCCGCCGACCCAGAGGCGAGCCGGCGTGCACTGGGCATCTCACCTGCCCAGGACGGCGAGATCGCGCGCAATGCCGCGCTGTGGACCGCCCCGACGCTACCGGCGATCGACCGCTACACCGGTGTGCTCTACGACTCCCTGGACATCGGGTCGCTTCGCGGTGCTCCCGCGGCGCGGGCCCGCGCCCGGCTCGCGGTCGGCTCGGCACTGTTCGGCCTGCTACGCGCCGACGACCAGGTCCCCGCCTATCGCCTCTCGGCCACCTCCAAGCTGCCGGGCCGCCCGACGCTAGCGGCCCGCTGGCGGCCGGCGCTCGAGCCGGTGCTCACCAAGTTGAGTGCCGCTGAACTGGTGGTCGACCTGCGCTCCGGCTCCTACGCGGCCCTCGGCAAGCTGCCGGACGCGGTGCGGGTCGACGTCCTGGCCGAACAGCCCGACGGCCGTCGCACCGTGGTCAGCCACTTCAACAAGGCACACAAAGGCCGGCTGGCCCGCGCCCTGGCCAGCAGCCGCTCCGAGCCGGGCGACGCCGCCGCCGTCGCAGCGGTGGCCCGCCGGGCCGGAATGCGTGTCGAGCGCAGCGGCAACGAGGTGACCGTCATCGTTCCGGCGTGACCGCACGTTCTGCCACAATCGGCCCGATGGGTAGCCGCTGGCAGAAATCGACGGCGCCGCGCGGCGCTGACTACGACGCCCGATGGTCCACGCTTGCCGCCGCACGACGCATCATCCACGGCGAGGCCGACCTGGTTGCCGGCTTACTCACCGAGAGCGCAGGCCGATCCGTTCTCGACGCGGCTTGCGGTACGGGGCGGGTGGCGATCGAGCTCGACCGCCGCGGCGTGCCCGTGGTCGGCTTCAGCCTGCGTCCGGATCGACTCTCGCTGGACCACTACGACCGGCTGGCCGCCCAGGCCAGTCTGCAGCCGGTGCAGCGCTGGGCCACGTGGGATCGCCAGCCCTTCGCCGACGGTGATTACGCTGTCTCTGTCCACCGCCTGGATGCTTCGCCGACCTGATGAAATTATCGTTGGCAATAAACCGACGACAACGGGAGTGGCCAGTGCAAGTAGCGCTCGCTAGAGTCGGTTTCCGTCGCCGGTAGATCGACTTCGCACTCGTTGCTGGTGAATCCGCGGCTCCGGCCCATCAATAGAGGGGATGGTTGATGAGATCGGCTTTCTCAGCCCGTCCCGCGAGCCAGTACTACACCCTCACGGCCCTACTGGCCGCCCGCGGAGCGCAGACGACCACCTCCCGTGTCATCGCCGCCACGATGGCGATCCTGGGCCTGATCACCATGGCCACCTTCGTCAGCTCGGTGACCATGCAGTGGAAGGGCGCTCGCAGCCTGCTGGTCGCGTTGGCAATCTGCAGTTTCGCCTCCGCAGGGATCTGGCTGCGGCACCGCTGGCCGACCAGAACGGAATCGACGCTGCTGGTATCCGCCGCGACGATCGTCATCCCGGTCGGGTGCCTCATCCCGGCCGACGCCATGTTCGGCTTGCTCGGGTCCACCGCGTTCGCCCTGATCATCGGATACGCGGCGCTATTTCACGGCCTTCGGCTGCTGACGGCGGTCTTCACGGTGGCCGTCGCCACATTGCTCTGGCTGGCGGTTCGGCTGATCGGCCGCGATCCGGCACTGTCGCTGGCCGGTGTCGCGCTGATCGTGCTGCTCTACTTGTTCGCGGCGTTCGCCTGCCGCCTGGTGGTGTGGCTGACCGGAACCCAAGACGACGCCGACGCCATCGAACCGCTGACCGGACTGCTCAACCGCGACGCGTTCTACCTGCAGACGGCCACGCTGCTGGCCTCGCGCAACCGCGACGACGACCGGTACATCGTGGTCGCCGTCGTCAACATCGACAGCTTCGCCGCGATGGTGAGCATGGCCGGCAACCGGGCCGGAAACCGCGCGCGGGTCACCGCCGGGCAAGCGTTGCGGGAAACGGTGCGCCGCGACGCGATCGTCGGCCATGTCAGCGAGGCTGAGTACTTCGTCGCCGATACCTTCACCACGCCCGACCCATCACCGTTGATCGACCGCATCCTCGGCGCGATCGCCGGGACACCGTCGGGGATGACCGCCAGCATCGGCGTGGTCGCGACACCGCTTCGCCCGCTGGTCGAGCATCCACCGCACGACGTTCTGGACGAGATCATCGCGCTGGCCACCACAGCGATGTACGACGCGCGACGCTCCGGAGGCAATCAGGCCCGCTACGTGGTGCGGCCCAACCTCAGCATCATCGACGACAGTGACGGGCACGACAGCCCCCTGTCGTGAAGCGAGGCCGCGTGAGCTCGGCCGTCAGCCTTGGTCGACGTCGGCCGGCGCTCCCACCGAGTCCGGATCGATCTCCACGCCGTAGGAGGTGATCGAAACGATCTCGGCACCGGCGAATCGGAAGATGTGACAACTAGAGACGATGGTCATGCCGTCGGGCCGTCGATACCGGCCGAGTACCTCGACTACGACGGTGTCATCCTGCTCGACGGTCAGGCAGCGATCCCAGGTCGAGACGGTGGTGTCGAGGCCTCCGGCCGTCTCGCGGCAGGTGGTAGCCACCGCATCGGCGCCTTCGAGTACCGAGTAGCCGACGATGGTCCAGCGGACGTCACGGGCTAGGTGCGGCAGGGCATCGTCGAATCGATGCTGGGCGAAGGCGCGGGCGATCTCCGCGCGCGTAGTCGGCGCGCTCATTGCATCGACACCGCGGTGACCGACGGGCCGCGCCCCCGGACACCGTTCACCACATCGGCCACCGCATCCGCCATTCCGATAGGCGCCGGGACGACTCTGCGCCGTGCGCCTCCGACCACGTCCATTCCATCTCCCTCGAACTTCGCTTCGTCGAGGCTAACCGGCCCAGGCCAAAGACCCGCACGCTATAGCGGTCGGCGCGGCGCTTCTCGGCCGCGGCGGTCTGCCGGCGGCGGTAATGTCTGGCCGATGAGCTCCGGCCACGACCACAAGCCCATGCGCGACCTGCCCCCGGGCATGGCCGGGCAACTCGACCTGCCCTATGCAGGTCTCGCGTCGTTCGGGCATCGCCCCTTTCTCACCGAGCCCGAGCAGTTGGAATCCTGGCAGCCCGACGTGGCGATCGTCGGGGCGCCGTTCGACGTGTCCACCACGAACCGTCCCGGCGCCCGGTTCGGGCCGCGGGCAATCCGGGCCACGGCCTACGAACCCGGCAGCTATCACATGGATCTCGGGCTGGAGATCTTCGACTGGCTCGAAGTCGTCGACTTCGGCGACGCGCACTGTCCGCACGGGATGACCGAGGTGTCGCACGCCAACATCCGCGAGCGCGTGCACACCGTCGCTTCCAAGGGCATCGTTCCGGTGGTCCTCGGCGGTGACCATTCGATCACCTGGCCGGCGGCCACCGCGGTCGCCGACGTGCACGGCTACGGCAACGTCGGCATCGTGCACTTCGACGCCCACGCCGACACCGCGGACATCATCGACGGCAACCTGGCCAGCCACGGCACACCCATGCGACGGCTGATCGAGTCCGGGGCCGTGCCGGGCACCCACTTCGTCCAGGTCGGCCTGCGCGGGTACTGGCCCCCGCAGGACACCTTCGAGTGGATGCAGGAACAGGGCATGACCTGGCACACCATGCAGGAGATCTGGGACCACGGGTTCAAGTCGGTGATGGCCAAGGCGGTGAGCGAGGCTCTCGCGAAGGCGGAAAAGCTTTACGTGTCAGTCGATATCGACGTGCTGGACCCCGCTCACGCACCGGGTACCGGCACCCCGGAGCCGGGCGGCATCACCAGCGCGGACCTGCTGCGCATGGTCCGCCAGCTGTGCTACGACCACGACGTAGTGGGCGTCGACGTCGTCGAGGTGGCCCCGGCCTACGACCACGCCGAACTGACCGTCAATGCCGCGCACCGCGTGGTGTTCGAGGCGCTGGCCGGGATGGCGGCGCGCCGCCGCGACGCGGCCGGCGTCACGCCCGGACCGCCGTCGCCGCTGGCCACCTAACCGTCGTCGCGCGCTATCGATCCCAACTTCTCGCCGAGTGAGCAGCCACGCAGAAGAGATGCGGGTGCATCCCTGCGGGGTTGCTCACTGGACTCGCCCACCGGGTCTACGCCTTGGCCAGCTGCTTCTCGGCCTGCTTTGCGGCGAAGCGGGCCGCCCATTCCTTACGGGAGCGGATCGAGGTGTCGACGTCAGTGCCCTTGGCGCGAAGCCCGGCCACCGTGGCCTGATCCTTCGGGGTGCGGGCGAAGGGATCCCAGCTGAAGAACCGGCACGAGTTCTCCCAGGTGATCTTGTTGATGTCGGAATCCGAAGCGCCCGCGGCATTCAGCTCGGCCAGCACCTGCTCGGGGGCGTCGGGCCAGAAGCAGTCCGAGTGCGGGTAGTCGCACTCCCAGGCGATGATGTCGATACCGATCTCGTGGCGGAGTTTCAGCGACGTCTTGTCGGTGACGTAGCAGGCCAGCGAGTGCTCCCGGAAGACGTCGCTGGGCATCTTGTCGCCGAAGTCGCGGCGCAGCCACTTCTGGTTGGTGTAGTGCCGGTCGCTGCGGTCGAGGTAGAACGGGATCCAGCCGATGCCGCCTTCGGAGAAGGCGAACTTCAGGTCCGGGTAATTGCGCATCGCCGGGCCCCACAGCAGATCCTGGGCGCACATCGCCGACACCTGGGTAGCCAGGATGATCATGTTGTCGATCGGCGCGTTGGGCGCCATGCTGATCGCCCCGAAGCCGGTGCCGATGTGCAGGCACATCACCACGTTCTCCTCGGACAGCGCGGTGAACACCGGACCCCAGTAGTCCTCGTCGTGGTAGCTCGGAAGTCCCTCCAGGTGCGGCAGTTCCGGCATGGTGACCGCCCGACAACCCTTGGCCGCCACCCGCCGGATCTCGGCGCACATCCCCTCGGGGCTCCACGTCGGGAGGATTGCGATCGGGATGAACCGGTCGGGATAGCTACCGGCCCACTCGTCGATGTGCCAGTCGTTGTAGGCCGACACCATCACCAGGGTGACGTCTTCGCGCGTCATATTCAGATGACGGGCGGAGAAGCCCGTGAAGGTCGGAAAACACATCGAGGCCAGGATGCCGTTGCGGTTCATGTCACGGACGCGCTCATGGACGTCGTAGACGCCCGGCCGCATCTCGGCGAAGCCGGCCGGATCGCGGCCCCACTCTTCGGCTGGCCAGGACACCACGGCGTTGAGCCCGCTGACGCCCTGCGGCCGGCCCTGGTACATCCACTGATCCACGCCCTTGGCGTCGGTCACCACAATCGGTGCCTCGTCGCGGTACTTGGCGGGCACATGTCGCAGGAACATGTCGGGCGGCTCGACCACGTGGTCGTCGATGCTCACCAGAATCAGGTCGTCGACGTTCATGTCTCTCCTCGTGCGGGCGGAATTACCAAGCGTTGCCTTAGTTGTACCCTCGATAATCGTGACCGTCTCCGCACAATCGGCCAGAGACTTGGCCCAAACGGCCAAAGTTCGGCCGGCCGCCCGACCCGCCAACATCGGCCAGGTGGAACTGCGCCGGGGTGGGCCCGTGGTGGCCGGCAGTTACCTCTACGAGGGCGACCTGCTGGTCACCGGCTGGCACCACCACGATGTGCACCAGATCGAGTACGCCATCGGCGGCGTGGTGGAGGTCGAGACCGCCTCGGCGCATTATCTGGTGCCGCCCCAGCAGGCGGCCTGGATCCCCGCCGGACTCGAACACCAGGCAACGATGAACCCGTCGGTCAAGACCCTGGCGGTGATGTTCGATCCCGAACTCGTCCCGGCCGCGGGCGACCGGGCCCGCATCCTGGCGGTCTCACCGCTGATCCGGGAGATGATGCTCTACGCCATGCGCTGGCCGATCTACCGAGGGCCGGGCAGCGCCGAGGAGGACAAGGCATCCGATGCGTTCTTCCGCGCGCTGGCCAACCTGATCGCCGAAGCGCTGGATCACGAAGCGCCGCTGAGCCTGCCCAGCTCGGAAGACCCGGTCGTCGCGGCGGCGATGAGCTACACCAAAGACCATCTGCAGTCGGTCAGCCTCGACGACGTATGCCGAGCGGTGGCGGTCTCCGAGCGGACATTGCGCCGCCAGTTCCAGCACGAGGCCGGAATGTCCTGGCGCAGCTACCTTTTGCACGCCAGGATGCTGCGCGCGATGGCCCTGCTTGCCGCACCCGCGCAGGGTGTGCAACAGACCGCGACAGCAGTCGGCTTCGACAGCGTCGGATCGTTCACCCGGGCGTTCAGTCAGTTCTGCGGAGAAACCCCGTCGTCATACCGGGCCCGAGTCAGCGAGACCGGAGCCGCCCGGCGCTGACCGCCGCGCCGACCGTTCGTGCCAGCGCAGTCGCAGCAGCAGCAGGCCGCGGTGCGCCTCGAAACCCAGCGACAGCGGGTGCCGAAGCGACGACCGGGACCTGGTTCGCCGGTTGTGTGCCATGACACCACTGTGCCAGCCGCCCGATACCGGCAACCGCGACACGCGTCCCGATATGCCGTCCGTCACCTGAAGTTCGGTGTCCGTCAAGAAGCCGTCAGTCAAGAATCCTCGCCCGCACCGGTGATTGCGGCGACCAACGGCCCGAGCTCTCCGCCGAGCGCCTCCTGGACGTCACGACCGGCTCTCTTGACCGAATCGTTGAGATCGCCACCGGCCGCGGCCGCGGTGGACCGGAAGTCCTCGACCCGGCGACCGAGTGCCAGACGAAGGTCGTCACCGACGGTGGCGGCGGTGGCCACCGCGAACGCGCCGTCGAGGGCGGAGCCCGCTATGGTGCCCTGCGCTGATGCCCACGCGCCGGCGATCTCACCGAGCCCGCCGAGCACGGCAACCGGAAGGGTGGCCTGGTGGCCGACATAGCTGACGACCGCGCCGCGGACCCGGCCACCGGCCTCGCCGGCCACACCCTGAATCTCGGTCCCGGCTTGTGCCCACGCCGAGGCGATGGTGTCACCGTCCTGAATCGCCTCCGCGAACGTGCTCGGGGCGTGAGCGACGGCGGTGGTGACATCGGTTGCGGCGTCGAGCAATTGATTGCTCAATGCCTGGCTGGCGGCGATCTGACGCTCGAGCACACTGCGCAGGACGATGGCCATCCGCGGTTCCCGATGTTGACCGACTGTCTCGCCGGGCAGCAACTCGAGGTCGTCGAGGTCGTCGAGGTCGGCCCCGGCTTCGGATTCGGCGCCGGGTTCGGCTTCAGGTTCGGCGACGACGTCAGCGTCGAGGATCGGTACAGCAGAAGCAGTTTCGGAGTCCGAAGCTCCGGCGAAAGTGGATTCTGACATGCGCCCAGTCAACCCCGTCGGCCCGACGGGCCGATATCGGCCAAGTGACCAACGGGACTCCGGCAGGCGAAGAGACGACCATCGGGCTGCCAGTCCGGCACCAGCATTCCCCAAGCTACTTCCCAGAAACAGGCTCTAACCTGTGTTTTCGCGTCCCGGCGACAGTGACGCAGCATGTCGAGACGAGCGTAAAGGACGATCGCAATGACCAAGCTCATCCGCGTAGGCCTGGGCGGCCTCGCCCTCGGGGCGATGTCGCTCGCATGGGGGTCCGGCATCGCCACTGCCGACGACTACGCCGGCCAGTCCTACTCTGACGCCTCCTCGGCGATCAGCGGTGCTGGCAAGAAGGCCGTCATCGCCTCGTCGGTCGGTGACGCGGTCAGCCAGGGCGACTGCGTGGTCAGTCGTTCACAGAGCGCGGCGTGGCTCAAGGGCGACAACTTCTCCCCCGTCACCGACACCGTGCTGTTGTACCTCAACTGCAACGCCAAGCTCGCGACGGCGGGACAACCGGGCAACTCGCTGGCCAGCCCCGAGGGCCAGGCTGAGAAGGCCGCCGAAGACGAGCAGGCCGCAAAGGACGCCGCCGCTCAGCAGGCCGCCAACGACCAGAACTCGTCCAGCGAGCTCGTCTCGCCCGGCGGCGACTGACGATTCTCGTCTCGGCTTGCCGCCGAGCGCCGCGGCGGTAAGGATCCGTGGCAATGGATGAGAAACTGGCTGCCGAGCTCGCGGATCTCGATGCGATCGGTCAAGCGGCGCTGGCCGCCTCCGGAGAACTCTCGGCTGTCGAGCTGCTCGAGGCGGCGATCACACGGACCGAGGCCACCCGCGAACTCAACGCGGTCATCACCGATCTGTTCGAACGTGGCCGCGAGCAGGCCCGCGCCCTCGACGACTCGGGACGGTTGCGCTCCGGTGAGGCCGGTCCGCTCGCAGGAGTCCCGTTCCTACTCAAGGATCTCGGGGCGTCGCTGGCCGGTGCACGGGAGGCGATGGGCTCGCGGGCGCTGAGCAGCCACGTGGCCACGCACACCGCGTGGATCGTCGATCGGTATCTGGCCGGCAATCTCGTCGTGTTCGGCAAGACGAACACCCCGGAGTGGGGCAATCACTGCACCACCGAGCCGGCGTTGTTCGGCCCCACCGTCAATCCATGGTCACCGGCCATCACCCCCGGCGGCTCGAGCGGCGGGTCGGCCTCGGCGGTGGCCGCCGGTGTCGTCCCCGCCGCCTCGGGTGGGGACGGCACAGGTTCGATCCGGGTGCCCGCCGCATGCTGCGGGCTGGTGGGCCTCAAACCGCGCCGCGCGCGTACGTCGTTCGCCCCGGCCGGGCAGCTGCTCGAAGGCCTGGCCGTCGAGCATGCCCTGACCCGCACGATCCGCGACAGTGCCGCCCTGCTCGACGCGGTGACCGGCGTCGGACCCGGCGACCCGTACAACGCGCCGCTACCGACCATCCCGTTCCTGCGGGCCATCGCGCAGAGGCCGACGCCGCAGCGAATCCTCATCGCCACCGGCTCACCGTTTCCCGCCCCCGCCACCGACCCGCAGGTCGTCGCCGCCGTCACCGCCGCCGGCCGGGCGCTGGAAGCACTCGGCCACCACGTCGAAGCCGGTGCGCCCGGCTTCGACGCGGATGCCGTCGCCGCTGCGATCGCCGTGCTGCACAACGTCAGCAATGTGGGTCTCTACAACCTGGCCAGGACACACCTGGGCCGTGACCCGCGCGAGGACGAATTCGAGCCGAGCAGCTGGGTGATGATGCAGGAAGGCTTCACCACTCCCGCCATCGCCTATGCCGAAGCCATCGAGGCCATCCACGCGCAGACGCGCGAATTCGTCGCGGGCATGGCGGCACACGATGTGCTGCTGGCTCCGACGCTGCTCGCGCCCCCGCCGGGCTACGGCGTGCTCGACCGGCCCCGCGGCACCACCCGGGCCTTCTTCGACGTCGAGTTCGCCCACACCGGGTGGACCACGATGGCCAACGTCACCGGCTGGGCGGCGATCTCGCTTCCCCTGGCAGTCACCGAGGACGGCCTGCCGATCGGCGTTCAGCTGATGGCCCCCGACGAGACCATCCTGTTGCAGCTGGGCGCCCAGCTCGAGCAGGCACTGCCCTGGGCTCACCGACGCCCGCCGGGGTGGCTCGGCGCGGCCAGTTCCTGACCCATTCGCCGTTGCGCGATCCGGCCGGCGGCGCCGCCCTGCGTGACACACTGTGCCCATGGTTGTCTCTATCGCGCGTCCGAAGCTGGAGGGCAACATCGCCGTCGGCGAGGACCGTCAGATCGGTTTCGCCGAGTTCGGAGCCGCGCAGGGGCGCGCCGTATTCTGGCTGCACGGCACTCCTGGGGCCAGACGCCAGATCCCGATGGAAGCCCGGGTGTTCGCCGAAAAGAACAACATTCGGCTGATCGGGATCGACCGGCCGGGGATCGGGAGCTCCACCCCGTTCCAGTACGACAACGTCCTGGCCTTCGCCGGTGACATGACCAAGATCGCCGACACACTGGGCGTCGAGAAGATGGCGGTCGTCGGTTTGTCCGGTGGCGGTCCGTACACGCTGGCCTGCGCGGCAGCCCTGCCTGAGCGAATCGTGGCGGCCGGTGTGCTGGGCGGCGTCGCCCCCACCGTCGGGCCCGATGCGATCGGCGGCGGGCTGATGAAGCTCGGCACGATGGCCGCCCCCGTCATCGAGGTCGCTGGTGGGCCGATCCGGCTGGCGGCGTCGACGTTCATCCGGCTGATCAGGCCGGTTGCCGAGCCCGCCCTCTACCTCTATGCCGGGATCTCCCCGGAGGGGGACCGAAAGATGTTGGTGCGCCCCGAGTTCAAGGCGATGTTCCTCGACGACCTACTCAACGGCAGCCGTAAACAGCTCGCCGCGCCGTTCGCTGACATCGTGGTGTTCGCCCGGGATTGGGGATTCCGGCTCGACGAGGTCAAGGTGCCGGTGCGGTGGTGGCACGGGGACCGCGACCATATCGTGCCGTTCGCGCACGGCCAGCATGTGGTGTCCCGGTTGCCCGACGCCGAATTGCACCAGCTGTCCGGTGAAAGCCACCTGGCCGGGCTCGGCCGAGCGGAGGACATTCTGAGCACCATGATCGACATCTGGGATCGCGACGGTAGTCCGTGACACGTTCTTGAACCGAAAGTAAATGCGCCACGGCGGGCTAGTGGCAAATCCCCGCCGTGGCGCGATTGGCGACCCGTCAGCCGACCGTTATGTACCCAATTGGCTCTTGATCAAAGCGTCCTGTTTCTGGCCCATATCGACGACCAAATCGGACGGCACCGGATCGCCCGCGGGACCCACGAATTCGAGTGACGACGCCGCATTACCCTCGGTGAAATAGAGCACGCTCAGCGAGTTCCGGCCATCGGGTGAAGTCCCGGTGACCAACTGCCCGCCCGTTCCGACCGGAACGTTGACGGTTCTCTGGTTGGCGACAGGGGTGACCGCCTGCGCCTGGCTGATCGCTCCGGCGGCTGCGCCCGGATCGGCCAGAACCCACACCGTATCGGTGATCGTGCGGCCGTCGCGGTGGGTGTAGACCGTCATCGCACCTGGCTGGCCACCGGGGTTGAGTGTCGGCGGGCCGGCGGTGTAGGCCAGCGAGTCGGTGACCACATTCGGGTCGATGAGCAGGACGGTGTAGTCATCGGTTGCGGAAGCCAGGCCCGCCCCGAAGGACAACCCGGCGGACAGCAGCGCGGCGGCGCTCAATGCGCCGAGACGACGAGAATGCATGGCGGAGTGTTTCCTTTGGAGTTGGTTGCCGACGAATGACTGTGTCGCGGTGACTCAGCAGGGATAGCAACCCCACCCGCGCCAGCCGTCGCGCCAGAAGAAACCGGCTCCGCAACCCATGTTGCCGGTGCCGCCCTGGCAATCGAGTGCGGTGATGATCGGTGAATTCTGCGGGCCCGATGGTGTGGCATTGTTCGTGGCGGCCGCATTGGCCGTTTGCATACCGCTGAACGACCCCGCAATGATGCCGGCAGCCGCAATTCCCATGAAGATTTTTCGCATAAGAACTCCCCCAACTGCGGACTCGCTGACTGGGACCGCTTTACATTACGTGAGCCCTTACCACGATTCCGGCTATTCGTGGCGCTCGTCCCGGCACGTTTGTCGACCATCGGTCCATCTTGGTGCTGTCAAACGTCATGCCCAACGTCCTCCCCACCGAGGGTCGCAAGTCCCTGTCGGCACCGCCCGGACGCGGCGCAGTCTGGACGAGTTCTGTCAGATCCGAGAGAAGGCCGTGCCGATGAACGAGGTCGTCGACGAGCGGAAGTACGCCTGGCGCATGATCCGGGCGGCTCGGCGGACCCAGTCCGCCGGAGACACCGACAGCGGCCAGCCGTGCCGCTCCGATGTCGTGCTTCTGCTCGAGCAGGCCCTCGACGCCGGGCTGGATCGGGCCGAGCTCATCGTCGAGCTCGCGGATCTCGGGGCGCGGATGTTCGCGCTCTGTGATCCCAGCGGCGCCGATTCGACCGACCTGCCGCCCAGAGCCGCGGCGTCACGAGCCAGGGCCGTCGTGATCTGACAGTCAGCCGGCTATGGGTTCGGCGTTCCCGAGCAGGGTGCGGCGTAGCAGATGCATCGCCACCGTCGTCGACCGTTCCCGGATGTCGGCGCGTTCGCCCGGAAGCCGCAGCGACCGGCTGACCGTCGTCCCGTCGGCCAGCATCACGCAGAACCAGACGGTGCCCACCGGCTTGTCGGGTGTACCCCCGCCCGGCCCGGCGATACCCGTGATCGCGACCGCGGTGTCGGCACCGAAACGGCGCAGCGCCCCAGCCGCCATCGCTTCGGCGACCTCCTGCGACACCGCGCCATGGGTGCGGACGACGTCGCTGTCCACTGCGAGCAGGTCGGTCTTCACTTCATCGGCGTAGGCCACCACCGCGCCGGCGACGTAGGCCGAGGAACCGGGCCGCTCGGTCAGCCGGGCAGCCAGTAGTCCCCCCGTGCACGACTCCGCCGTCACGATCCGGCGTCCCGCCAAAAGGTCGGCCACCTGGTCGTCGACGAGTGCACCATCCTCGGAGAACACCATGGCGCCGTGGCGATTTCGCATCATCTCCATCAGCCGGCGGTAGGCCGCCTCGGCGTGCGGCTCGTAGCGGGTGACCATCTCGACCTCGCCGCGCCTCAGACAGGTGGTGATCTCCAGCTCGCCGAAGCCCGGTACGTCATGTTCGGCTTCGCGCAGCGTCTCGGCCAGCCCGGACTCGGCCAGGCCGAACATCCGCACCGTCTCCTGGCGGTAGACGGTGCGGCCGGCGATCGCCTGCTGGACCGCTTCGGTGGCCACCGCGGCCGGCCACATCGCCTGCAACTCGCGCGGCGGGCCGGGCAGTACCAACACCGTCGGGGTGCCGGGCACCACTACCCCGGGCGCGGTACCCACCGGGTCGATGACCGTCGCGCCGGCCGGGACCATCGCCTGTTTGCGGTTGGCCGCGCGCACCGCGTCGAAGTCCACACCGGTGTATCGGGTCATCAGGTTCTTCAGGATGGCGGCGATCTTGGCTTCCAGCTCGGCGTCCAGCCCGAGTTCCCGGCCGGCGAAGCGCGCGACCACCTCCACGGTCATATCGTCGGCGGTCGGCCCGAGGCCACCGGTGGTGACGATCAGATCGACGCCCTCTGCCGCCAGGAAGCGCAGCTGAGCCTCGATATCCGCGGCACGGTCACCGCAGATGGTGATGTGGGCCAGTTCGACGCCCAACTCCAGCAACCGGTCTGCCACCCAGGGGCCGTTGCGGTCGGCCACGCGTCCGGTCAGGACTTCGGTGCCGGTGACCACGATTCCCGCGCGCACGCTCATACCGGCGAGGTTACGCAGGCTCCGTCAGCGCGGCGCGGCGCCCGGCGCCCGGATCACCAGCGGCACAGCCGGGAACGCGGCTGCCATCTCCGAACGGGACTTGCGCAGCGCCGCGGTGCCGTAGCCCTTCTTGCGGTGGTCCGGGTGGATCCAGATGCGCAGGTTGACCTCGCCGCCGACTAGCTCACCGAACACCATGCCGACCTTCTGTTCGCCGTCGACGGCGACGAACCACGCCGCCTCCTCGGCACCCAGACGGTCACGGGCCGACCGGATCTCGTCGTCCAGCGTGCCCGCCGGCGCCCCCGACCCGTCACCGGCGGCACCGACCTCCTGGGTGCGGGTGGCGAAGATGTCGCGGTCGTTCTCGTGCGAGAACGGGCGCAGCTGCAGGCTCTCGTCGGAGCTGGCCGGGCGGTCCTTACGGGTGAAGGACAGCTGACTGTTGAGGTCGTCGAGTTCGTCGGCGATGCGACGGCGGGAGTCCTTGGTGAGCTGGTCGAAGGACATCCCCATCACGGCTTCACTGCCCAGCCGCGAGGTGCCGAGCAACTTGGCGATGGCGTCGACGGCGGCGGATCGATCGGACGAGTCGACGATGACGTCGAGCACGTCGTGCCGGCGTTCGAGCGCGGTCAGGAGGGCATCGGCAATCTCGCGGCGGCTGGCGGCGCGGTCGTGGTCGGTCATGGCGTAAGCGTAGAACGGCGAGCTGAGTTCGGCGGTCTCCTCATCGACTCCTCTGCCGAACGAGTGTGCTGCGTCTAACCAAACCGGACACCGCCTACGGCCCGAGCCTCTGCCAAGATGAACGCGCGGCAGACAGCTGGGAACGGATCCGACGCCTGTGATCGGGTGCCGGTGCACGCTGTCGCCATTCGACGCAAGGAGCTCACAGACGGTGGCGAAGACCTTCGGGACGATCGTCGTCATCGTGCTCCTGCTGGTGTGCGCGGGTGACCTGCGGGTCTTCGGCGGTCCCCCGCCGCACCCCGCGCAAGACATCGAGCTGTCCGCCGGCTGGAAACTCACCTCGGCGCGTGACCTGCCGGCCGACGGGACGGCCATCGCCAGCACCGGCTACGACGACTCCGGCTGGCACCCGGTGCGCCGGATGCCGGCCACGGTCTTGGAAACCCTGCAGGAAGACGGCGTCTACCCCAACCTCTATTACGGCAAGAACCTGCTCGAGGACGTTCCGCAGGACCTCTACCAGCAGGATTGGTGGTACCGCACCAGCTTCACCGCGCCGGCCGACTACCAGACCTATGTACTGGACTTCCCCGGCATCAACTACCGCGCCGAGATCTGGCTCAACGGGCATCGCATCGCCGACAACCGCCAGATCGTGGGCATGTACAACGAGCATGAACTCGACGTCACCCGCTGGGTACAGCCCGGCCGGCCCAACGTTCTGGCCGTCAAGGTCACCCCGGAGCGGGCCATCCAGGACGTCAACGGGGTCGAACTGGCCGACAGCTGGTACGACTGGATCAACTGGCGCTACCTGGGCTATCAGGGCCCGGACAAGAACCCGGCCAACGGCAACTCCTTCGTGCCCGATCGCAATGCCGGCATCTGGAAGCCGGTGTATCTCAAGACCTCCGGGCCGGTCGCCATCGGCGCGGCCACGGTCAACACCGACCTGCCGCTGCCCGACACCGACAGCGCCCGGCTGACCGTTTACGCGCCGTTGCGCAACTACTCCGCCGAGAAGGTGCGTGGCGTGCTGCGCGCCACCATCACCCGCGCCGGCAAGGCGCCGATCCACGTCGATGAACCAGTCGCGCTGATGCCCGGTGAGCAACGCGAGGTCACGCTGAGCCCGGACAGGTTCGCGGCGCTGACCGTGCAGCACCCCGATCTGTGGTGGCCCTACACGATGGGCCGGCCCGATCTGTACGACCTGCGCCTGGAGTTCGTCCAAGACCGTGCCGTCACCGAAGTCGCCACGCTGAAGTTCGGCATCCGCACCATCACCCAGGGCCGCGACTCCGACGATTCGTTCGCCGACCTGGGCACCGGCGGCAATTTCTACCTGCAGGTCAACGGCAAGAACTTCCTGGTCCGAGGTGCCACCTACACCCCCGACCTGCTCTACAAGTACGACCCGCAACGCGATGCCGCGATCCTCGGTTACGTCAAGGATCTCGGGCTGAACATGCTGCGGCTGGAATCCAAGATCTCCTCGCAGCGTTTCGTCGAGATGGCCGACGAACTCGGCATCCCGCTGATGTACGGCTGGATGTGCTGCAACCAGTGGGAGAAGTGGCAGCAGTGGGATGACGAAGACCGCCAAGTCGCCCAGGAGAGCATGCGCTCCCAGATCGACATGCTGCGCTCCCACGCGTCGGTGTTCGTCTGGGCCAATGCCAGCGACGGCCGGCCGCCGGCCGAGGTGCTGGCCGAATACCACCAAATCCTGACCGACCTGCACTGGCAGAACGCGACCGTGGACACGGTGTCCTCGCTCAATCGCGACGCCCAGGGTCGCACACTATGGGACGGCATCCAGATGGCCGGCCCCTACAGCTGGCGGCCGCCGTCGTACTGGTTCAGCGGCCGCTACGGCGCCGCCCGCGGATCATCGGCCGAGCAGGGCGACAACGAGCACATCCCGCCCTACGCCAGCCTGCGTAAGTTCATCCCGCCCGACAAGCTGTGGCCGATCAACGACACCTGGTTCTTCCACGCCGGGTCCGGTCCGCAGAACTCGCGGTTGATCAACATCCAGCGCGTCATCGATCGCCGGTACGGCCCGTCGACCAGCGCGAGGATGTTCGCCGACAAGGCGCAGCTGGCCCACTACGAAGCCACCCGCGCCCAGTTCGAGTCGTTCGCCGCCAACGGCTGGGACGGGCACAAGATGACCATCTACTGGATGCTCAACAGCCACTGGCCGTCGTTCTTCGGCAACATCTTCGACTACTACCTGCGCCCCGGTGGCGCCTATTACGGCGCGAAGAAGGGCCTGGCCCCGCTGTCGGTGGTCTTCGACTCCTACGCGACCGGCAACCACCGCCAGGCCAAGGTCACCGTGGTCAACCAGACCGCCGACGCCCGCCAGGATCTGCGGGTGCGGGTGCGTACCTACGACATCAAGGGCGTGCTGCGCGACGACCGGGCCGCCGACGACGTGCGCGTCGACGCGGGCGGCGCGGTCCAGGCGATGACGCTGCCGCCGGGTCCGCCCGACTCGCCGGTGTTCTTCGTGCGCTGCGAGCTGCTCGACCGCTCCGGTGCCGTCATCGCCGAGAACGTCTATTGGCAGTCCCGCCAGGTCGACGATGTCGGCCCGCCGAGCAATGACGCGGCCTTCGACTCCAAACAGGTCAGCTGGGCGGACATGACCGCACTGAATTCGCTGCCGCCGGCGCCGCTGGACATCACCGCCGCCGGGGGTGGCGACGCGGGTCGTGACGTGACGATCCGGCTGCACAACCCGACGGCGCGGATCGCCTTCTTCCAGCGCGCCGAACTGCTGACCGGCCCCCTGGCCGACGAGATCCTGCCGGTCCAGTACGACGACAACTACGTGACCGTCTTCCCCGGCGAAACCGCCGAGATCCACGGCCGGGTACCCGATTCCGGGCCGGCCCCGTCCTGGGTCAGGGTGACCGGCTACAACGGCTCACCGGTGGTCGTCCAGGTGCGCTGACAGTCGGACCCACCCCGCTTTGCCTTAGGGTCGATGACAGGCTCGGCACTCGCACAACAATCGAAGGGACGCACATTGCTGCAACACGCGCTGGTGGTGGCTGCCGCCCTCGCCGGTGCGGTGTTCGCCGCCATCGGGATCGTGATCAGGCAGCGGGCCACCATGGACGTCCCGCGCGATCAGGGCGTCAGCACCGTGATGGTCTCGACGCTGCTGCGCCGCCGGTTGTGGTGGGCCGGTACCGGAGCCGCGGTCACCGGCTACGCGTTCCAGGCGGTCGCCCTGGCCTACGGCTCGCTGTTGCTGGTCGCTCCCCTGCTGGTGTCGGCACTGCTGTTCGCGTTGCCGCTCAGTGCCCGGTTGGCGCACCGGCGGGTCAGCCGGGCCGAATGGGGCTGGGCGGTGCTGCTGACGGCGGCTCTGGGCGTGTTCGTGTCGCTGGCCCGCACCAAGCCCGGTGACTACGACGGGGCGGCGCTGCCTGCTGTCATCGTCGCCGGGATCAGCCTGGCGTTCGTGGGCGCGTGCCTGGCCATAGCGGTTCGGTTGTCGGACTGGCGACGCGCCATCCTGCTCGCCGTCGGCGTCGGTGTCCTGTTCGGTGTGGTCGCGGTGCTGACTAAGCTGGTCATGCACATCGTGCGCGAGGGTGACGTGCTCAAACTGCTGACCTCACCGGTGCTGTACGTGCTGATCGCGCTCGGGGTGCTGGCCACCCTGCTGCAGCAGTCGGCATTTCACGCCGGTTCGCTGCGGACGTCGGTGCCAGCGATGCTGGTGCTCGAACCGATGGTCGCCGTACTGCTCGGCGAGGTGGTGCTCGGCGAACATCTGGACGTCAGCAAGTCCGCTGCGGCCGTGCTGGCGATCGCCGTCGCGGTCATGGTGGCCGCCACCATCGCGCTGGGGCGGGACGAAGGCGCGTGGGAGGAAGAGTTGGAAGCCAGCCTGGAAGCCGAGAAGGCAGCCAACCGGCCGACCGTTCAGCCCCGGGACTGACCGACGCCCGTCAGCCCGGCCAAGGCCCGCGCCACCTCGACGATGCGGGCGGTGCCGGTCCCAGTCCCGAGCTCGGATGAGCCGTGTCATTCGGTGTCAGTCGGTGTCGTCCACCGAAATCGTCACCGGTCCCCCGCACGGGTCGACACCGTCGAGGATGCCCGACGGGACGCGAAAAACCCGGCCCGGCGCCGCCGGCCAGGGTAGGTACCTACTGCCGATAGTCCTGTCGCCCTGCCGGGCAACGACTTTCGGTAGTCGAACGAACTTGTCGGTCCACAGCAGGAGCCGGCGCCGGGCCGGGGGCGGGTCGCCTGGCCGCAGCAGGTTCGGCGCCACCCAGCGCAGTGGTTGCGCGGCGCGGATCGGGATGCCCGACGCGGACGGGCGGGCGCCGTCCAGATGAGCTCGAACTTGGGCGGCCACGTGCCGGCCGTCGAGAGCGGCGATGTCGGCGGTGTCGACCGGGTGGAGCAGGTTGCCGGCCGCGAAGACGCCGGGCCGGCTGGTGCGCAGCGCGGTGTCGACGACAGGGCCCAGAGTGCCGGGATCGATGTCCAGCCCGGTAGCGCGCGCCAGTTCGTGGTCGGGGATCCAGTTACCGGTGAAGACCACCGTGTCGCACGCCACGACGCGGCGCTCGCCTGTGTCCAGGTCTTCGACCTCCACACCGATGACGGCAGGTTTGCCGATGATGCGGGTGACGCGCGTGCGGCGGGCGATCGTCACCCCCAACAGCGGGGACCTGCCGGCGAGGTTGAACAGGCCATAGGACTCCGGCGACGGATATCGCGTGGTCATCAACACGGTGCGGCAGCCGGCGTGCTTGAGGGTGAGAACCGCGGAGTAGCTGACGAGTTCGGCACCGACGACCACCGCGCGCCGCCCGACGCACCGATTCTTCAGGTGCACGCGGTTCTGCAGTGCTCCGGTGGTGTACACCCCCGTGGGGCGGTCCCCCGGGATCAGCAGCGCCGGTCGGGCCCGCTCCCGCGCGCCGGTGGCGAGCACGATCGCCCGAGCCGTCAGGTGCTCCCGGCCGCGCGGTGAGGTCAGCGCCACGGTCATGTCGTCGACCCAGTCGGTGACCATGGTGTTGGTCCTGATCGAGGCACCGGCCTCGGCCGCGGTGCGGGCCAGTCGGCGGGCGTACGCCGGGCCGCTGACGAAGCACTTCAGGTCGCGGATGCCGTATCCGAGGTGATCGCTGTGCCGCGGGATGCCGCCGGGCTCGGCTTCCCGTTCCAGCACGACGACGTCGAGGTTGCCGCCGCGGGCGAGTTCGGCCGCGGCGGTGAGGCCGGCGGGGCCGGCACCGACGATGGCGACGTCGGCGGTGGCGGTGGCGATCATGGCTGGCTTTCTGAAGACGATGTGGCCGAAAAGGTCTCGAAGACGTCCTGCACCTCTGCGCCGCAGTAGAACCCCTGGCAGCGACCGTTCATCGCCCGCGTACGGCGCCGTAGGCCGTCGACGGTGGCCGGCGCGATCGCCGCCCGGCAGGCGTCCCGGATCTCCCCTTCGGTGACGCGTTCGCAGAAGCACACGATGCGTCCGTAGGACGCGTCGGCGGCGATCGTGTCGGCCTGCTGATACGGGCGTGGGAATGCCTCGCCGAGATTGGGCATGTGCGGCGGATCGGGCAGTCTCCGGCGCGGAATCAGGGTCAGGCCCGCGGCGGCGAGCTCACCCCGGACGTACTCGGCCACCGCCATGCCCGCGGTGAGTCCGGTCGAGCGGATACCACCGACGAGCAGGTAGCGCCGGTCACGGTCGGTCTCGATGAGGTAGTCGCCGTGGTCGATCGCCGCCCGCAGGCCGGCATATGTCGCGGTGACTTCCTCGTCGAGCAGCTCGGGCATGAGGTGGCGGCCCTTGTCGAGCAGAAACTCGAACCCGGCTTCTGTGGTCCCGGTGGCGGTGCGGTCACGCAGGTCCTCCGAGGTCGGGCCGAGCATGACGTTGCCGTAGATGGTGGGACTGATCAGGACGCCCTTGCCCCGGGCAGTGGGCACGGGCAGCACGATTTTGTCGACCAGCCGGCGGGCGAGCTTGTCGTAGACGATGAGTTCGCCGCGGCGCGGGGTGACGGTGAACCTGTCGTGGCCGAAGAGGGCATCCAGCTGGTCGGCGCCCAGCCCGGCGGCGTTGACAACCCATCGCGCGGTGACCGAGTCGCCCCGGCTGCTGTGCACCGTGGTGGTGTCCGGACCGAGTTCGACGCGGGCGATGCGATGGTTGGTCAGCAACACCGCGCCGCGGTTGACCGCGTCGGTCGCCAGCGCGAGGTTGACCGTCCAGGTGCAGATGATCGACTCGTCGGGCACCGTCAGACCGCCCAGCGCACCCTGCCCGAGGTTCGGCAGTTCGGCGTATACCGCCGGCGCGCTGATGATCTCGCAGCAGTGGTAGCCGTTGGCCTCGGCTTTGTCCCGCAACCCCGGCAGTGCGTCGAGCTGCTCGCGATCCCACGCGACCAGGATGGCCCCGGTGCGTTCGACGGGTATGCCCGTCCTGGCGGCATAGTCCGACAGCAATCGGTAGCCGCGACCGACCAGGGTCGATTCCAGGGTCCTGGGTTTGGCGTCGAAGCCGGTATGCAGGATCGCCGTGTTGGCCTTGCTGGTGCCGTCGCCGATGTCGTCGCGTCCCTCGATCAGTGCCACCGACAGTTCATGGCCGGCCAGTTCCCGCGCGATCGCGGATCCGACGATGCCGGCCCCGATGACGGCGACGTCGTAGCAGACGGTGGTCATTCGAGCTCCTGCCCGGAGTATGTGGTCGCGGCCAACCGCCGCCAACCAGAACGGAATTCAGCGGCACGGGATGCCGTCCAGCGCGGTTCGTAGGTCGCCGACGGGCGCCACTTGGTGACGACGTCGCGGATCGGCTGGTGCGGTTGCAGACTCAGCCGGGCCAGCGCCGCCGCGCCGAGCGCGGTGGCGTGCGCCGACGGGTAGATCTCGACCGGCACCTGCGCGATGTCGGCACAGGCTTGCATGAGGACCTTCGATTGGGTCAGGCCGCCGTCGGCACGAAGTGCCCGCAGCGGTACCACGGTGTCGGCGTTGATGGCATCGACGAGTTCGGCGATCTGCGCCGCGATCCCTTGCAGGACAGCCAGCACGACATGGCCGCGGCCGGTCGACAGCGTCATACCCGAGAGTGCCGCTGTGGCATGTGCTTTCCACCAGGGTGCGGCCAGTCCGGCAAGGGCGGGAACGCACAGCACGCCGTTGCTGTCCGGGGCGGCCAGCTCGTCCATCTCGTCGGCGCTACCCACGACGCCCAGCGCGGACAGCCACCGTACCGCCGACGCTGCGGTGTAGACCTGGCCGTCGACGCAGAAGGTGTCCTCGCCGGCCACCCGCCAGGCCAGCGACGAGGTGAGCCCGCTGGTCGAGTGCACGGCAGTGGTACCGGTGTTGGCCAGCAGGAATGCACCGGTACCGAAGGTGCACTTCGCCATCCCCTGGTCGAGGCATCCCTCGGCCAGCAGTGCGGCCTGTTGGTCGACCACGGCTCCACCGACGGGTACCTCGGCGCCGAATACATCTGTGCTACCGATGATTTCGTCGTTGCCGACGATAGCGGGGCGCCGCTCGCCATCCAGCCCGAACAGTGCCAGCAGCTCCCGGCTCCAGTCCCGGCCGCCGAGTTCGACGGCCAAGGAGCGGCTGGCCGTCGTGGCGTCGGTGACGAAGGCGCCGGTCAGCCGGTGCAGCAGCCAGCTGTCCGAGGTCGTGACGACGCCAGCGGACTCGACGTTGCGGCGCAGCCAGGCCATCTTGGGCGCCGAGAAGTACGGATCCAGCACCAGCCCGGTCCTGGCGGCGAACAGCTCGGCATGGTCGCCGAGCGCCGCGCACACCGCCTCGGCCCGGCGGTCCTGCCACACGATGGCCGCCGTCAGCGGCCGGCCGGTGTCGGGATCCCAGGCCAGCACGGTCTCACCCTGGTTGGCCAGCGAAACGGCCTCGACAGGCCGGCCGGCCTGCGCGAGCGCTGCGCGTCCGGCGCTGAGAACGGAATCCAGCAGTTCGTTCGGATCCTGCTCGACGCCGCCGCCGTCGAGGTAGCGCGGGTGCACCGCGACTTCGGCCTGGCCGACCACCCCGTCCTCGGGGTCGACGACGATGGCCTTGGTACCCGAGGTGCCTTGATCGATCGCCAGAACCGTCACCCGCTCACCTCCCGCCGTCGCGCTCGTCAGCTGCAGCCTCGTCCAGTTCGGCGTCGATCGAACGCAGATCGGGCATCTTGAGGCCACGCGCTCCGCGGGTGAGCAACAGATACGCCAGATAGAGCGCGCCCAGCCCCACCATGACCGCCACGTAGAGCCATGGCTGGGCGAAGGAGGAATCCCGGAACAACGACAAGGCGAACACCAGCCAGACGACCGCGACCACCATGACCGGAACCTCCCAGCGGCCCAGGCTGAAACCGGAACTGGCCGGCAACCCGCGCCGGGTCGCGATGTAGAGGGCCACGGTGATGGCATAGATGATCGCCGGCAGCAGGGTGGCAGCGGAGAACAGGATGAACAGCGCGTCGGTGCTCGTGGAGAACATCGCCAGGATCACCGCCGAGATCGTCGTCATCGCGATCGTCGCGTTCAGCGGTGTCTTGAATCGCGGCGAGACCTTGTGCAGCGCTTGCCAGCCGGGGAAGCGCTGGTCTCGAGACATCGCCCAGACCAGGCGCACGCCACTCATCACGATGACCAGTCCGCAGGCGAAGATGGCGATGGCCACCAGGACCAGCAACGCGGTGCCCACGAACGATCCGAGGATGTCCTGGATGACATCGGCGATGGGGGTGCCGGACTCGGCGAGCGTGCTCGGATCGTTGACCGCTGCGGTGACGACGAGCAGGAACAAGAAGCCGAGGACACCCGAGGCGAGCACTGCCTGCCACATAGCCCGTGGGACAACGACTTCCGGGCGCTTGGTCTCTTCGGCCAGGTTGGCGGCGGACTCGAAGCCGACGATGGTGAAGGCGCCGAGCAGGAAGCCCAGCATCCACGGGCCGACGCTCGTCGCGGTGCCGAAGCTCCAATAGCCCTCCACCGGGACGTCGCCGTGGGAGAACAGATTGCCCATCGACAGTTTGTGGGCGATGACGCCGACGACGAACAGCAATACGACCAGGGCGATCATGCACACCAGTTCCGCCGTCACCGCGAAGTTGTTGACCCGCTCGGTCCATTTGGTGGACAGCCCGACGAGCACGCCCTGCAGAACCAGTACACCCGCGGTGATGAGGAAGGAAGTCAGTGCGGTTCCGGTGAAATCGAACAGGGCCGGGACGACGGTGGCAGCCACTGTGTAGTCGACGGCCACGGCGACGATGGCCAGGAAGGTGAACGAGATCCACCCGGTGATCCAGCCCAGGATCGGATTGGCCAGCCGGGACACCCACTGGTAGGCGTAACCGGTGACCGGGATGCGGGCGGCCAGGGCCCCGAGCAGGAGGGCCACCGCCAGCTGGCCGACGATGACGATGGGCCAGGTCCAGATTCCGAGCGGGCCGGAGCTCTTCAGGACACTGCCGTAGGTGGTGAAGATGCCGGTGGCGATCGACACGAAGGCGAACGCGACGGCGAACGAGGCGAAGCGCCCGGTGGAGCGTTCCAGGGTGTCGGTGTACTCGCCCGCGCGTACCAGGGGTTTACCGGATGGTGTGGAAGAATCTGTCATCGGATCGAACTTTCTGCGTGGCAGTGACTGTTTCGGAGTAACGGTTCGGTCCGGCGGGCGGCGCTGCAACGCCGCCCGCACCCCGTTTGTGGCAAAGACTCAGGTCAGTCGCACTGCGGGGCAGTTCGCGCTGACAGCACCACACCTCCCGTCTCTTCCAACGCCGTCGCGACCGAGGGCGGCGGGTTCTTGTCGGTGATCAGACCGTTGACGTCACCGAGACCGCAGACCCGGTACGGGGCGACCTGCCCGAGCTTGGTGGAATCGGCCAGTATGTAGCTGCGGGCACTGTTGGCGATGATGGTGCGCCGGACGTCCACTTCGTCGACGTGGAAGTCGGTCAGCCCGGTCCGGGCATCGACGCCACCGGACCCCAGCAGTGCGATATCGGCGTAGATGTCGGCGAAGAAGGACTTGGTGTGGGTGTTGGAGCAGGCCAGGTCCCCGGCTCGGACCCGCCCGCCGGCCACTAGAACCTCCAGTCCGGGGCGGTCGGCCAGTTCGACCGCCACCGGCAGCGACGGGGTGATGACGGTCCCGGAGAAGCCTCGGGGGATGGCGCGCGCCACCGCCACCGCGGTGGTGCCGATGTCGATGATCACGGTCTGGCCGGGCTGCAGCAGCCGGACAGCGACCGTGGCCAGTTGAGCTTTGGCCTGGTGGCAGATGAGCGACCGTTCCGTGAAGGACGGTTCCACGCCGCGCCGGTCCGCCACCGCCGCGGCGCCGCCGTGCACGCGACGCAGCGCTCCCTTCTCCTCCAGGAGTGCCAGATCGCGGCGCACGGTTTCGGCGGACACGTTCAGCAACCGCACCAACTCGTCGGTGCTCACCGCGTGGCCGGTGCTGACCGCCTCGATGATCGCCTCGTGCCGCTTTACGGGTAGCACGTCAGATGACCGAAGTTGTGGGTTTCTGACTGTGCATGACCGCAAGTGTGGGGTGTTGGGGTCGTCACGTCAACCGGAGGGGCGCAGGGGCGTCCAACGGCTCCCGAGCGGCCGCACTGCTGACCCTCGGCCATGATGGTGGGGTGGTGCTGTCATCGGATCCGCTCGCTCAGGTGTCCCAGAGCCCGCCGGGACCGGCCGTCGGTGCGTTCTTCGACCTGGACGGCACCCTGGTCGCCGGGTTCACCGCCACCGCGCATGCCAGTGACCGGCTGCGCCGAGGACAGGCCAGGATCGGCGAGATCTTCGGCGTCGTCGAGGCGTCGCTGCGCTACAAGCTCGGCCGCATGCAGTTCGAACGCCTGCTGGTCCGTGCCGCCGGCTATCTGCGCGGCGAGTCACTGGCCGAGCTCGACGAGATCGGCGAGCGGCTGTACGCCGAACAGATCGCCCAGCGGGTGTATCCAATGATGCGCGAGATCGTCGAGGCGCACCGGGCCCGTGGCCACACCGTGGTGCTCAGCTCGTCGGCGTTGACCATCCACGCCGAGCCGGTCGCGCGGGCGCTGGGTATCACCAACGTCGTGTGCAACACGTTCGAACTCGACGACGCCGGCCGGCTGACCGGGACCATCGCCACGCCGATCGTCTGGGGCCGACAGAAAGCCGCTGCCGTGCAACGGTTCTGCGCGGCCAACGACGTCGAGCTGGCTCGCAGCTACTTCTACGCCGACGGCGACGAGGACGCCGCGCTGATGGGCATGGTGGGCCACCCACGGCCGGTCAACCCCCGCCCCGGGCTGGCGGCGAAGGCGGCGGCCAACGACTGGCCGATCCTGCAGCTGAGCATCCCCGGCCGGCGCAGTGGCGCGGTGAATGCGATGGGGCACCTGCCTGCGCTGGGCCGGGCCGCCCTGGGCGCGGCGTTGAGCTCGGTCGCGCTGCGGGCTCGCCGCACCGGCCGCGGCTGAATTACACGGAGCGGTGCGGCACGTCGGTGATCAGGCCGCCGTCGACGACGTACTCCGAACCGGTCGAGAAGGACGACTCGTCGCTGGCGAGGAAGACGATGAAGGTCGCCACCTCTTCGGGTCTGCCCGGACGGCCAAGCGGCGCGCTGACCATGTCGTCGGGCAGGTGCCTGGTCATCGGGGTGCGGATGAACCCTGGATGCACGGAGTTGACCCGGATGTTGTCCGACGCCAGCTCGAGGGCCGCCGACTTCGTCAGCCCGCGCAGCCCCCACTTCGAGGCCACATAGCTGTGCACCCAGGAGGCACCACGCATCCCCTCGATGGATGACACGTTGATGATCGAACCGCCGCCGGCGGCCTGCATCGGACCCAGCACCGCCTTGATACCCAGCAGCGCCCCGGTGAGGTTGACGTCGAGGACCTTCTTCCAGCGCTCCACGTCCAACGACTTCAGCGGCGCGACCTGGACGATGCCGGCGTTGTTGACCAGCACATTGACCTTGCCGAAATCGGCGAGCGCGGTGTCCACCGCCGCCTGCCACTGGTCGGCGTCGGTCACGTCGAGATGGACGTAGCGCGCGGCGTCACCGAGTTCGTCGGCCAGCTCTTTTCCCTTGTCGTCGAGGATGTCGCCGATCACGACCTTGGCGCCCTCGGCCACCAGCATCCGCGCATCGGCGGCGCCCATCCCCTGCGCCCCACCCGTGATGATGGCCACCTTGTCGTCTACGCGTCCCATGACGCGACAGGCTACCGCAGCCGCCGGCCGCCAAATAGAACCTGTTTCAGTTGTGCCGCCGGATGCGCATACTGTGTGGCACCCCACCCCGTCGCGAGGAGAACGTATGGCTATCCGCGTCGCCCACATCGGCACCGGCAACGTCGGGCGCCTGGCCCTGGCCGAACTGATCAGCAATCCGGCTTTCGAGTTGACCGGACTGTGTGTGTCCGCCGCGGAGAAGGTGGGCAAGGATGCCGGCGAGCTGGCCGGGCTGGACGTGCACACCGGGATCGCCGCCACCACCGACCTCGACGCCGTGCTGGCGACCGGGCCGGAGTGCGCGGTCTACTGCGCAATGGGCGACAACCGCATGCCGCAGGCGATGGCCGATGTCTACAAGATCTCCGCGGCCGGTATCAACGTGGTCGGTTCCGCGCCGGTGGTACTGCAATACCCGTGGGGCGTGATGCCCGACAAGTACATCGAGCCACTGGAACAGGCTGGACAACAAGGTAATTCGAGCATCTTCATCAACGGTGTCGACCCGGGTTTCATCACCGACCTGATTCCGCTGGCGTTCGCCAGCACCTGCGCGAGCATCCAGCAGGTCCGGTGCATGGAGATCGCCGATTACGCCACCTACGACGGCGCGACGGTCATGTTCGACGTGATGGGCTTCGGCCGGCCTCTCGACGAGCTTCCGATGCTGTTCCAACCTGGGGTACTTAGCATCGCCTGGGGCTGTGGCATCCGCCAGCTCGCCGCGGGGCTCAACATCGAGCTGGAGTCCATCACCGAGAGCTACGAACGCGAGCCTGCCCCGGAGGCCTTCGACATCGCCGCCGGACATATCCCCAAGGGCGGCGTCGCGGCCGTCCGCTTCGAGATCAAGGGCATGGTCGGCGATCACCCGGCGATCGTCGTCGAGCACGTCACGCGGGTGCGTGGCGACCTGCGGCCGGACTGGGCACAGCCCGCCCAGGATGGCGGCTCCTACCGCATCGAGATCACCGGAGAGCCGTCCTACGCCGTCGACATCTGTCCGACCAGCGCCAAGGGCGACCACAACCATGCCGCGATCGCCGCCGCGGCGGCCCGGGTGGTCAATGCGATCCCTGCGGTGATCGCCGCGCCGCCGGGTATCCGAACCACCCTGAATCTGCCGCTGGTCTCCGAGGTGGAACTCTTCAGCACCCCCTGACCCCCGCCGAGCGGGTTTGGTCGAACCGATCGCCGGGTAGACACCGCACCGATTCGCCGGACGGCCCTGTGAACAGATCTGGAGAGACACGTGACGGTCAAGCGGTTGGTTCTGCTGGTGGGGGCGGCGCTGTTCGTCGTGGGCGTGATCGCACTGCTGGTGCCGGTCTCGACCTCGGACGGCAACGGCGGCAGCATCGGGTGCGGTAACGCGATCTCGGCCGACCTGTCCGGTGCGCGCGAAGCCAACAGCAAGACGGTGGCCAACGTTCCGATCCTGAATCAGGTTGTCCCACATGCCGATTACGTGGCGCAGTGCCAATCCGAGGTGTCACAACGGCGGGCCTGGTCGATCCCGCTGACAGTGATCGGCGCGCTGGTAGCAGGTGGCGCTCTGGTGGTCGGCGGCCGCCACGGCGCCGGATCGCTGACCTAGGGGCGATATCCCGGCACGATCAACGTGCCGGGATAGTTCACGTAGTACGAGAGGCACATCGGCACGTGCCGGCAGGCGATGATCGCCCCGGCGTCGGGTGCGGCACCGACTATCTGGGTCCTGCGCGGCGGCAGGTTGCAGTTCACCACGTACGGGTTGAGCGGTACCACCCCGTTGACGCAGTCGGGGCCGGCCGCGGCGATCGCCGGTGGCGGTGCCAGCGCGTCGCCGATGGCCGGAGCCAGAGCGGAAAATACTGCAGCGGCGGCCAATCCGGCCACCAGCAGACGGTCGGTCACCTTCGAAGCAACCATGACGAACCCCTATCGGCAGTTCTGCGCTCGTCGTCGAGCGTGAGGTCAACGCTACTCCGGGCGGCACCCGTGTGCGTGACGCTTCGGTGACGACACCGCGGGTGCGGAGTCGGTGGTGGTGCGACATTCGGGTCGGACAGCCATTCGTCGGCCCACTGTGGCAGATACCTGCAACTCGCCGTCCGGGGACGTACTAAACTAGAACACGTTCCAGTACGCCTACCGCCCCCTTAAGGACCCGGTTCATGCACACTGCCCTCTGCGACGAACTCGGCATCGAGTTCCCCATCTTCGCTTTCACCCACTGCCGTGACGTCGTCGTCGCCGTCAGCAAAGCCGGCGGCTTCGGCGTTCTCGGCGCGGTCGGTTTCACACCCGAAGAACTCGAGATCGAACTGAAGTGGATCGACGAGAACATCGGTGACCATCCCTACGGTGTCGATATCGTCATCCCGAACAAGTACGAGGGCATGGACGCCAACATGTCCGGCGACGACCTCGCCGAGATGTTGAAGAAGATGGTCCCTCAGCAGCACCTGGACTTCGCCAAGAAGTTGCTGGCCGATCACGGCGTGCCCACCTCGGACGCGGACTCGAATGCCCTGCAACTGCTCGGCTGGACCGAGGCGACCGCCACCCCGCAGGTCGAAATCGCCCTGCAGCATCCGAAGGTGACGTTGATCGCCAACGCACTGGGCACCCCGCCGGCCGACATGATCAAGCACATCCACGAAGCCGGCCGCAAGGTCGCCGCACTGTGCGGCTCCCCCGCCCAGGCCCGCAAGCACGCCGAGGCCGACGTCGACATCATCATCGCCCAGGGCGGCGAGGGCGGCGGCCACTGCGGCGAGGTCGGTTCGATCGTGCTCTGGCCGCAGGTCGTCAAGGAGGTCGCACCTCGTCCGGTGCTCGCCGCCGGTGGCATCGGCAGCGGTCAGCAGATCGCGGCCGCGCTGGCACTGGGTTGCCAGGGCGCGTGGTCCGGTTCGCAGTGGCTGATGGTCGAAGAGGCTCACAACACACCGGTCCAACAGGCCGCCTACATCAAGGCCAGCAGTCGGGACACGGTGCGCAGCCGCTCGTTCACCGGCAAGCCCTGCCGCATGCTCAAGAACGACTGGACTGAGGCGTGGCAGACGGCCGGCAACCCCGAGCCACTCGGAATGCCGTTGCAGTACATGGTGTCCGGGATGGCCGTCGCCGCCACCAACAAGTACCCCAACGAGACCGTCGACGTGGCGTTCAACCCGGTCGGTCAGGTTGTCGGCCAGTTCACCAAGGTCGAGAAGACCTCCGCGGTGATCGAGCGCTGGGTGCAGGAATACCTCGAGGCCAGCGGCCGGCTCGAGGAGATCAACGAGGCGGCCGCGGCCGTCTGACCCACGACGAGGAGGCCTCCGGGGCGGGACTTTTCACTGTTGTCCCGCCCCGGCGGCACTCTCGATCAGCTGGCCGGATAGAAATCGCTTCCGTTGCCCCAGTCGCCGGAGTGCAGATATCCCGGCTGCCAGCCCTGCGCACCGAGGCACAACATCGGCAGCCCGTCGGGCGACTGCGCGGCGGCCTGCGAGCCCGGGCACGGCGACCCGACCTCCTGCACGCCATAGATCTTCGGCGAGACCACCCAGAAACCGACACCCTCCGGCGGCCGGTCCATGCCGATCGGCGACTGCCCGGGAATCCAGTGGCATGCCAACGGTTCACCGCCCGGGCCGCGCCCGAAGACGAAGCGGTCCCACCGGTAGCACGGTGCGCTCAGGTACGCGTCGTAGCTCATTCCGGGCGGGTCGCCGGGGAACGGGCCATGGGGTTCGTCGGCCATCGCCGACGGGGCCACCCCCAACGCGGTGCCGGCGACAGCGGCAGCGATGACGAATTCGCGGAGCATCTTCCACCCTCTTGGTCGTGGCCGCAGGGGCCCTGTGCCCCCGACGGCCCTGGGCAGAGCCTAACGGCTGGCGTCGGGCCGACTCGGGTGAAACCGCAAAGGCGCACGAGTCGACCCCGACGTGACGCGCCCGACGATTTCTGCCTCCAGACGCTGCTCGCGCTATGTCCGGCTTGATAGGCTGCCGCGATTGCGTCGTCGGGGGGCGAAGTAAGAGGGCGACGGGAGACCTTGGTGGTTCAGACGCGCGCAGCGGCGTGGGGCTCAGCGCTGCCGTCGGCCGCCGACACCGCGGTGGTCGCTGCCGCCGTACGTCGTTGCGCAACCCAACCCGGCGTGTCAGGAAACCGGCATACAGTTGTTTTGATCGCCTCGGACGCGGTCAGCAGCGACGGTACGCAGGTCAGGGTTGCCGGCAACGATTCTCGGACACCCCCGACACACCCCGCGGGCAACCGCGATGCCGGTCTGTCCGACACCGGAACGGACACCGACACGCTCAGGGAGTTGCGCTGATGATCGAAGCCCAATTCCGGCTTTCCACGGCGTCGGACCACGACGCGCCGCGGGTGATCGCCGCGGGCGACATCGATCTAGCCAACGTCAGCCAGTTCCAGGACGCCATGAGCAAGGCGATGGCCGACGCCACCGCAGTCACCGTCGACCTGGGCGAGGTCACCTATTGCGACAGCGCCACCATCCGGGCGTTGTTCGCCGTCGCGGCGACCGTCGACCTCACCATGATCGTGGCGGCCGACGGTCCCATCCGCGCCCTGCTGGGCATCTCCGGCCTGGACCGGGTGGCCACCGTGGTCATCGAGGAGTAACCCGCACGATGCCTGTTCCCGAGTTCCAACCCCGCGACCTCTCCCAGCCCGGCGAGTTGTTCGACCGAATCCTCGAGCGAGTCCACCGAGACATTCCCGACGCCGTCGGGCTCGCGGTCACGGTGCACGACCGGCGTGCCGACGGCGACGAAATGACACTGCTGGCAGCCCGGGGATTCGGTTCCGACATCGTCGGCGCCCAGCTCGATGGCCGCGGCGGCCCCGTGGTCGACGCCTGCGTCCACCAGATACCGGTGCTCAGTCTCGATCTGTGGTCCGATGACCGCTGGCCCCAGCTGACCCTGGAGGCCATGCAGGCGCGGGCGCCCGAACACGTTGCGGCGTGGCGGGAGGTGCGCGGGTCGGTCGCGGTGCCCGGTGTCTGGAAGGCGGACGGCACCGTTGTGTTGTCGGTCGCCCTAGACCGGCCGGCGACGGCGAGCACGGTGACCACACTGATCGGCTACGAGCAGCTGGTCTCTGCTGCGATGGTCGCGGCCGGCGCCGAGGATGCCACCGCGACCGCCGACATGCTGGCCGTGCTTCAGTCGCGCGGAGCCATCGAACAGGCCAAGGGCGCGATCATGAGCCGGCTGCGTTGCGACGCCGACACCGCATGGGGGACGCTGCGCCGGGCCAGCCACGAATCCAACGTCAAACTGCGTGCGCTCGCGGTGGCGCTGATCGAGCACATCAGCGGGGCTCCCGCCGAGCAGCCCGCGGTGGGGTCCCCGATCGTCCCCGACGAGCCGGCCCGAACTGCCGCTCGGCTGCTGTGGGCGGTCCTCACCCATGACTCCAACCCGGTCTCACCCGGCAGCTGAGGCCGGCAGGTCGATGATCGTCGTCACGGCCACGATCTGGGGTTGTGGCGGCGCCGAGGAGAAGCCGAAGCCAACGGGCGGCAGCAGGGGTGCCACCCCGCCGAGGTCCGTTCCACCGAAGCTGCCGTCGACCCCGACGATACGGCGCGAGCGTCGCACGCCCTAGTACTCCCGCCGGCCATGGCCCGCACTGCCCGCGGTGTGCACACCCGCCACCAGCCGAGAGGCGACGGGATCGATCGCAGTGAGCCACCAGGGCGCGATGGCCAGGCGGGCGGGTACCAGCCGCAGCAGCCGATCCAGCGGCGCCGGACCGCCGAGGGACACCGCCACGGCCAGCCCCGGGGCCGTGACCGTCAACCGGCCTGCCGTCAGCTCCGAAGCCACCGGACCCAGCTCGATCCGGTCGAACCGATAGGTGCTGGCGACGAACTCGGCCACCTGCGCGTCGGGGGCCAGCAGGATCCGCTCGTCCTCGCGGGTCTGAACCATGACGTCGGTGAACGAGCCGAACGGCGAGTCCGTCCAACGGCCGACGACGAGCCGCACGCCGGCGGCCGTGCCGAATCCCGCGATGTGTCCGGTGAAGATCAACCGCTGTGTAGGCACCCGTTCGAGGGTAGCGACCCGTTCAGGCCGCGATGTGGCCCAATTCGCCGAGGAAACGCCGCGCCACCAGCGCCGAATTCACCACCGGAAGTGGTTGGGTGAACCTAACCCGCCCCGCAGCTGGAGGAACCCAATGTCCGCTCAACGGTCAGCAATCGCACCGTCGTCGCGTCTGCTCGCGTGGCTGGGGGGCGGCGGCATCCTGGCCGCCGTCGGGTTGGTCGTCGGGGTCACCGTGACGTCCGCTTCGTCGGACACGCTGCCCGTCGCGCAGGCGGCACCGACGACAGCGACCACGACGCCCACCACCACGGCAACGGCCACGACAACGGCAACAACGTCGGCGGAGGCCACCTCGACAACGTCGACGGCGTCCGGCGGGGCCGCGTCCTACCAGGCCGACGCACACGGCTACATCGACACCGGTGCCCGCTGCGACGACACCGAGACGCTGATGGCCTACGGTCGCACCTCGCGGTCGCTGGTCGCGATCTGCGTGAAGTCCGACGGCGGACTGGAATACCGAGGGGTGCGGCTCGCCGACAACGCCTCGCTGCATATCCCGATCAGCCGCAGCTCCGACGGAACGCTGATCGCCACCAACGACGGTGTCACCTACGCCGTCTCGCCCACCCAGTTCCTGGTGTCCGAAGGTGACGACGTCATCTACAAGGATTCCTGGATCGAGTTCAAGGAACCGCGCTTCTCGCCTTCGAGCAGTGGTTCGTCCTCCGCGACCACCACGGTGAGCACCACGACGGTCACCGTGACCACGACAGCCGCTCCGACGACGTCGAAATCGGGCGGCTAGCGCTCAGGGGTTGCGCCCACCGTTGACGCCGAGAATCTGTCCGGTGATGTAGCCGGCTTCCGCGGAGACTAAGAACGCACATGCCGCGGCGATGTCCTCGGCCCTGCCCATCCGGCGCACCGGGGTGGCGTCGATGTTGGCCTGGATGTCCCCGAGGTTCCCGCGCGATTCGGCCTTGCGCAGCATCGGAGTGTCGATGAAGCCCGGCGGCACCGCGTTGACCGTGATGAGGAGCGGACCGTATTCCAGCGCAAGGCTTTTGGTGAGGCCGTCGACCGCGGACTTGGCCGCGACATAGGCCGACATGTACGGGACACCGGAATGCATGCTCGACGACGAGATGTTCACGATGCGGCCCCAGCGCCGCGCGAGTCTCGGCGAGCGCGGCGTCGATCTGCGCGCGGTCGGTGACGTCGGCGACGTAGGAGTGCTCCGCGTTGCGGGGATTCAGATCGAGGACCGGCGCGCCAACCCGCGCGGTGACGTGCTGTCGGAGATGGCCGCGGCGACCTTCCCCGACGGTTCGGTGCCCGATCCCGGGGACGTGGCCCGGGTCGCGGCCAATCTCTACTCGGCCGGGCAGGAGACGACGGTCCGGCTGATCAGCACCGCCCTGCAAGGCCTCGGTGACCGCCCTGCTCGACGGGGTGCTGTTACGGGTCATCTGCACGGTGACCAGCTTCGGTACCGCGCTCGACCTGACCGCCGCCGAGGCGCTGCGCGACTAGCCCAACCCGAATGGAACACGTTTCAGTTGCCAGTTTCCAAAAGGCGCCACGCAGTGTTCCGGGCGTGGTGTAGGCATGGAACACCGGGCACTAGACAAGTTCATACGAAAGGTGCACTGTTCATGGTCAGCCCCAACTTGCCCCCCGGCTTCGATTTCACCGATCCCGACCTGAACAACGAACGGTTGCCCGTCGAGGAACTCGCCGAGCTGCGCCGGGTTGCGCCCGTCTGGTGGAACGAGCAACCGAGAGATGTCGGCGGTTTCGACGACGACGGGTACTGGGTCGTCACCAAGCACAAGGACGTCAAGGAGATCTCGCGGCGCAGCGACATCTTCTCCAGCCTGGAGAACACCGCCTTGCCGCGCTATCCGGACAATTCAGCGGTGTCGCACAAGGACACTGGCCAGTTCATCCTGCTGAACATGGACGCCCCGCACCACACCCATCTGCGCCAGATCGTCTCCCGCGCGTTCACCCCCCGGGCCGTCGAGACATTGCGCGCCGACCTGGCCACGCGGGCCGAGGCGATCGTCAAGGCCGCCGCCGCGCAGGGGTCCGGCGACTTCGTCGAACAGGTCTCCTGCGAGCTGCCACTGCAGGCCATTGCCGACCTGATGGGCGTCCCGCAGGACGAACGCAAGAAGCTCTTCGACTGGTCCAATCAAATGGTCGGCGAAGCCGATCCGGAGTTCGCCCGCAACGACCCGACGGGTGCAGCCGGCGAGCTGATCATGTACGGCATGCAGATGGCCGCCGACCGGACCGCTAATCCTCGCAACGACCTGGTGACCAAGCTGGTGCAGGCCGACGTCGAGGGGCACAAGCTCTCCGACGACGAGTTTGGCTTCTTCGTGATCCTGCTGGCAGTGGCCGGCAACGAGACCACCCGCAACTCGATCACCCACGGCATGACGGCCTTCACCGACTTCCCCGACCAGTGGGAGCTGTACAAGGCGCAGCGCCCGAAAACAGCGGTCGACGAGATCGTCCGGTGGGCGACTCCGGTGACGTCGTTCCAGCGGACCGCGCTGGAAGACACCGAGCTCGGCGGGGTGACCATCAAGAAGGGCCAGCGGGTCGTGATGTCCTACCGCTCGGCGAATTTCGACGAAGACGTCTTCGAGGATCCCTTCAGCTTCAACATCCTGCGCGATCCCAATCCGCACGTCGGCTTCGGCGGCACCGGTGCGCACTACTGCATCGGGGCCAACCTGGCCAGGATGACCATCGACCTGATGTTCAACGCGATCGCCGATCACATGCCCGACCTGACTCCCCTGGCCAAACCGGAGCGCCTCCGGTCGGGCTGGCTCAACGGCATCAAACACTGGCAGGTGGCCTACACCGGCGCGAACGCGAGCAAGAGCCCTGCGGTGCATGCCGATACAGTCGAAACGTGAGCGATACGGCCTGGACTCTGACCGCCGCCGAAGGCGAACTGCAAATTCTCACCGGGGTCGCCGGCCCCGCGGCCAAGATGGGCCACCGGCTCACCATCGCAATGGCGTCCTGGCGGGCCGACGTGCGTTGGAGCGGCCGCCAACCGGAGTCCGCCGAGTTGGTCGTCGACGTGGACTCGCTGCAGGTGATCAAGGGCGAAGGCGGGGTGACGCCGCTGTCGGGGCCGGAGAAGAGCGTGGTCCGCGCCAATGCGCTCAAGGCGCTGGACGTCAAGAAATACCCGCAGATCCGCTTCGCCACCGAGACCATCGCCACATCGACCGCCGGCTACCGCCTGGACGGAGCGGTCGAGATCCATGGCACCTCCCGGCCCTGCGACGTCGACCTGGCAGTCGAGGACGCCGGCGGGATCTGGACGATGTCAGCCGAGGTTTCCCTGGTCCAGACCGACTTCGGCGTCAAGCCATACTCGCTGCTGATGGGCACGATGAAAGTTGCCGACGAGGTGACGCTGCGCTTCACCGCGCGACACCCCAAGTAACAACACTGGTATGACCACTTGACCTCTGGCTGGTACCCGGTTCATGCTGAGTGAATGGCACTGCAGCAGGTCATCCGCCGGTCGGTCCCCGAAGAGGTCTTCGACCAGATCCTCGCCGATGTCCTCAGCGGCGAGATGCAGCCCGGCGAACCGCTGCCCAGCGAGCGTCGGCTCGCCGAGGTGCTGGGGGTGTCCCGGCCCGCGGTACGCGAGGCGCTCCAGCGCGTCGCCGCGGCCGGCCTGGTCGAGGTCCGTCAGGGCGACGCCACCACCGTGCGGGATTTCCGCCGGCACGGGGGGCTCGACCTGCTCCCCCGGCTGCTGCTGCGCAGCGGGAACCTCGACCCTGCGGTGGCCCGCAGCATCCTGGCGGCCCGGCTGCACAACGGTCCCAAGGTGGCCGAGCTTGCCGCCCAGCGCCAGGCACCTGGACTCGCCGACCGGCTCGACGAGTCGATCGCGGCGCTGGCGGCGGCGCAGGACCCGATCGAGCAGCAGCTGCACGCCCTGACGTTCTGGGATCACGTCGTCGACGGCGCGGACTCCATCGCATTCCGGTTGATGTTCAACACATTACGAGCCGCCTACGAACCGGCGCTGCCGGCGCTGCCGGCGATGATGGCCGCTGAAGTGGGCCACATCGAGGGTTACCGCTCGCTGGCAGCGGCCATAGCGGCGGGCGAGCCGGCCACGGCCGCCGCCGCGGCCCACGACCTGCTTGAGCCGGCGACCACCGCGCTGAGCACGGCGTTGACCGCTCTGGAGGAATCCCTGGGAGAGCAGCAATGAGCGGATCCCCACGCCCCCGTCCCGGTGTCACGCTGACCCAGGCCGCCCGCGAGTTCTGGCGTCACCCCTCACCCTGGCTACTGGCCGTCGGACTGGCCGCCGCCGTGATCGCCCGGATCGCCGTCGGCGACTGGCGTCCCGTCGACGCCCTGGTGCCGGTGCTGACAGCAGCGGCATTCCCGTTATTCGAGTGGATGATTCACGTTTTCGTCTTGCATTGGCGTCCGCGCCGGATCGGCCGGCTGACCCTCGATCCACTGCTCGCGCGCAAGCACCGCGAACACCACGTCGCCCCCCGCGACGTCGCGCTGGTGTTCATCCCGCTGCCGTCGGTGATGGGGGCCCTGGTGTCGGCGACGGCGATCGCACTGTGGGTGTTCCCGCGAACCGCCATGGGACTGACGTTCCTGGTGGCGATCCTGGCCTTCGGTCTGGGCTACGAGTGGTGCCACTACCTGGTGCACACCGACTACAAGCCGAAAACCGCTCTCTACCGGGCGATCCGGCGCGACCATCGGCTGCACCACTTCAAGAACGAGCACTACTGGTTCGGCGTGACCACGCCAGGCACGGCCGACCGGCTACTGCGCACCTATCCCGATCCCGCGACCGTCGCGAGCTCGCCCACCGCTAAGAACTTGCACGCGCAACATCTGCCCAGCTCTCGCTGAACGGCTTTGCGCCGCAACACTGTCACGCGTTGATGACCACCGGGTCACCGATGTGCACCTGGTCGAAGTACCACGCCGCGTTGTCGGGGCTCAGGTTGATGCAGCCATGGCTGACGTTGGCATACCCCTGCGATCCGACCGACCATGGCGCCGAGTGCACGTACACCCCGCCCCAGGTGATCCGCACGGCGTCGGCCACGGTCAGCTTGTAGCCCTCCGGGTCGCTAAGCGGGATGCCGATGGTGCGCGAGTCCATCACCACCGAGGACTGCTTCTCCAGAACGGCGAAATTGCCGACCGGAGTCGGGTGCTTGGGCTTGCCCATCGAAGCGGGCATCTGGCGGACCACCTGGCCGTCGATGCTGACGGTGAAGGTGTGCGCGGAAATGTCGGCGACGCCCAGCACGGTCGAGCCGGTCCCGAAGGTCCGTGGGATGCCGCCGGCCATCATCGTGACCTCGGAGTGCGCTGGCCAGTACTGGTCGGGCACGAACTGCACGGTGGTGTCGTCGAGCCACTCGAACCGTCCCGACACGTCGGCTGGGGAAGTCACCGAGATGGTCTGCTGCGCCGCCGACCGGTCGGTCACCGGCGCGGTAAACGTCACCACGATCGGGTGTGCCACCCCGACGAGCTGTCCGTTGGTGGGTGACACCGACGCGACGGTGGCGCCGCCGACCGACGGGGCGATGGCCGCGATACTGGTCGGCGCGGTCGCCGCCAGCGCCAGTATGGCGATGCCGGCGGCGGCAAGTACTCGGCGAACTACTCTGGCCATGGGTCCCGTCCTCTGGGCGATCAGCAAAGTCACAGTCTAGATGGCGTGAGGCGTTCGAGGCGGCGACGCACACGGAACATGCGGCCAGCTGCGGCAACTGCGGTGAACCAGGTGAGCTTGACGGCCCCAGCGCGGGACGACAGCGAAATCCGTCCAGCTAGCCGGCGGGCGCGGGGTCCGAACGCAGGCCCTGCAGGCGCTCGAGAATCCGCGTCCGCAGCGACGGCTTGCTCTCGGTGACCGGCGGGACGGTGGCAGGCGGTGCGCCGACGTCGACCGGCGGGACCGCTGCCGGGTCGACGGGTGCGGCCAGGGCGGGGTCCTGCGGTGCGGGTTCGACCGGATCCATCGTGATGGCGGTGTCCTGGACCTGTTCGGGGGCCGGCTCGGGCAGGGACTCGGGAGGCGGGGCCTGCAGAGACTGCTCGGGCGGCGGAACCGGAAACGCCTCGACTGGCGGGGCGGCGGGTGGCACCGCCGCCGGTTTCAGCGCGGGTGTCTCCGCGGTGTTGACCACGTCGCGGTGCACGGTCGGGGTCGTACGTTCGGGCACCAACTCCAGGCCGACGGCCACCGAGGACGACACCACGAAAGCCACCACGCCACCGACGAGCAGGGCCATGGGGGCCCGCTGAGCGGCCGAAGCCCGACGCGGGGCGGGGGCGACCGCCGAGACGGCGAAGAACGGATCGTCGAGGAGACCGACACTGTTCACCGACGCCAGCGCGGCGCCGCGGGCCAGCGCCAGTTCGGCCTCTGCCGGCGCGAGTACCAGGATGCCCAGAATCTGCTCGAGCTCGCGGGCCATGACGTCGAACTCGTCGCCCGAGCCCAGCAACACTAGGCCGTCGGGCTGCCAGCCCGGCCGGGCAAGCAGATCCGACAACCAGGCGATGAGATCTTGCTCGGTCTGCAGGTCGTAGTTGACCGCGGTCTGGACCGCCTCCTGGCCCGAGTCGACCACCAGGGCGACCACCGCCTCCGGCTCGACGACGCACACCGCGGTGACCTCGGAGCCGATCACCGCGCCGATGCCGCGGGCGAACGCCTCGGTGGCCTCCGGCAGCCGGATGGGGACCACATTGCGGAAACCGGAGTCGGCCAGGGAGTCCAGCAGCAGCGATGCCTCGAGGGAGGCGTCGTCGCTCCACGTGACACCGATGGACTGCAGTCGCTGGCCCCCGGCGATGGCCTGGGTGCGGGAGAGCGCCTCGGCGACGAACTCCGAGGTGGTGACCGGGCTGAATCCGCCGCGGCGCACCTCGAACGCGTCATGGTGCTTGGTGGCGCCATCGATCCCGTCGCCTTCGACGAGGACGAGTCCGACGGTCGTGGGTGTCATCGACAGTCCCAGGACGGTGTCCAACTAGTGCTCCTCTTCTGCCCTGACTTGCCGCCACGCACGCCGCGCCGCGGCCCGTGCGGGGTCTGGCTGCGGTACGTCGCCGAGAGCGCCGGAAGTGAACCGGACAGCGTGGTGGTCGTCGACCTTCGAGGAGCCTACCCGCAGTGGCTAATACCAGCGAGCGAGCGCGGGGCGGTCGCGGTAAGGCGACGATGCGATAACGGCCACACCCACGGCTGAGGCGGATGAAAAGCCAGCTCACCATACGGTGCCCGGTATATGGTCGAGGTATGGACCACGGCCACTACCACCAAGTTCTCGACGATCTGCGGCCCCAGCACCGCGCGTTGCGGCAGATGATTCCCGATGTCTACCGCGCGTTCAACGACATGAGCGGCGCGACTCTCGGCGCGGGCGCGCTGGATACGAAGGTCAAGGAACTGATGGCGATGGTCGTCGGCGTGGTGCAGGGCTGCGACGGGTGCATCGCCTCCCATGCGCGCGGGGCCGTGCAGGCCGGAGCCACCAAGGAAGAGGCCGCCGAGGCCGTCGGCGTGGCGATCATGATGCACGGCGGACCGGCCACCATTTACGGCGCCCGCGCCTATGACGCGTTCTGTGAATTCGCAGACGCGGCGGCGCCCACCTCGACCTGAGTCAGTCCTGCTGGCGCGGCAGAGCGGCAACCATCGGGGTGTCCACCCCCACCGCGCCGAATTCGTAAGAGCCTCCCGGATTTCCGATCGGGGCGTCCCGCCCAGGCAGCACCTCGGTAAAGAAGGCCGCGTTGTCGGCGAGGAACCGCTTCTCGTCCTCGGGCAGGTCCGACTCGAAGTAGATCGCGTCGACCTCGCACAGGATCCGGCAGGCCCCGCACTCCACGCACTCGTCGGGGTTGATGTACATGGTGCGGTCGCCCTCATAGATGCAGTCCACCGGGCATTCCTTCATGCACGCCTTGTGCTTGACATCGACACACGCACTGCTGATCACGTAGGTCATGACCGCAGCCTAACTGTTACCAGCCGTACCAGACACGAGTCGAAGGCCCGCCGCGCCGGGGACCAAAGTCCCCATTTCGCGGGACCGGTGCGGGGCCGGCTGGTGGGGTATGGATGCCGCGTGGACGGACGTCAGCGAGTGAGATCCGCGGTGACGTCCACCCACCCGGTGGTGTCCATCCGATGGTCGGTGGTGTTGCGGCACTGCCCGTAGATCTGCATGGTGGCGCGGTCGACCAGGTCGGGGTTGCGGTAGAAGATGACGGCCACCCCGTCGCGGGTGAAGGTTCGCCCACCCGGATGCCGATTCGGCGCCAGGCCCTCTGTCCAGCCCCTGGCCGTCATCGACGAGGCGAGTGACCGGAAGAACCGGGGTGTCTCGGTCACCGCGGGTGCGTCGAAGTTGAGATAGATCGCGCCCTGGTAGGGCGGGTCGTCGGCGTTCTTACACGACACCAGCAGATAACTGGCGCTCACCCGCGCGAGTGCCCTGCCTGCGACGATCTCGCGTGCCGGTGTCACGACCTGCAGTCGGCTCTGTTCGTCGCTGAGCGGGTCGGCGACCGGCTCGACCGCTGGGCCGCGCAGCTCCCGGAACCGGTGCAGCGCAATGAAACTGAGCCCCATCACCAGGCTGATCAGCAGTGCCGCCGCGATGAGCAGCACCGCGGGTCTCGAGCGAAGGCCGGGCGGGGCGGGCATGGCCTCAGGTCAGCGGGGTACAGCTGAAGGGCCGCTGGTCGAAGTAGTGCACGGCAGGCATGCCGTCGACGTAGACGTACTGCACATCCGAGCCCCACGCGGTCCCCGGGACCACCCACGGCGGCACACCGGCGGGGTAGGCGACAGTGAAGTCGGCGAAGAACTCAGCATTGGCGGGGCACCCCGGCTCGCCCGCCGGCAGCGGGTTCCAGGCGTGCACCACGATCGGGTTGTAGAGGTGGCGGCCCTGGGCGCAATTCGGTTGGCATTCAACGGCATTGTCGGTTCCGGTACCGCGCGCACCGTCGGCGCCCCACGACGTCCAGGTCATGTCCTGCATGACATTCGTCGAGTCGCACCCGTAGACCACCCGCTGTGGTTGCTGTTCCAGCGGCTGACTCGGGTCGTAGCAGCGGCCGAACATGTAGACCGTGCCGGAATCGGCGGTGGCACTGCCCGGTGTTGTCACCGGCGCCAGGGCGATCGCCAGCACCGCACCGGCGAACGTCAACGCGCGGACCATGTCGAGCTCCTCACCGGCCACCCCGGCCACGCGGGCATGCTAACACCGTGGAATGGACCAAAGTCCCTACCGGTTGCGGACCTCCGGCCCGGGACTGCGACTCGGCAAACCTCTAACGTCGAGACTGCCACCGCATCGGCCCACTCGGGGGAAGGGCCAGCGGTGCACCCGTATCGCCCGATGTGGTGATGCCAGGGGCTGATCGCGAGCAGTCAGCCCTTGGCCAGGGTGAACTGGCAGATGTCGGTATAGCCGTCGCGGAACAGCTCGGCGCATCCGGTGAGGTACTTCATGTAGCGGTCATACACCTCACGCGACTGCAGGGCCACGGCCTCTTCTTCGTTGGCCACCAGTGCGGCGGCCCAGTGGTCGAGCGTGCGGGCGTAGTGCAGACGCAGCGGGTGCACGCGGTTCACCGTGAAGCCACCGCGGGTCGCGTGGTCTTCGACGACCGCCACGCTGGGCAACCGGCCGCCGGGGAAGATCTCGTCCAAGATGAACTTGAAGAACTTCAGGTGCCGCATGGTGATCGGCATGTTGCGCGCCTTGAATTCTTCGTTGCCCGGCTGAACGATGGTGTGTAGCAACATCACTCCGTCGGAGGGCAGAGCGTCGTAGGCCATCTTGAAGAACGCGTTGTAGCGGTCGAAGCCAAAGTGCTCGAAGGCCCCGATCGACACGATGCGATCCACCGGCTCGTCGAACTGCTCCCAGCCGTCGAGCACGACTCGCTTGGTCCGAGGGCTGTCCGATTCGTCGAATAGCTGCTGGACGTGCAGCGCCTGATTCTTGCTCAGTGTCAGCCCGACGACGTTGACGTCGTAGCGCTCCAGGGCTCGCATCATCGTGGCGCCCCAGCCGCAGCCCACGTCGAGCAGCGTCATCCCTGGCTGCAGGCCGAGCTTGCCGAGCGAGAGGTCGATCTTGGCGATCTGCGCCTCTTCCAGGGTCATGTCGTCGCGCTCGAAATAGGCACAGCTGTAGGTCTGCGTGCGGTCGAGGAACAACCTGTAGAAGTCGTCGGACAGGTCGTAGTGGTGCTGGACATCGTCGAAGCGCGGCATCATGGGCGCGGCGTGTGCGGGCGTATCTGACAAAATTCCGGATCCTGTTCTAGCGTCTGTCCCGGCTCAACCCCCGCGAAACCGGTCACACTCCCCTGGTGACGTGACGCCTGTACTTTACGTGACTTCCGAATAGCGCCACAGTTGAGCAAACTGTGTGGGCGCTGTGATTCACCCGTAGGTGGGGCCTCCGTTGTCGTCGTCGCGGCCGTAGATCGGCTGGCCGCCATCGTCGAGCCACTCGTTGATGGCGGCGCCGGTGACCGCCCCATTCGAGCCGGGAAGTGCCGCCGTCGGCCGGTCCTCGTAGGCCTTGGCCATCTCCTTGGCTTTGGCCTTAGCGCCGTCGTCCGGCGTGATCTGCGGGGTGCTCACGATGCGTTCCCTTCTGGCCTTGCGGGAGCCGATCTGCCGGTTCCCCTCGGGGACCGATGTGACGCTCTGCATGGACTGCCCACATGTGTGACCCACCAAACAGTGATACTTCGCTCAGCAACGTTCCACGCGCGTGAATGCCATCCGAGTGCCATATGCGCCGCTTTTCAGGCAAAGTTGAGCTATGGACGCACAGCATCCACTTCGCCATGCCCGCCGGCTGCCCGCACTTGGGGCCTCTCTTCTGCTGGTCGGGGGACTGCTCGCGGCACCGGCGCACGCTGCGCCGGCACCCGCGCTGCCGGCTCCGCTGGCCCCACTCGACCAGTCCGCGGTGCTGGGTCAGGTAACCCCGGGGCTGGTCGATATCAACACCACCCTGGAATACCAGGGCGCGGTGGGGGCGGGCACGGGGATCGTGCTCGATCCCAGCGGCGAAGTGCTGACCAACAACCACGTCATCGAGGGCGCGACCCAGATCAACGCCACCAGCCTGGCCAACGGCCGCACCTACCCGGTCGACGTCATCGGCTACGACCGCACCAACGACATCGCGCTGGTGCGCCTGCGTGGTGCCGCGGACCTGCCGGTGGCGTCGCTGGGCACGTCGTCGAACCTCGCGGTGGGCGATCCGATCGCCGCGATCGGCAACGCCGGCGGGGCAGGCGGAGCACCGAGCTTCTCCCCGGGCAGCATCACCCAGCTGGGTGCCTCGGTCCGGGCGTCCGACGAGTCGGGCGGTGGTTCGCGTGAGCTGTCCGATCTGATCCGGGTGGCCGCTGACGTGCGGCCCGGAGACTCGGGCGGGCCTCTGGTCAACGGCGTCGGCGAGGTTGTCGGCGTCAATGTCGCGGCGACACTGACCTACCGGATGGGTGGCGTGCGGGGCGGTGAGGGCTTCGCGATCCCCATCGACCGCGCTCTCGGCGTGGCCAATCAGATCCGCTCCGGGGTCGCCGGCGGCACCGTCCACATCGGCGACACCGCCTTCATCGGGGTCGGCATCGCCGACGCAGTCAACGGCGGGCCGCCGGGTGCCGTTGTGCGCCAGGTCCTCCCGGACACCCCGGCCCGCAACATCGGCCTCGCCGGTGGCGACGTGATCACCGCCGTCGACGGTGTCCCGATCAATTCGGCATCGGATCTGTCCAATCTGATGGACGCCCACCGCCCCGGTGACAGCATCACTCTGACCTGGCTGGATCGGGACGGCAATCCCCGCAGCGCCCCCTTGGTCCTGGCCGCCGGCCCGGTGGGCTGAGCCGCGTGCTGAAGAACGATCGGGTGAGCACTGCCCTGGCGTTCGGCGCCGCGACGACGCTGGGCGTGCTGGCCATCGCGCTGGCAGGCCCGGCCGCAGCCGAGCCTGCCGATCCGCTACACGACCTGGTCGACGCTGCGGCTCAGCGGCTGCAGACCGCTGATCCCGTGGCCGCCAACAAGTGGCTGACCGGCGGCCCGATCACCGACCCGGCCAGGGTGCAGCAGGTGCTGGCCACGGTCGCCAAGGATGCCGAATCGAACGGCGTGTCAGGCGATTACGTCACCGATGTCTTCACCGACCAGATCGACGCCACCGAGGGCATCCAGTACAGCAGGTTCGCCGGCTGGAAGTTCGATCCCGCCACGGCGCCGACGTCGGCACCTGAACTCGCGTCCTCCCGCTCGGTCATCGACGGCCTCAACCACACGATGGTCACCCAGATCGCGCTGCAGTGGCCGGTGCTGCACTCGCCGGGATGCCTCGACGCGCTCGGCACAGCCAAGACGGGGGTCGCCACCGCGCGGCAGTTCGACGACCTCTACCGCGCGGCGCTCGACGTTGCCACCCGGTCGTATTGCGGCGCCTAGCTTTTCGGGTGCGGCGGGCCCAGGTAAGGAAAGACCTCGAGGGTGTCGGTGTGCGGTGACAGGCCGGTCGGCGGGCAGTCACCCTTGGTGAGGAACGCCAGCCGGTAGTCGATCACGTCGTCGGTGAACACCCTGCCGTTCGGGTACTTCGCGGGTTTGGCGGGGTCGAAGGTCAGCATGTCGGGCAGCGTGCCCTCGGTGTCGATGGCTTCGATGGCCTCCTCGCGGCTGTAGTCACCGGTGTGGCCCATCAAGTGGATGAACTGCTCGATCCAGCGCTCCCGGTCGTGCACCGGCACACTGGCGTTGTACTCCTCTTTGGTGTCGTCGGTGTTGAAGAAACTGCTCACCGACGGATGCCCGGCCCGGTCGACGTGGACCAGCTCGCCGTCGCGCCGCAGGCTGCACCGCCCCCAGATCCGGATGTCGGGATCGGCGCCGAGCTCGGCGGTCGGCAGCTCGACGGCGATCGAGAACACATTCGCCTCGGTGTTGGAGTCCTGGCCGGTCCACGGCGACTCACCCCCCAGATGCGGCGCGGTGAAGTTGCGGCCCCCGGTGGTGTCGAACAGGTTCTTGATGCCGTCGAAATCGAAGAAGAACGCGTCGCTGCGGGCGCCGGCGAAGAACGTGAAGCTACCACTGGTCGCGATGTGCGGCTCGGGACCGAAAGACACCTCGACGGCCTCGAAGATCTTCTCGCCCAAGGGAAGCGGAGATTCGGCCTCGTCGCCGACGGCCAGGAACACGTCGACGGTCTGGCGGCCGTCCACCGGCTCGGAGAACACGAAGCTGAACGCGATGTCGTTGCGCAGGTCGCCGTCGTTGTCGATCGCCAGCCGGTAGATGGCCTCGGGGTGCAACGCGTCGGCATTCGGGTTGGCGTTGAGGATGAGCACCGTGCGGGCCGGGTCGGCGGGCGACTGGAACGCGTAGAGGTCGCACAGGTCCAGGCGTTGATCGCCTAGGGGCGGACCGAGGCTCAATCCGGTGAAGTGATTCGACATCTGAGGCACCCTTCGCTGACCCCCACCACACGCTGACGAAGGAACTTTGCCCGATCAGTTCTGTCGAGGCAACAGCTCGCCGATGAAACGGTCGATGAACTCATCGACCGGGGTGTGCCCGACCGGCCGTACGACGAATTTGCTCAGCCCGGCGGCGATCAGCCCGTCCAGGTGGCGGTGACCTCGTCGGGCACCACCCCATCGGCGACTGCGACGCTAAGACCGTAGTGGCCCGGTTCGATCGCCCGCCCGGCTTCGGCGGCGGCCCGCTCGATGGTCTCGCGGGCGGCCCGGGCTTCCGCGGCGGTGAGGAAGCTGCCGAGCCAGCCGTCGGCGAGCCGCCCGATCCGGCGCAACGCCGCCAGCGAGGCGCGCTGCTTGGCCATCAGCACCGGGTTGCGCCACGGCAGCACTGCCACCGACGTACCGGCCTTGAGCCGGGTCGTCCGGCCCGGGGCGTAGGCCATGCCGGCGAACGGGTCGACGGCCGGGGTATACACCAGCTCGGAGAAGCACAGCGAGTCGACGCCGGCCGATTCGAGCCGGTCGATGATGCGCGGAAGGTCGCCGACACCAGTGCTCGGCCCCGGGCTCACCCCGAATCTGATCTTCACCTCGCCCATTCCGCCACGGTAAACCCGTGCGATGAGCGCGACACAGCGCGGATGTGCCGTGATTCCACCGGACGAGGCTTAGCCTAGAAATGTGACTGGTGTTACGGGTGTGACTTCAGGGATTCGGCGGTCGACATGCCCGAGGTGACCCGGCGCCAGTTCGTAATCGGCCTGCTCGCCTCGGCCGGTATGGTCGGCGCCTCCAGTGCCATCGGCATGTCGCAGGCCAGCACTCCACCCGCAGCCAAACCCGCGCCGCCGCCGGTCGGCGCCGCTCCCCTGCTGCCCCCACCGCCGCCGGCCGCACGGCTCGCCCTACCCGGCGGCGGTGAACTGACCAAGCTGCCGGGCTCGGGAGACCTGCTCGCACTGACCCTCGACGACGGCGTCAATTCCGAGGTCGTGCGGCTCTACGCCCAACTCGCCAAGGACACCGGCATCCGGCTCACGATGTTCGTCAACGGTGTCTACGACTCCTGGCGCGACAACGCCACGCTACTGCGGCCCATGGTGGACTCTGGCCAGATCCAACTGGGCAACCACACCTGGTCACATCCCGACCTGACCACCCTGAGCAAGGACGCCGTCGCCGACCAGCTGCTGCGCAACGACCGATTCCTGCGCTCGACGTTCGGCGCGGACGCCACGCCCTATTTCCGGCCGCCCTACGGCAGTCACAACGACGACGTCGACGGCATCGCCGCCGATCTCGGCTACCGGGTGCCCACGCTGTGGTCGGGGTCGCTGGCCGACTCGACGCCGGTCACCGAGGACTACATCGTGAAGATGGCCGACCAGTACTTCATCCAGCAGAACATCGTGATCGGCCACCTCAACCATCTACCGGTTACCCACGTCTACCCCGCGCTGGTCGACGTGATCCGGTCCCGCAAGCTGCGCACAGTGACCCTCAACGACGTGTTCCTGCAGCCGGAAATCCCGCACGTCATATCGGGTTAGCGACCGCCAGCCGGGCGATGCGGCCCAGGGCGACCGCACACACAGCCAGATACGCCGTCGCCCACCAGGGTGCGGTGAACCGCAGCAGGCAGCCCGCACCGTCGCGGGTGACCTCGTGCGCCGTGGCCGGCACACCGGCCACCACCCACGCCCAACGCGTGCCGGCCGTGAATTCGTCGATGACGAAGGGCAATTCGACGCCGACCACGGTCCGCACCCGGCCGGTCGAGCCCGCCTCGATCCGGCGGGCTCCGCCGTCGAGGGTCGCGGCGGCCACCGACGGACCCCAGCGCGGCCATGAATCCAGGTCGACGAGGATCTGCCACACGACGTCGACCGGTGCGTCGATGTGGCGCTGCACCCCGAGTCGCGGCCGCGACGGCAATCCCCTGCCCACGTCTGCGACGCTACGCCGCATGACCACCGGGCCGAGCGATCGGCAACGACGCGCATAGGCTCACCTGATGGAAGGCTCAGCCACCGTGCACATGGCCGCACCGGCCGACAAGATCTAGGAGCCTCATCGCCGACGTCCGCAACACCGCCCGGTTCTCCCCGGAGGTGTTCGAGGCCGAGTGGCTCGACGGCGCCACCGGACCCGCACTGGGCGCCCGGTTCCGCGGGCATGTCCGGCGCAACGAGATCGGACCGGTGTACTGGACGACGTGCCGCGTCACCGCGTGTGAACCGGGCCGCGAAGTCGGGTTCGCCGTGCTGGCCGGTGACCGCGCGCTGAACAACTGGCACTACCGACTGGAGCCGAAGGGCGACGGGACCGACGTCACCGAATCGTTCCGGCTCGAAGCGGCCCTTCCCAGCGAATCTTCTGGGTGTTCGCGGGCTTCCAGCGCGGCCGCCGCAACGTGCGGGACATGCGCACCACACTGGAACGCATCAAGAAGGTCGTCGAAGACGACTGAACCCGGCCACGTCCCGCCGCGGGTTTGGTAGAACCGCTGAATGGGTCGATGGTCACGCGACGAGCTCGCTTCCGCGTTCGAGCAGCACAAGCAGGTGGTCGTCGGAATCGGCCAGAGCTGGGACTGGGCCCGGTTCGCCGACCAGTTCACCCAGGACGCAACCTACGTCGAGCACTCCTACGGCACATTCCACGGCCGCGAACAGATCCGGGCGTGGATCGTCAAGACCATGAACACCTTTCCCGGCAGCGAGATGCCCTTCTACCCCTCGACGTGGCATTCCATCGACGAGGACAAGGGCTGGGTGATCTGCGAGTTCCAGAACCGCATGCGCGATCCCGGTGACGGCAGCATCCACCAGCGTCCCAACATCTCGGTGCTCAAGTACGCCGGTGACGGGTTGTGGAGCTACGAGGAAGACGCCTACAACCCCATGAACTTCGTGCCCATGGTGCGCGAGTACATCGAGGCATGCCGCAATCTCGGCACCATCTCCGACGACGCGGTCGAGTTTGCGCGCAAGCTGGGCTGGGACCCGAATTAGACCTGGCCTGGGCCGCGCTCAGCCGGCGCAGCCCTCGGTGTCGTCGAAAGCGGTCCTCAATCGTCTGGGTGCTTGAGCCCCGCACCGCACAGCGGAATCACCGCGTCGCCGTTGGCCAGCAGGTCGCGCACCAGCTGCCAGCCCGCCCCGGCACGCGTCGCGGCGGTGGCCGCCGCCGCGTAGCAGACCGCCGCGGTCGGCTCCACGAACAGACCTTCGTGCGCCAGCGCCGCCCGACCGGCGACGATGGCGGCGTCGTCGACGGTCACGATGGTTCCACCGCTGTCGCGCACCGCGGCCAGAATCTGCTCTGCCCGCGGCGGTGCGGTGATCGCGATCCCCTCGGCCACCGTCGCAGCCTGCGTCGCGGCGCCGCCGTGCAGGGCCGCAGCCAGCGGCGCGCAGCCGGCCGCCTGGACACCCACCAATGCCGGCACCCGCTCGGCCAGGCCGGCGGCGACGAGTTCGGTGAACGCCAGGTGGCAACCCAGCAGCAGGGTCCCGTTGCCGACCGGGACGAGCACCGCCGAGGGCAGGGTGCCTGCGTTCTGCTCCCAGATCTCGTAGCCGTAGGTCTTGACGCCGTGCAGGAAGTACGGGTGATACACGTGGCTGGCGTAGAAGACGCCGGGTCGTTCGGCGATGCGCATCGCCGCAGCGGCGGCGTCGACCCGGCTGCCCGGTACCAGCGTCAGCGTGGCGCCGTGGGCGCGGATCTGAGCGAGCTTCTCCTTCGACGTCGAGGCCGGCACCAGCACCTCACAGTCGATGCCCGCCCTGGCGAAGTAGGCGGCCACAGCGGTTCCGGCGTTACCGCTGCTGTCCACCACCGCCGAGCCGACACCGATGCGGTCGGCCAGGGCTGCCAGCACGACGGCACCCCGGTCCTTGAAGGACAATGTCGGGCTGAGGAATTCGAGTTTGAAGCGAATACCCGCCACGCTGCGCGACGCGATCATCGGGGTGTGACCCTCGCCGAGGGTGGTCGCGCGATCCACTGACACCGGCGTCACCGTGCCCGGCACCGGGCGCCACTGTTCGCTGACGTCGAACAGGCCACCGCACGGGCATCGCCACAGCAGGTCGGTGACGCCGAATTCGCGCCCGCACGAGCGGCATTGCAGTGCTGGAAGGCTCACGTCGGTTCTCCGTCCCTTATCGCGTGCACCACCGCCGCGGGCGCCCTGATCCCGGAAACGATGACGACCGCCGCCGCTGAACTCTACTGTCGAATCATCCTGCTGGACATCGACGACGATGGGACGAAGTGGTATGGGCATCACCACCCGGATCAACGGTCAGCCACCACCCGACGTCGCACTGGCGGACATCGACCTGGGCACCTTCGAGTTCTGGCAACTCGACGACGCCGTCCGCGACGGCGCCTTCGCCACGCTGCGCCGGGAGTCGCCGATCACGTTCTTCCACGAGATGGAGATGGAAGGTGTGCCGCAGGGCCAGGGCCATTGGGCGCTGACAAAGCTGGACGACGTCTTCTTCGCCAGCCGGCATCCCGAGATCTTCAGCTCCTATCCCAACATCACCATCGGCGATCAGATCCCCGAGGTGGCCGAGTACTTCGGGTCGATGATCGCCCTCGACGATCCGCGGCACTCCCGGCTGCGCAACATCGTGCGCAGCGCCTTCACCCCCAAGGTCGTCGCACGCACCGAAGCGTCGGTACGTGACCGTGCGCAACGTCTGGTCTCGGCGATGATCGAGAACCACCCGGACGGCACCGCGGAACTCGTGACCGAACTCTCCGGCCCGCTGCCGCTACAGGTCATCTGCGACATGATGGGCATCCCCGAGGACGACCACGACCGGATATTCCACTGGACCAACATCATCCTCGGCTTCGGCGACCCGGACCTGACCACCGACTTCGACGAGTTCCTCAAGGTGGCGATGGACATCGGTGCCTACGCCACCGCGTTGGCCGAGGACCGCCGGCTCAATCCGCGCGAAGATCTCACCACCGCCCTGGTCGCTGCCGAAGTCGACGGGGAGCGACTGTCGTCGGCCGAGATCGCCTCGTTCTTCATCCTGCTGGCCGTCGCGGGCAACGAGACCACCCGCAATGCCATCAGCCACGGTGTGCTGGCGCTGACCCGCTACCCCGAGCAGCGCCGGATCTGGTGGGATGACTTCGAGGCCACAACGGCCAGCGCCGTCGAAGAGATCGTGCGCTGGGCCTCGCCGGTGATCTACATGCGCCGCACCGTCACCCGCGACATCGAACTCAGCGGGGTGAAAATGGCGGCCGGCGACAAAGTTTCCATGTGGTACGCCTCGGCCAACCGCGACGAGGACAAGTTCGCCAACCCCTGGCTGTTCGATGTCACCCGCAGCCCCAACCACCATGTCGGCTTCGGCGGCGGGGGCGCACACTTCTGTCTGGGCGCCAACCTCGCCCGCCGCGAGATCGCGGTGGTGTTCGAGGAACTGCACCGGCGGATTCCCGACATCGAGGTCACCGAAGAGCCGGCCATGTTGCTCTCGGCATTCATCCACGGCATCAAGCGGCTTCCGGTCGCCTGGACGGCACCGCGCTGAGGTGGTGGCGCGCGGCGCGTAGCGCTCGTAGCGTGAACACCACGAGCCGGCGGAGGGAACGATGATGTTCAAAGAGCGGCTGCACTGGTTTGCGATGCACGGCGTGGTCCGTGGGGTGGCCGGCTGGTCGGCGCGCCGCGGTGATCCGCAGGCCCGGCTGGTCGCCGACCCGACGGTGCGCACCGATCCGGTGCCGTTCTACGAGGAGTTGCGCGCGGCCGGCCCGCTGGTGCGCTCGCGGGCCGGCTACCTGACCGTCGACCATGCCGTCGCGCACGAACTGCTGCGCTCCGACGACTTCCGGGTGATCACCCTCGGCGCGAATTTGCCCGCGCCGCTGCGCTGGCTAGAGCGGCGCACCCGCGACGACCTGCTGCACCCACTGCGGCCGCCGTCACTGCTCGCCGTCGAACCGCCGGAACACACCCGCTACCGCAAGACCGTATCGTCGGTGTTCACCACCCGCGCCGTGACCGCGCTGCGCGACCGGGTCGAGGACACCGCCACCGAACTGCTCGCCGGGCTGACCGAGGGGCCCGCAGTGGTGGACGTCGTCGCGGCCTACTGCGCACAACTGCCGGTGGCCGTGATCAGCGACATCCTCGGCGTCCCGGAAGCCGACCGGCCGCGCATCCTCGAGTTCGGCGAACTCGCCGCGCCCAGCCTGGACGTGGGCCTGGCCTGGCCGCAGTACCAGCGGGTACAGCACGGCATCGCCGGATTCAATCACTGGCTCGCCGAGCATCTGCGCGGCCTGCGCGAGCACCCGGGCCAGGACCTGATGAGTCAGCTGATCGCGATCACCGACGCCGATCGACTCGACGAGACCGAGTTGCAGGCGATCGCGGGACTGGTGCTGGCTGCGGGGTTCGAGACGACGGTAAACCTGTTGGGCAACGGGATACGGCTCTTGCTCAACGCACCCGACCAGCGGGCGATTCTCGCTGCGGACCCGACGCTGTGGCCGGGCGCCGTGGAGGAGATCCTGCGCCTCGAGTCACCCGTGCAGCTCTCGGCGCGAGTCGCTCGGCGAGACACCGACGTCGCCGGGGCGCGAGTGCGGGCCGGGGAGATGGTGGTCCTGTACCTCGCTGCCGCCAACCGCGACCCTGCGGTGTTCGACGACCCGCACCGCTTCGACGTGACCCGGCCGAACGCCGGCAAGCACCTGGCGTTCTCGGGCGGCCGGCATTTCTGCCTCGGTGCTGCCCTGGCGCGCACCGAGGGCGAGGTCGGGCTGCGCCGGTTCTTCACCCAGTTCCCCGATGCGCAACCCGCCGGCCTCGGCGCCCGGCGCGATACCCGCGTGTTGCGCGGCTGGGCCGAACTCCCGGTCAAACTTGGCTCGGCGCACCTTATCTCGGTGCCGGACTGACCGGCGCGCTGCGGCTAGCTGGTGCGGGGCTCGGCGGTGGGAACATCGGCGCGCACCCGGTCTTCGGCCTCGGTCTCGCTCTGCGCCGACCGCGGGTCGAGCTTTTCGGCATACGACCAGTGACGGTTGCGGGCGATCCAGGCAAGCGCTGCAATGACGATCAGCGCGGCGATCACAGCGACGACAATCCACACGGTCGTGTTCGTGGCCATCCTCGGCTCCTTCGTTGAGCGGGTGGCGGACGCGGCACCGTCAACTCACGGCGTTCCCTGCCGGGCCATCCGCCAAACCGCTCAGCGCGCTGAGCATGCCCGCAGCCGAGCGGGGCCAGGTGAACGTCTCCGCGCGCCGCCGCGCGCAGAACCGTCGCTGTTGCACCGGCTGATCGATCACCCCGGCGACCGCCGCGGCGATGGCCTGCGGGTCGTTGTCCGCGCAAGCGCCGCTGTCCGCGGTCAGTATCTCGGCCAGCGCCGACGTGCGGGAGACGACGGCTGGTGTGCCGCAGGCAAGGGCTTCCAGCGCGGCCAACCCGAAGGTCTCGTGCGGTCCGGGCGCCAGCGCCACGTCGGCACAGGCCAGCAGCGTGGCCACCGCGCCACGGGACTCGATGAATCCGGTGAAGTCCACCGGAAGCCGGGCCGCCTGACGAGCCAACCGGGCCCGCATCGGGCCGTCGCCGGCAATCACCAGCCGCGCGTCCACCCCCGAATCACGCAGCGCGGCAAGGGCGTCGATACTGCGATCGGCACGCTTCTCCACCGAGAGCCGACCGCAGTGCACCAGCAGAACCTGGTGCGGCCCGGCCCACCGGCCGCGAGTCCGGGTGCAGTACCGGCTGGGGTGGAACATTTCCAGGTCGACTCCGAGCGGCACCGTCATCACGTTGGTGGCACCGATGCGGTCGAACTCCTCGCGGGCGAAGCCGGTGGTGCACAGGATCGTGTCGTAATTGGTGGCGGTGCGGCGGTTGGCCAGGTCGGCGATCCGGCGGGCCAGCGGTCTGGGCAGCAACTGGCCGGTGAGGCGGTCCAGGCGTTCATGGGAGATCATCACCGTCGTCACGCCGTGGTGTGCGCCCCAACTACCCAGCGAACGTAGGGTGAATCGGTCGGAGACCTCCACCGCGTCGGGCGCCAGCTCCTCCAGTAGCGCCGTCACCGGCGCCGGCATCACCGCCCGGTATCCGCCGGTGAACGGAATCTGCCTGGCGGGAACGGTAATTCGGGTCACGCCGGTCGGCAGCTCGGTGCGTGTCGCGGCCGGTCCCGGGACCACCAAGAAGACTTCGTGGCCGGCTGCGCAGTATTCGGCGCCCAGCCGGTCGACCGCGGTGCGCAGGCCACCGGAGCGGGGGCCGTAAAAGTTCGCGACCTGCGCGACCCGCATCATGGCGGTATCTGAACGCGTGGCCATGTGCGTACGGCGACCACGGTGCTTCCGCGTCCTGAACAGCCGGTGAACTCCGCCGCGGGTCAGCCCAGGTGAGCGGTGAACCAGTCCTGGATGCGGGTCCAGGCGTCGGCGGCCGCCGCCGGGTTGTAGCGCGGGCCGGTGTCGTTGAAGAAGGCGTGATCAGCGTCGGGTTCGACGATCAGCTCGTTGACCAGACCGGCCCGGTCCAGCGCTGCTTTGGCCGCCGGTTCGGATGCGGTGACCCGCTGGTCGAGTGCGCCGTAGAAGCCGAGCACCGCGACGCCGGCGGAACCGGCGAAGTTCGGGCTGTCGGGCAGCGGGCCGTAAAACGGGACGGCGGCGGCCAACCTCGGCTCGCCGGCGGCCAAAAGCCGCCACACCAGTCCCCCGCCGAAGCAGAAGCCGACCACGGCCAGTTTCTGGCCCGGCGCGCGGCGCTGTACCTCGTCGAGGCCCGACCGCAGGTCGGCGACGAAGCGCTCGGGTGCGACGGCGCCCAGGGCGGCGGTGGCCGCCGCCGGGTCGCTGAACGTCGCGGTACCCCCCTGCTCGGAGAGCAGGTCGATGGCGAGCGCCGAGTACCCGACACCGGCGAGCCGGCCAGCCACCGAGCGCACCCAGTCGTTGAGCCCCTTGTTCTCGTGGATCACCAGCACCGCTCCGCGCGGGTTGGGGGCCGCTGACCAACTGCCCTGCAGCTGACCCTGCGGGCCGGCCCAGGTGACCGGCGCGGTGGGTAGCCCGCCCGCCATGCCGGGCGGCGGAGACTGGGGCACCGACGAGGTCCCCGACGGGGGCGTTGACGAGGTCCCCGGCGAGGCGGAGATGGTGGATGTGGCGGATTTGGTGTCGGCGCACGCGGCGATCAGCGCGCCTGCCGCAGCCGACCCCACGCCCAGTAGCGCCAGCCGGCGCAGCGCCTCCCGGCGGCTGAGCAGGCCGTCGACGTGATCGGTGGCGATCTCTTCGGCGATGTAGCGCTGTAGCGGGGTCACCTTCGCGAGTATGCGCCGGCCGGGTGTCGCACCGCTTCGACCTCGGTGATCACGTCGGACACCTGCTCGACCCGGTGGCCGGCAGCCCGCCGGATCGCTTCGATGAGCTGGTCGCCTTCACCGACGTCAACGACCTCGAGCCCGGCCACGAAGCGTGAGGCGGCGCCCGGCAGTAAACAGATGAGAAAAAGTGTCAACTAAATCGTTGACACCGGTCTGGCCGGACGGTTCTATGGACTTTCGTGACCTACGACACGATCATCCGCAACGGCCGGTGGTTCGACGGGACAGGTGCGCCGTCGGCGATCCGCAACATCGGCATCCGAGGTGGCCGTGTCGCGGCGGTGACACCGCATCCGCTGGACGAGACCGGCTGCACAGAGATCGTGGAGGCGGCCGGCAAGTGGGTGCTGCCGGGGATGGTCGACATCCACACCCACTACGACGTCGAGGTGCTCGGCGGGCCCGGGTTGACCGAGTCGGTGCGCCACGGTGTGACCACGGTGCTGCTCGGTTCATGCTCACTGTCGACGCTCTACGTCGACGGCAGCCAGGCCGGCGATCTGTTCGGCCGGGTGGAGGCCATACCGCGGGAGCATGTCATCCGTGCCGTCGACGAGGCCAAGACGTGGAGCAACGCCGAGCAGTACGTGCAGGCACTCGAATCACGGCCGTTGGGCCCCAACATCGGCGCGTTCATCGGCCATTCCGACATGCGCACCGCGACCATGGGTTTGGACCGGGCAACTCGGAAAGACCAGCGGCCCAGCGCAAGTGAACAATCTCAGATGGAGCGCATGCTCGTCGACGCCCTCGATGCGGGTTTCGTCGGCATGTCCTCGATGCAGTTGTTGTTCGACAAGATCGACGGCGAGACCTGCCGCTCACGGACGCTGCCGTCGACCTATGCCAAGCCGCGCGAGTTGCGCCGGCTCAAGTCGCTGGTCCGCAAACGCGGCCGGGTACTGCAGTCCGGGCCCGACATCCAGAACCCGCTGAACTTGGCCTCCCAAGTGGCACAATCACTTCCGGTACTGCGTAAGAAGCTCAAGACCAGCCTGCTGTCGGCTGCGGACGTCAAGTCCAATCCGTTGGCGATCCTGGTGTTGGGCCCGCTGGCCCGCCTGGTGAACGCGCTCGGCGCCGACTTCCGGTGGCAGCACCTGCCGGTCCCGTTCGAGGTCTACGCCGACGGGATCGACCTGGTGGTGTTCGAGGAGTTCGGCTCCGGAGCCGCCGCGCTGCACCTGCGCGACGAGGTCGAACGCAACGCGCTGCTGGCCGACGAGGAATACCGCCGCCGATTCCGCAAGGACTATGACACCAAGTTCGGTGTGCGGGTATGGCACCGAGACTTCTTCGACGCCGAAATCGTCGGCTGCCCCGATGAATCCGTGATCGGCAAGTCCTTCGGACAGGTCGGGGTGGACCGCGGCGGCCTGCACCCGGTCGACGCGTTCCTGGATCTGGTGCTCGAATACGGCACCAAGCTGCGGTGGCGCACCACCATTTCGAATCACCGCCCCGAGGTGCTCAAGAAACTGGCCCGCGATCCCGGCGTCCAGATGGGCTTCTCCGATGCCGGGGCCCACCTGCGCAACATGGCTTTCTACAACTACGGGTTGCGGCTGCTGCGCCATGTGCGCGACGCCGAGCGCGCCGGGCGGCCCTTCATGACCCTCGAGCAGGCGGTGCACCGGATGACTGGTGAGCTGGCCGACTGGTACCAGATCGACGCCGGCCATCTGCGTCTCGGTGACCGTGCCGACCTGGTCGTGGTGGAACCCGATCACCTCGACAGCCGGCTCGACGACTACGCCGAGGAGCCTGTCGCGCAGTACGCGGGCCTGCCTCGGATGGTCAATCGCAACGATGACGCCGTCGACCTGGTCCTGATCGGGGGCCGCGCCGTCGTCCGGCACGGCGTCCCCACCGCAGTGCTCGGAAGCCAGCGCACCGGAAGCTTCCTGCGAGTCGGCCAGACCACTTCCGCGCCGGGAACGACAACCGAATCGGAGTTGGCACATGCCCACCGTTGACGCACAGGCCGTCCCCGCCGAGATCGCCGAGGCCGTACTGGGCATGTGGAAGGCGCTGTCCGACCGGAACTGGGACAGGGTCAAGACGTTCCTGGCCGAGGACTGCATCTACGTCGACATGCCGGTCGGCCCCATCGCGGCGGCGCGTGGACCCGAGGACATCGTCAAGCGGCTCAAGGTCGGGCTGCAGACGCTGGCCGGCTACGAGAACCACGACGGCGTGCTAGTGAGCAATGGCGTGGACACGATGTACGAGCACTCCGAGACCTGGACGTGGCCCACCGGGGAAAGCACGGTGCTGCAGTTCGTTACCGTGCACAAGGTGCAGAACGGCAAGATCACGCTGTGGAAGGACTACTGGGACTTCGGCGGCTTGGTCAACCATGCTCCTGCGGATTGGCTGGAGCAGCTGGCCGGCGCTGACACATCCTGGATGTTCGACGCCACCGGGCTGATCTGAGCACTGGCCGCGCCGTTGTGGCGTGCCGAGGCCAGGTCCGGCTGCGGCGCAACCATTCTCGGCAACGTCACTCGGTGTGACGCCGCCCGGGGATAGCCTGAATGTGCCGAAGGGCTACCGCAATGTCGAGGGAGCACCCATGCGCCAGTTCATCGCCGCCCCGCTCGTCGCGTGCGGGCTGTTGACCGCTGCGCTCCCGTTCGCCGGGCCGTCGGCAGCCGATTCGTGCAACGCGGCCGCCTGCGTGCCGAACGTCGCCCGCAATGTCGTCGACGGCGCGCCGTGCACGCCCAGCCTGTCCTTCGTCTTCGGAATGGACTCCGGCAACCGGACTCTCATCTGCTCGGCCGCCGGCGTGTGGCAAGCCACCGGTCCCCTCGTCGGGGAGGGCAAGGTGGCGTTGCCGTGTGCGACACCGGGCACCACCGCCCAGGAGCGGCTCGCCGGCAACACTCTGGAACCGCAGGTGCCCGGCATCCCGCTGATATGCACCGGGCCGGCGGACATTGCCCGGTGGACGCATTTCGACCTGCCCCAGTAGCCCTACAGGCTCCAGGCCATCCGGAACTTGTCGGTCAGCTGCTCGGCATCGAGGTGGGCGTAGGTCTCGTGCTCGTAGCGGCGCACCGCAACCAGCACGTTGACCGCGGGATCGCCGAGGATCGACCGCAGCCGCACCGATTGATCCAGTGCCGCAATCTGATCCGCCTGAGACACCGACAGCGCCACGGTGCCCGCGGCGGCGCGCGCCTGCTCGGACAGCGTGCCGGGATCCACCGTGGTCTCGGCCGGTAGCGGGGCACCGCGCTCGATACCGTCGAGCGCCAGTCCCAGGACCGCAGCGGTGGCGAAGTACGGATTGGCCGACGGGTCGATCACCTTCACCTCCACGTTGGCGCCGTGGGGATTGCCCAGGCCGCCGCGCAGGAAGCGCACCGCCGCTTCCCGGTTCTCGGTGCCCCAGCAGGCATAGGCGCCGGCCCAGTTCCCCGGCTGCATCCGCAATCCCGACACGATGGAACCGCAGAGGATCAGCCCCGCTTCGGGCAGTCCGGCGACGACGCCGGCGACGGCGCTCTGCCCCTCCTCAGTCATGCCCTGCGCCCCGGTTCCGCCGGAGAACAGCGTCGTGTCACCGCGCAGCAGCGAAAAGTGCAGGTGCGCACCCGAACCCACGCTTCCAGCGAACGGCACCGGGGACAGGCTGACCCGCATCCCATGGCGGCGGGCCACTCGGCCGACGATGATCCTGGTGAGCACCAACTGGTCGGCGGCGGCAACCGGGGATTTCGGCGTCAGCGAGATCTCGAACTGGTTCAGGCCGTATTCGGGGTGGAACTGCTCGATCCCGACACCGGCAGCGGTGGCGGCCGCGGTGACCTCGCGCACGAAACTCTCGTGCTCGAGCACTCCGGCCAGCCCGTACTGCGCCCACAGATTGCCCGGTAGCCGGTTACCGTCGGGGTCGACGAGCAGGAACTCGATCTCGTGACCCACCAGCGCCCGCAACCCCGCTTCGGACAGCCGGGACTCGATGCGCCCCAACGTCCCCCGCGCGCACGCCGGGATCGGGGCGCCGCCCTGGTCGAAGAACGATCCGGGTGCCCAGGCCAGGCCGTCACCTAGCACACGCAGCGATTCCACGTCGATGCGGATCCGCTCGTCGCCGACGACGCTGATGCCCTCGCTGAACGCGATACCGGCGCGGTCGATGGCGAACCCGTGCCAGACCGGGCTCGCACCCAGGCCGGGATCGGCGAAGACACCGGTCCGCGCGACGGGCACGGTCTTGGCGTGGGTGAGGCCGGCGGGATTGACGACGGTGCCGACGACGGTATCGACGCCGTCGGCCCGGAGCTGGGTGATCCCTGCCCCGGCAAGCGGTGTGGTCATGGGAGCAATTCTGCCGAGCGTGCCCGCCGTGTGCCGGGTATCGGTGCCGTCAGGCGCGGCTTGGTAGCGTCAGCTTGCAGGACTGGCCGATGTCGAGCGTGCTGAGCATCCGGCCCATGCCGACCCACATGGCGCATGACAGTGTCAGGTCGGCGAGCAACTCGTCGGAGAAGTGCTCGTGGGCGCGGGCCCAGAAGTCCTCGTCGTACTTGAGGTTCACGTGGTCGGTGCCGAACCGGTGGGCGAACTCGGCGGCGATCCGCTCCTGCTCGCTGTAGCCCGGCCAGGTCTGCCACTCCAGCGCGTGCTCGTAGAGCTCCTCGTCGACGCCGGCGGCGGGACCGTCTGCGTCGCGGGTGTTCTGGCACAAGACGCATTCGTTGTCGTGGGCGATCACCGCGCGAGCCAGCTCGCGCACCCGCATCGAGAGGCGATTCTTGTCGCTGTAAACCGCACTACTGAAGCCCGCCATCGCCGTTCCGATGTCCGGGGACTTGACGATCCAGCCGGCGATGTCGTCTTCAGCGAAGTTCCCGATTCGGCTCATGGCGCGATGGTACGCCGCACCGTGCGAATCTGGAACACGTTCTAGTTTTTCGGCGCCCGCGAATTCGGGCTACCGCCGGATCAGCTCGGCGGGCGGGACACGCACTGCGCGGAGTAGAGCTCCACGCCCAGCTTGTCCATCAGCTCGAGCTGCGTTTCCAGGTAGTCGATGTGCTGCTCTTCGTCGGCGACGATGCCCTCGAACAGGACCGCCGTCGTCGAGTCTTGCTTCTCGCGGCACACGATGATGGCCGGCTTGAGGCGGGTGACCACTTCGTACTCGATCGCCAGGTCGCTCTCGAATTGCTCGCGCAGGGTCTGCCCGACACGCAGGGAACCCAGCCGCTGGTAGTTGGGCAGGCCGTCGAGCAGCAGGATGCGGTCGGTGATGGCCTCGGCGTGGCGCATCTCGTCGAACGATTCCTCGCGCGTGTGCTTCGCCAGTTCGGTGAAGCCCCAGTTGTCCTGCATCTTGGAGTGCAGAAAGTACTGGTTGATCGCCGTCAGCTCACTCGTGAGCTGCTCGTTGAGCAGTCGCAGAACTTCCGGATCACCTTGCATGACGTCTCCTACCCCAGGTCGGCGGGCAACGGGCTGATTGAAGCCGGCTAACAGCTGCAAGGACAACCCTAGTCCACCGTCGGGCCGACCTCACCGCAGATTGTTGCGCCGGAGTGTTGTAGGTAGGCCTAACTAAGGTTAGTCTCCACTAACAAGTGCACGACGTGCGACGCACTCCTGGGCTGAGAGGGAACCGCTGAATGTATGTGTGCCTGTGCGCCGGTGCCACCAGCCAGGCGGTCACCGACGCGGTCGCCGGCGGAGCCTGCACATCGCGGCAGGTTGCGGCTGCCTGCGGCGCGGGGCGCGATTGCGGCCGGTGCCGGCATACCGTGCGGGCCATCATCGAGGCACACTTCGCCGCCGTGGGCCAACAGCCGTGCCGGCAGTGCTCGGCCGGTGTGGCCTGCCGCCGGCATCGCCCACGCCCGCTCCGACCGGCGCTAGCCGGCTGAGCTAGGACCGGCCGCGGTGAAAGTCGGCCAGCGCCTCGGCGTTGGCCGCGGCGCCCATCAGCTCTTCGAAGAAGGCGTATTCCCGGGCAGCCGCCGCGGCAATCTCGGCACGGGTGGGTTCCACCATCGTCTGCTTGACCGCAATGAGGCTCGGAATAGGCCGTGAGGCAAGGACTTCGGCGTGCCTACGCGCCTCTGCCATCAGCTCCTCCGGTTCGCACACCCGCCAGACAAGGCCCATCCGCAACGCCTCGGTGGCGTCGACCCACTCCGAGGACATCAGCAGCCAGGCCGCGTTCTGCCTGCCGATCAGTTGCGGCAACAGATAGGACGACGCCGCCTCCGGCGCGACACCCAGGCTGGTGAACGGGCATTTGAGCCGCGCGCCGGTCGACATGAAAGCCAGATCGGCGTAGCCCAGGATGGTGGTGCCGATACCCAGGCCGACACCGTTGACCGCACAGATCAATGGCTTGGGGAACCGGGTCAGCGCCTCGATCATGCCGGGGAATCCGTGCGTGCCCGCCGCGAAGTCGGGGTCGGTGATGCGGGCCTGCATATCGCCGAGGTCCTGGCCTGCGCTGAACGCCCGGCCGGCGCCGGTGAGCAGGACGACGGCAACCTCCGGGTCCTCGGCCGCGGCCAGCAGCGCCTCGGTGGTGGCGTCATAGAGCGCCTCGTTGAAGGCGTTGAGCGCGTCGGGGCGGTTGAAGGTCAGCGTCCGGACCCGGTTCGCGTCGTCGATGATCAGCGTCACCGCTGGAGGGTATCCGGGTCGCCCCGTGCAACGGGGTCCCCGAGCCCGCCAGGTGGGACTATCCGTTGCTGTACACCCGGGTGGGCGTCACCAGGACCGCGGTACGGCCCTGCTCGGCCATCACTCGGTCGTACTCGGCCCAATTGTCGTGCGTGCCACCGCATGCGGCGAACACCTCACGCAGCAGCAGCCGCAGCCGGTCCGGCCCGTCGAGCCAGGCGGCGGCATCGTGCGGACCGGCCAGTTCGGCGGTGCCCTCGACGGTCGCCCATTGCCAGCCCGCCCGGAACGTCACCGCCACCGCCGGCCGGGCGCGCAGGTTGCCCAGCTTGACCCGCCCGTAGGTGACAAAGGCGAGCACCGGGTCGCCGGTGGCCGGATGCGCCATCAGCCCGGCATTGACCAGTGTGGCCTGGATGGTCTGGTCGGCGCGCAGTGTGGCGACCACCGCCAGCCCCTGGTCGGAGCCGGCCAACGCGACGGCGTCGGCCAGGCTGGTCATGCCGGCGCCTCCTGTAGCGCGCCAGTGAACGGACTGCGATAGACGTAGCGGCTGGTGGGCACCGCGTCGATGTCGACGTTTGCCCCGAATGCCGCTGTGCTGGCGACCATCTGCTCCATCCGGTCGCGCAGGTCCGCGTCGTCGGCGGCGCCGAAGAAGGCGTGCAGGCTGCCCACCGCCTCGATGGGAAAGTGCTCCTCGACGATCGCGCTGATCACCGGGGCGTCTTCGGTGAGCGCGCGTACCACGTAGTTCTGGACGTAGGCGAAGGTCGCCTGGGTGGCGATCGCCACCGGGGTGTGGTTGCCGTGCCAGCGGGCCAGCCAGGTGGGCTCGTCCATCTCGGCCGGGCGGCGCAGCAGGGCCATGTTGGCCAACCCGGGCGTCCGCTCACCGGGCAGGGATGCCGGCGGCGGCAGCGGCGCCGATTCGGTGACCAGATACGCGGCGATCTCCTCGGCATAGTGGCCCAGCAGGTCCAGCGCCATGATGACCTGATCGCCGTAGTACTGCTGCGTCCAGATGCTCACCAGCGCCTGCACCGGCGGATCCAGCGTCGTCAGCGTCATCAGCGAATCCCGCACATCACGGTCGCGGACGTTGACGGTCACACCGGGCAGGCCCAGATCCAGCAGTTGCCGGGCCGCCGGCCCGCGGAGCTGCTCGGCCCACGCGTCATCGGCGGTGCGGGCACGCAGTGTGACAATCACCTTCTCCATTGCTGGGAACCTACTCCCCGGCGCGGCCGCCGTGAACTGTGTCGAACCCGCTCGGCTGCCAGGACTCGGGCGTAGGCTGTGCCCGCTTCTAATCGAGAAGTGTTCCCTCGCGTCTAGGAGGACCGATGGCGAAGTCGGCCAAACCCGCTGCGAAAAAGGCCGGATCGGCCGCCAAGAGCACGCCAGCTGCGCCGGCGCCCGCCGGTTTGCCCGGCTCCGTTCAGCGCCGCGACATCCTGCCCATCCCGGATTCCGCGCACGTCGGCGTGACCACCTACGACGCCAAGGATCCTGACACCAGCTATCCGCCGATTACCGCCCTGCGCCCGCCGGCCGGAGCACCCAACGTTCTGATCGTGCTCATCGACGATGTCGGCTTCGCGGCGTCCTCGGCGTTCGGCGGTCCGTGCACTACGCCGGTTGCCGAACGCCTCGCCGGGAACGGCTTGAAGCTCAATCGGTTCCACACCACCGCGCTGTGCTCGCCGACTCGCCAGGCCCTGCTTACCGGGCGCAACCACCACTCGGTGGGCATGGGCGCCATCACCGAGATGGCCACCTCGGCGCCCGGCAACAGCAGCGTCCGGCCCAAGGACAAGGCGCCGCTCGCCGAGACCCTCAAGCTCAACGGCTACTCGACCGCACAATTCGGCAAGTGCCACGAGGTGCCGGTGTGGGAGGTCTCCCCCGTCGGGCCCTTCCACCAATGGCCCACCGGATCGGGATTCGAATACTTCTACGGGTTCGTCGGCGGTGAGGCCAATCAGTACTACCCGGGTCTGTACGAGGGCACCACGCCGGTGGAGCCGCCGCGCACACCCGAAGAGGGATACACCCTGACCGAGGACCTCGCCGACCACGCCATCACCTGGGTGCGCCAGCAGAAGGCGCTGATGCCGGACAAACCGTTCTTCATGTACTTCGCTCCCGGCGCCACCCACGCCCCGCACCACGTGCCGCAGCAGTGGTCGGACAAGTACCGTGGGAAGTTCGACCGGGGTTGGGATGTACTGCGGGAGAAGATCTTCGCTCGCCAGAAGAAGCTCGGCGTAATTCCCGAGACCGCCGAACTGACTGCGCGCCACGACGAAATTCCAGCCTGGGACGACATGCCCGCCGAACTCAAACCCGTTCTGGCCCGGCAGATGGAGATCTATGCCGGCTTCCTGGAGCAGACCGACCACGAGATCGGCCGGGTGGTCGACGCCATCGACGAGCTCGGCGTGCTGGGCGACACCCTGATCTACTACATCATCGGCGACAACGGTGCGTCCGCGGAAGGCACGCCGATCGGCTGCTTCAACGAGATGGCGGTGCTCAACGGAATGGCCGGCATCGAGACCTCCGAATTCCTGCTGTCCAAGCTCGACGACTTCGGCACCCCGGCGGCCTACAACCACTACGCAGTGGGCTGGGCGCACGCGCTGTGCACGCCGTACCAGTGGACCAAGCAAGTCGCCTCGCACTGGGGCGGCACCCGCAACGGCACCATCGTGCACTGGCCCAACGGACTGGCCGACACCGGATCGACCCGTAACCAGTTCCACCATGTTATCGACGTGGCCCCCACGATCCTGGAGGCTACCGGTATCCCGGCACCATTGAGCGTCAACGGAATCCAGCAGGCTCCGCTGGAAGGTGTGAGTATGTTGCCGACGCTGCGCGACGAGGCCGCGGCGGAATCACACCTCGTGCAGTATTTCGAGATCATGGGCAACCGTGGCATCTACCACAACGGGTGGACAGCATGCACCAAGCACCGCACCCCGTGGAGGGCCGACACACCGCCGCCGTTCGACGACGACGTCTGGGAACTCTACGGTCCCGACGACTGGAGCCAGGCACACAACCTGGTGGCCGAGATGCCGCAAAAGTTGACTGAGATGCAACGACTTTGGCTCATCGAGGCGGTGAAGCACAACGTGGTGCCGCTCGACGATCGGTCTTTCGAGCGGATCAACCCCGACATCGCGGGCCGTCCCCAGCTGATCCATGGCACCAGCCAGCTTCTCTATGACGGCATGCGGGTCAGCGAAGGCTGCGTACTGAACATCAAGAACAAGTCGCATTCGGTGACCGCCGACGTCGTCGTGCCCAAAGGCGGTGCATCCGGGGTCATCTGCACCCAGGGCGGGCAGGTCGGCGGCTGGGCGCTCTATGTGCACGAAGGACGACTGAAGTATTGCTACAACTTCTTCGGCATCCAGCATTTCTTCGCCACCGCGAGCAAGCGGCTGCCCGCCGGCAAGCATCAGGTACGGATGGAATTCGCCTATGACGGCGGCGGGCTGGCCAAGGGCGGCACGGTCACCCTCTACCACGACGGAAAACCCGTCGGCACCGGGCGCGTCGAAATCACCATCCCGATGGGATTTTCCGCCGACGAGGCCTGCGACGTCGGGCGTGACACGGGTTCACCGGCGTCCCCGGACTACGGGCCGACCGGCAATGCCTTCACCGGGCGGATCGACTGGGTGCAGATCGACATTGGGCAGGACAGCCACGACCACCTGATCACGGCGGCCGATCGACTCAAACTCGCCATGGGCAAGCAGTAGCCCTAGTCGCGCAGCCAGCGCGGCGTGATGAAGACGCCCTCGGCCTCCACGGTGATGCCCTCGGCATCCGAGATATGGCCGGCACAAAACGTTTTCACACCGTCGACCCGGGTGATCGCCGCTTCGGCATGCAACGGACCAAGCGGGGTCGCCCGTAGGTACCGCACGGTGATGCTGCCGGTGAACCGGGGTTTGGAGTCCGGGCTCGCGGCCTCACCGAGCACATGGTCGAGGATCAGGGCCGACACTCCGCCGTGGACGTGCCCTGGCGGTCCCTCGTAGGCGGCGCCGAGGTGGAAGTCGGCCCACCGCCGACCGTCGGGGTCTCGGTGGACGTCCAGCGGCGGGGCGAGCGGGTTGCGCACCCCGATGACGGCGTTGCCCCACCCCAGGCTCTCCCCGGAGGTGGTGCGCCGCACGCCGAACGCCCCGTCGATCTGACGGGCGCGCAGCCGGGCGACCGCCGCGTCGACATCGGCCTTGACCGCCGCGACCGTCTGGGCGTCGGCCTCGGTGCGGATGGTCGCGTCGATCAGTTCGCGAACCGATTCGGCCAGCGGCTCGTAGACGGCACGCAGCCGTGCGATGTCGTCGGCGGACAGGTCCTCGACGGTGAATTCCAGCACCACAGCACTACAACACGGGGCCGCGACGGTGTCGAACCATGGTCCCGGCGTGCGGCTAACACGATCGACACACAGACGCATTCTGATTGGAACCGAGGCGTCGACAATCACCATTTAGCGACGGACGAGATCGGCTCGGGCCGCGCCGCTGTCCCGACCGTCTCAGGAGGCCGTGCATGAGCACCGACGTCACCGATCCGCCCGCCGCCCCTCCGCCACCGAGTGAGGTCAAGCTCGCCTGGTGGACCCGGGGTGATCTCAACGCGTTCTTCGGGTTGGGCTTCAACATCCTGGTCAACGTCCTGACCCTGACCACCCTGATGATCGGCGTGGTCAAGCTGCCCGCCGACGACGTGCTGGGCACAGTGCTGCCCGCCCTCGGGGTAGCGCTGGTGCTAGGCAATCTCTACTACACATTCCTCGCGCGGCGGCTGGCACGCCGGGAGAACCGCGATGACGTCACCGCGCTGCCCTACGGACCCAGCGTCCCGCACATGTTCATCGTGGTCTTCGTGGTGATGCTGCCGGTGTACCTGGCCACCAAGGATCCGGTCCAGGCCTGGCAGTCCGGGTTGGCGTGGGCCTTCATGATCGGCGTCATCGTCATCATCGGCGGATTCGTCGGGCCCTACATCCGCAAGCTGACCCCGCGCGCGGCGATGCTGGGCACCCTGGCCGGCATCTCCATCACGTTCATCTCGATGCGCCCGGCCGCCCAGATGTGGGAGGCGGCCTGGATCGGCCTCCCGGTGCTCGCCATCATCCTGATCGGCTTCTTCACCGACGTGAAGCTGCCGGGCAACATCCCGGTCGGCCTGGTGGCGCTGCTCGTCGGCACCGCGATCGGCTGGATCGGCGGGTTCATGTCGGCACCCGACGTCAGCCAGGCCGTCTCCGATATCGCGGTCGGCATCCCGGATCTGCGCCTGGATCTGCTGTTCTCCGGCCTGGCGCACCTGGCTCCGCTGTTGGGCACCGCGATCCCCCTGGGCGTCTACAACTTCACCGAGGCGATGAGCAACGTCGAAAGCGCTGCCGCAGCAGGAGACAACTACAACTTGCGCAGTGTGCTGCTGGCCGACGGAGCCGGAGCGGTCATCGGTTCGGCATTCGGCTCGCCGTTCCCGCCGGCGGTGTACATCGGCCACCCCGGCTGGAAGGACGCCGGCGGGCGCGCCGGTTACTCACTGGCCAGCGGTGTGGTCATCGGATTGCTGTGCTTCCTGGGTCTTTTCGGCGTACTCGCCGCGCTACTGCCGGTCCCGGCGATCGTGCCGATCCTGCTCTACATCGGCCTGCTGATCGGGGCACAGGCCTTCCAGGCGGTGCCGCGGCTGCACGCGGTCGCGGTGGTCGCCGCGTTGCTGCCCAACCTGGCGCAGTGGGCCAGCGGCCTGATCGACAACGCACTCAACGCCGCCGGCACGTCGGCGACCGAGGTCGGCATGGACGCCCTCGGCGGCGCCGGGGTGGTCTACGACGGGCTGCAGACCCTCGGCGAGGGCGCGATCCTGGTCGGATTGCTGCTGGGCACCATGGTGACCTTCATCCTGGAGAAGAAGTTCCGCTACGCCGCGCTGGCGTCAGTGGTGGCCGCGGCGCTGTCGTTCATCGGACTGATCCACGCCCCGCAAATCGGCTGGGCGGCCAATCCGCAAGTCGCCCTTGGCTATCTGTTCTTCGCAGTGGTGTGCCTGGCGTACTCACTGCTGCCGGCGGCCAAGGAGCCGGTCACCGTCTACGAGTCCGACATCGTCGCCGGCCACTGACCCGCCCTCCCCCGCGAGCAGACACAAACTTATGGATTTCGGCCCGAATTTCTATAAGTTTGTGTCTGCTCGCGGCTGGGACATCGGTGCCGCCCTTTCGCTCTTCCCGGTTGCATCGCTATCCCGAGCCGCCCCCCTGACCTAGGGTGTGCAGCATGGCGGTCCTGAGCGCAGACACCGAGCCCTACTACGACCTCGGCGACTACCGCCGTGCGGTCGACTCGCCCTCGCCGCAGGCCCGGGTCTGGTTCGACCGCGGCCTGGTGTGGGCGTACGCCTTCAACCACGAAGAGGCCATCGCGTGCTTCGAGCGCGCCCTGGCACTCGACGCCGACATGGCGATCGCCCGCTGGGGCATCGCGTATGCGATTGGACCCAACTACAACAAGGCCTGGGACGCCTTCGATCCCGTCGATCTGGCCGCCTCCCTGGCCCGGGCCCGGATGGAGTTGCAGCTGGCCGCCAACAGCCGGGCCAGCGTGGTCGAGCGCGACCTGATCGCGGCGCTGGCGACCCGCTTCCCCACCGACGACCCCGACGACGCCGAGGCACTCTCGGCGGGGCACGCCGCCTACGCCGACGCGATGGCCGAACTGGCGCAGGCCTACCCCGACGACGTCGACGTGCTGGCGTTGACGGTCGACGCGCTGGTGAACCTGACGGCATGGGCGTTGTGGGACACCACAACCGGGGAACCAGCAGCGGGCTCGCGAGTGGTGGAGGCCAAACGCCTGCTCGACCATGCGCTGACCATGCCGGCCGGGCGCGCCCATCCTGGCATCCTGCACCTCTACATCCATGCGATGGAGATGTCGGCTCACCCCGAGGACGCGCTGCCGGCCGCCGACCTGCTGCGCGGGCTGGTGCCCGACGCCGGCCATCTGCAGCACATGCCGTCCCACATCGACGTCCTGTGCGGGAACTACCGGGATTCGGTGCTGGCCAACCACGCCGCGGTGGCCGCCGACCGGCGCTTCGTCGCACATGCCGGCCCGCTGAACTTCTACTCGCTGTATCGGGCGCACGATCTGCATTTCGTGGTCTACTCGGCGATGTTCGCCGGGCAGTCGCAGATCGCCCTGCAGGCCGCCGCCGAACTGTCCGGGCAGCTCACCCCAGAGTTGTTGTCCATCGAATCTCCGCCGATGGCCGACTGGCTCGAGGCTTTCGTCCCGCTGCGGGTGCACGTGCTGATCCGGTTCGGCCGCTGGGACGAGCTGATCGCCGAGCCGCTGCCGCACGATCGCGAACTATATTGCAGCACAACGGCGACCATTCACTACGGGCGCGGTGTCGCGCACGCCGCCAAAGGTCAGCTGGCACAGGCCGCAGCCGAACGCCAGGCATTCGTCGAGGCCTATGCCCGGGTGCCGGAGTCGCGCTACCTGTTCAACAACACCAGCCGTGACATCCTCGCGGTGGCGGCGGCCATGCTCGACGGCGAGATCGCCTACCGCGAAGGCAATTTCGACGAGGCGTTCGACCACCTGCGGAAGGCTATCGCGCTGGACGACGCACTGCCCTACGACGAACCCTGGGGCTGGATGCAGCCCACCCGGCACGCCTACGGGGCGCTGCTGCTCGAGCAGGGGCACGTCGAGCAGGCCGCCGCGGTGTATGCCGCCGACCTCGGCTTGGACCCGACCCTGAGCCGGCCGTGCCAGCATCCCGGCAATGTGTGGAGCCTGCACGGCTACCACGAGTGCCTGCAGCGCCTCGGCCGCGACGCCGAGGCCATCATCATCGGCCGGCAGCTCGAGCTGGCCAAGGCTCGCGCCGACGTGCCGATCCTGGCCTCGTGCGCGTGCCGGCTGGAGGTGTTCGAGAAGAGCTGCTGCAGCGACTGAGGCCCGACCCGACGTAAAGTCGACGGGTGCACGATGGGTCGGCGGGGCCGTTACATCCCGAGCAGCGGCACACCTGGGGTCAGCGGGTCGCGGCCTATGTCGGCAGCGCGCCGGTGACGTTCGTCTGGCTGACGGTGTTGTTCTCGACCACGGCGGTTCAGCATCTGCTGCCCCGCTGGCATCTGTTCGCGCTGTTGCGCAAGGACTCGACCAACCTGCACCACCTGGCGTCGGAACCGATCCGGGTGCTGATCACCAGCCTGCTGTGGATCGACGGCTTCATCTGGTGGCCCTATCTACTGGTCTTCTGCCTGGTGCTGGCCCCGGCCGAACACTGGCTGGGCTCACTACGGTTCGTGGTGGCCGGACTGATCGCCCACGTCGCCGCGACCTATCTCAGCGAGGGCTTCCTGTACTGGCAGATCCAGGAGGCCGCCGTCTCCCCCAGGTATCTCAACGCCCGCGACATCGGGGTCAGCTACTTCGTCGTCGGGGTGGCCGCCCTGCTGGGTTACCGCGTCGTGCGCCCCTGGCGGTGGCTGTACCTGCTGACGATCATCGGCTGCGCGGTCGTCGCGGTGTTCGTCGCCCACCCGATGTTCACCCAGGTCGGACACCTGTGCGCGGTCTTCGTCGGGCTGGCCTGCTACCCGATGGCCCGTGGGCGAACGGCCGCTGCGCTGGACCCGGCGCGGTTGCTGCGCCGTCTCGGGGCTCCGGCGCCGCCTGCGTAGAGTGAGACAGCGTGGCGCTCAGCGACGTGGACATCCAACGGCTCGGTCGTTGCGTCGAGCTCGCCCGCGCGGCCCTCGAATCCGGTGACGAACCGTTCGGCTCGATCCTCGTCGACGCCGAGGGCCGGGTCCTGTTCGAGGACCACAACCACGTCGCCGGCGGTGACGCCACCGCCCATCCCGAGCTGGCCATCGCGCGCTGGTCGGTGGGCAACCTCTCCCCCGAGCAGCGATCCAACGCCACCGTCTACACCTCCGGAGAGCACTGCCCGATGTGCGCTGCCGCCCACGCTTGGGTCGGGTTGGGGCGCATCGTGTTTGCTGCTTCCGGCCAACAGCTCGCCCAGTGGCTGTCCGAGTGGCACGCCCCGCCCCCACCGGTCGCGACCCTGCCGATCACCGCGGTCGCCCCACAGTTGGTCGTCGACGGACCCGCACCGCAGTACCGCGACGAGATGATGGCCCTCTACGCAGTGCGGTTCCGGCCATGAGCACACCGGACTGGGTGCGTCACGCCATTTGGTGGCACGTCTACCCGCTGGGTTTCGTCGGCGCGTTTCCCGCCGACCCACCGCCCGGCCCGCAAGAACACCGGCTGAGCCGCATCGTCGACTGGCTCGACCACGCCGTCGAACTGGGCACCTCCGGAATTGCCCTCGGTCCGGTGTTCGCTTCACGCACCCACGGCTACGACACCACCGACCACCTCCGCATCGACCCCCGTCTCGGTGACGACGCCGACTTCGACGAGTTCGTCACCCAAGCGCACCGGCGCGGACTGCGGGTGCTGCTCGACGGTGTGTTCAACCATGTGGGAACCGATTTCGCGAGGTACCGGCGGGCCGTGGACGACGGTGACGCGGAATCGGCGGGCTGGTTTCGGGGGCGCCCGGGACGCTTCCACACCTTCGAGGGCCACGGCGAACTGGTGACGCTCAACCACACCAACCCGGCCGTCGTCGACTACGTCGTGGACGTGATGAAGCACTGGCTGGACCGCGGCGCCGACGGATGGCGGTTGGACGCCGCCTACGCGGTCCCGGAAATCTTCTGGGCCCAGGTGTTGCCCCGGGTGCGCCAGGCGCATCCCGACGCATGGTTCGTCGCCGAGGTCATCCACGGCGACTACACCGCCTTCGTCGACGGTTCCGGTGTCGACTCGGTGACGCAGTACGAGTTGTGGAAGGCCATTTGGAGCAGCCTCAACGACGGCAACTTCCACGAGCTGGACTGGGCATTGCAGCGCCACAACGACTTTCTGTCCCGCTTTGCGCCGATGACGTTCGTCGGCAATCACGATGTGACCCGGATCGCCAGCAAGCTCGAACGCGCCGAACAGGTGGCGCACGCCCTGGTGCTGCTGTTGACCACCGGCGGCGTCCCCACGGTGTACGCCGGTGACGAGCTCGGATACCGCGGCGTGAAGGAGGATCGCGCCGGTGGTGACGACGCGGTACGCCCGGAGTTCGGCACGCCGCCCGTGCCGCTGGACGACGCCGGACGCGAGACATGGAACCTGCACCAGTACCTGATCGGGCTACGCCGGCGTAACCCATGGCTCTACAAGGCGAAAACGACTGCGCTGCAGCTCGATAACCGCGGCTACTGCTACCAGACCCGCAGCGGTGACGACGCACTTGTGGTCGCACTCAACATCGACGATGCGCCGCTGCGGCTGCCGGTGGCCGAACTGCTCGGACGCCCGGCACAACTGGTCGGCGGTACCGGCGCGCCGCCGCAGGAGTCCGTGACCGAGGTCGTCGTCCCGCCCCAGGGCTGGCTGATCCTGCGCTCGAGCGGCTAGAGAAGCTCCAGCGTGCGCGCGTCGGGCTGTCCGTCGTAGAACCTGTCCAGCACCGCGACAAAGTCGGCGTCGTCGTCGGTGGCCTGGGCGAACAGGGTCATCGACGAGCGCACCTTCAGGGTGTCGGGCCAGCCGAAGACATCCTCGGCCGAGCGGCCCTCGATCGCGCTCGCCAGCCGTGCGCATTCCCGCAGCCGCGGCCCGAGCACCGAATGGGCCAAGTAGGACTGCGCCTCCGCCAGCGATGTGATGCCGAAATGCTTTGCAGTAGAGCTATTTCCGAGATCGGCAAGTTGCGGGAAGATGAACCAGATCCAATGGGTGCGCTTGGCGCCGGTGCGCAGTTCGGCCCGCACCTGCCCATAGACGCCGTCCTGCGCGTCGACGAATCGCTGCAGATCGAAGGGGTCATCCATACCTCAACGGTATCGTTGCCTGCGCGTGACCGTCCCGTTATCGAAGCGGTGCTCAAAATCCTTGGTGTGAGCCAACTCCCGAGTCCGGTGCGTCTCCTGATCGTTAGCGAACCGCGACTTGGCGCACCGCCGCGCGTACCGAGTCGCGCCTTGCGTGCGTGATTAGCTACCGGCACACAGCACTTCTCCGGTTGTGAAACGCGTACGAAAGGTGATGGTTTCCGTCATGAAGATCGTCGAATTGATGCGAGGCACATGGTTGCGCCGCGTGGCCGCAGCCTTCGTGGCCGCACTCTTTCTGCCCGGCGTAATCGGCGTTGTCGGCGGGTCGGCGACTGCGGCCGCCTTCTCCAAGCCGGGACTTCCGGTTCTCTACCTCGATGTCCCGTCGGCCGCGATGGGCCGCAACATCCGAATCCAGTTCCAGGGTGGGGGCCCGCACGCGGTGTACCTGCTCGACGGCCTGCGCGCACAGGACGACTACAACGGCTGGGACATCAACACCCCGGCCTTCGAGTGGCTGTACGGCTCGGGTCTGTCGACGGTCATGCCGGTCGGCGGCCAGTCGAGCTTCTACACCGACTGGTACCAGCCGTCGCAGGGCAACGGCCAGAACTACACCTACAAGTGGGAAACGTTCATGAACAAGGAGCTGCCCGAGTATCTGGCAGCCAACTACGGGGTCGACCCGAACGGCAATGCGGTCGTCGGGCTGTCGATGGCCGGTAGCGCCTCACTGACCTACGCGATCTACTACCCGCAGCGCTACCCCTACGCAGCATCGCTGTCGGGCTTCCTGAACCCCTCGGAGGGGTGGTGGCCGATGCTGATCGGGCTGGCGATGAACGACGCCGGCGGATACAACGCACAGAGCATGTGGGGCCCGTCGTCGGATCCGGCCTGGCGGCGTAACGATCCGATGGTCAACATCAACCAGCTGGTCGCCAACAACACCCGGATCTGGATCTACTGCGGCACCGGCACGCCGTCGGATCTGGACACCTCCGGCGGTGGCGGCAACCTGATGGCCGCGCAGTTCCTGGAGGGCTTCACGTTGCGGACCAACAAGACCTTCATGGACAACTACCTGGCCGCCGGTGGACGCAACGGCGTGTTCAACTTCCCGGCCAACGGCACGCACAGCTGGGGTTACTGGGGCCAGCAGCTCCAGCAGATGATCCCCGACATTCAGCGCACGCTGGGGGCCACCCCCACCGCCGGCTGATCCAAGCCGCACGCCCCAGCGAGCCTGTCGCCAACCCCCGGCGGCAGGCTCGCTGTTTTGTGCGGCCCCGACCACGAGGCGGCACGCTGACAGCGAACACGCGTGAGGGAACAAAGCCACCACCCCCAGGGTTGAGCCAACCAGACTGAACTTTGGAGGATTGATGGCTGAAGCCACATCTGTGCCCGTCTTATTCATCAGTGAGCCGATCGTGCTGCCCGGAATGGTGGTGCCGATCGAACTCGACGACGCCGCCCGCGCGGCAGTGGACGCAGCTCAGGCCACCCCGACCGGCAAGCTCCTGATCGCGCCACGCTTAGACGATCGCTACCCCACCCACGGCGTCATCGCGTCGATCGTGCAGGTAGGCCGCATTCCCGGCGGCGGCGCCGCCGCTATCGTGCGCGGTGAGAGCCGCGCCCACATCGGATCCGGAACCACCGGGCCGGGAGCGGCACTGTGGGTCGAGGTCGAGGAAATAGCAGCGGTCGAGGCAGACGAGGACACCAAGGCGCTTGCCGCGGAATACAAGAAGCTGCTGCTGGCTATGCTGCAGCGCCGCGAGGCCTGGCAGATCGTCGACGTGGTCAACAAGATCGCCGATCCGGCCGCCTTGGCCGACACCGCCGGTTACGCGTCGTACCTCACCGACGTCCAAAGGCGTCAGCTGCTGGAGACCGAGGACGTGGCCGCCCGCCTCCGTCTGTTGATCGACTGGACCGCCGAACACCTCGCCGAGGTGGAGGTCAGCGACAAGATCTCCCAGGACGTCCGCGAGGGCATGGAGAAGACGCAGAAGGAATTCCTGCTGCGTCAACAGCTGGCCGCCATCCGCAAGGAACTCGGCGAGGACGAGCCAGACGGTTCAGATGACTACCGGTCCAGAATCGAGGCGGCCGACCTGCCGGACAACGTCCGCCAAGCGGCGCTACGCGAAGTCGGCAAGCTGGAACGCTCCAGTGAGCAGAGCCCGGAAGGCGGCTGGATCCGCACCTGGCTGGACACCGTCCTGGACCTACCGTGGAACACCCGCACCGACGACTCTACCGACCTGAAGGCGGCCCGGGAGATCCTCGACGCCGACCATCACGGCCTCGACGACGTCAAGGACCGCATCGTGGAGTACCTGGCCGTTCGGACCCGCCGCGCGCAGCGCGGCCTGCAGGTGGTGGGCGGTCGCGGCTCGGGTGCCGTCATGGTGCTGGCCGGCCCCCCCGGCGTCGGCAAGACGTCGCTGGGTGAGAGCGTGGCCCGGGCACTGGGCCGCAAGTTCGTGCGCGTCGCCCTCGGCGGTGTGCGCGACGAGGCGGAGATCCGCGGCCACCGGCGCACCTACGTCGGCGCCCTGCCGGGCCGGATCGTCCGCGCGATCGGCGAGGCCGGTTCGATGAACCCGGTCGTGCTGCTCGACGAGATCGACAAGGTCGGCTCGGACTACCGCGGGGACCCGTCGGCTGCCCTATTGGAGGTCTTGGATCCAGCGCAGAACCACACGTTCCGGGACCACTACCTGGACCTGGATCTGGACCTATCCGATGTGGTGTTCCTGGCCACTGCCAACGTGATCGAGAACATCCCCTCGGCCCTGCTGGACCGGATGGAGCTGGTGTCGATCGACGGCTACACCGAGGACGACAAGGTGGCGATCGCCCGCGAGTACCTGCTGCCCCGGGAGCGCGACCGCGCGGCGCTGACCGACGAGGAGGTGACGGTCACCGACGCGGCGTTGCGCAAGATCGCCGCGGACTACACCCGCGAACCCGGCGTGCGGCAGTTCGAGCGGCTGCTGGCCAAGGCGCTGCGTAAGGCGACCACCAAACTGGCCGACGATCCGCAAGCGCTGATCATCGACGAGCCGGATCTGGTGGGCTACCTGGGCCGTCCGCGGTTCACCCCGGAATCCGCGGAACGCACCGCGGTGCCGGGTGTCGCCACCGGGCTGGCGGTGACGGGCCTGGGCGGCGACGTGCTCTACATCGAGGCCGGCTCGGTGGAGTCGGCTGGGACCGGTGAGCCGGCTCTGATCTTGACCGGTCAGCTCGGTGACGTGATGAAGGAATCCGCGCAGATCGCGCTGTCCTACGTGCGCAGCCATGCCGAGCAGCTGGGTGTGGATCCCGCGGCGCTGAACCGCAAGATCCACGTGCACGTGCCGGCCGGCGCGGTGCCCAAGGACGGGCCGTCCGCCGGTGTGACCATGGTGACTGCGCTGGTCTCGATGGCCACCGGGCGGCAGGTGCGCTCGGATGTCGGGATGACCGGCGAGGTCACGCTCAACGGCCGGGTGCTGCCCATCGGCGGAGTCAAGCAGAAACTGCTCGCGGCCCAACGGGCCGGGCTGGCAACGGTTTTCATCCCGCAGCGCAACGAGCCCGATCTGGACGATGTCCCGGCCGAGGTGCTCGAGGCGTTGACCGTGAAGCCGATGACCGATGTCGCCGACATCGTGGCTCAGGCCCTGGAGCCGGCCGCCGAGTTGGCTACGGTCGCTGCCTGACCGGCGACCAGACACAGAATTACCCCGATTCGGCCGGATCGGGGTAATTCTGTGTCTGCTGGGCGTATTACCGTTTCGTCATGGCCTACGACGAGGATCTGGCGAACCGAGTGCGCGAACTGCTCGCCACCGAACGCGGGGTCGACGAGAAACGCATGTTCGGCGGGCTCGCTTTCCTGATCGGCGGCAACCTGGCGGTGGTCGTCAGCGGCAAGGGCGGCCTGATGGTGCGGGTGCCCATCGAGGAGACCGCCGCGCTGCTGGCTGGCGCACACGTCGCACCGATGGTCATGGCCGGCCGCGAGACCCGCGGCTGGATCCGTGTCGACGACGAGGGCATCCGCACTGCGCGCCAGTTGCGGATCTGGGTCGCCCGCGGACTAGCGCAGGCCAAGTCGTTGCCCGCGAAATAGCTCGGTTTGGCCGCTGGCCCAAGTAGGCCACGTTCGAGGGTTGGCACACCCGGTCGACACCGCCCCGATCCATGCGGGCAGCTACAGCGCGGCCGACCTGCGGTGGTGGGCCGATCGGATCGGCGAGTATCAGGATTCGAACAGCCGGCGCCGTGCCGTCGCGAACTCCGCATCGGTCAGATCGCCCCGGTCCCGCATGGTGGTGAGCCGGCGCAACTGTTCGGCGACCGCTGGGGCGAGGTCGACAGGCGGCGGGCATGCCCGGACGATCGGCGCGTCCTCGATCAGCTCCACCAGCTCCGGGCGGTCGGGATCGAGGCGGACCGCGACCCGGTCGTCGGGTTCGGGAATCTCCCCGAGCGCAAACGTGGCAGCCAGCCGCGCCTCGTAAGGTGCTGCGCCGTCGGGTCTTTCGACGCGGAGCCGCACCACCCGGCGGGCGGCATCCTTGCTGGCCACCGCGGTGAACGTCGGCCGGACGACGCCCAGTATCACGGCGGTGGCGGGCACCCCGGCCGCGCGCAGCCGATCCACCCGCGATACCGCGGCCACCAGCCGGGCCGCATAGGCCAGGATCAGACCCGACCAGAGCGCCAACCACCACAGCGACAGCGGGGCCGTCCAGTCGGCTGCCCACGGCACAATCGAGGCGATCGCCCAGCCGAGCGGCACCGGCCGCGGCGAGCGCCGGGCGATTGCCAGGAACACCACGAACTGCGCCACATAGCCGCCGACCCACACACCGAGCGCCCAGCCCTTGGCCGTCACGGGCCCGCTGTGTCCCAGCAGTGCGGTGGCGACGACGGCCGAACCCACGATCAGCGCCCACCACAGCACCGCCCGCGCCGCGATCGCCCGCCACATCACCCGGTCACGGTATACCGGGGTCGGTCAGCCACCGGACCGCGCCACGATCAGCGCCGTGTCGAGAACACTGACCCGTCCCGCCGCCCCGTCGACGCGGACCCGCATCCCGGTGTGCAGCCTGCATTCCGCGTCCTGAACATGGGTCACCACTGGCACGGCGAGTCCGGCAGTCGTGCCGACGGCGCCATCGGCGATCACCGCGCCGGGCGCCCCAAGCAGCGTGACCCAGTCCAGTCCCGCTCCGGCGATCACGGCGATATCGCCGGCCTGCAGGTGCGCGTCGTCGGCCGACAACACGACCATGACCGTCCCTTCCGCCACCCCGGCGACCGCACCGCGGCCGGATAACTCCTCGCCCACCGCCGCCGCCGGCGGTCCTGTCGTCGGCGCCCAGCCGCCGTCGACGACCGGCGGAAGTTCCACCGTCTGCAGCCGGTCCCGTTCGGCGGTCCGGCGCTTGACGCGCAACCGGGCGTCGGGCGGTACGGCCAACGCTTCCTCCACGGCCAACAAGAAGATGTCGTCGACCGCACCGAGCTTGTCCTCGGCGACCAGCCGGCGGCCCAATTCCCTGACGGCGAGCCGTAGTTGATGGGTGAAGCGCAGGGTCGTGTCGTAGGCCAGGCCGGCGGCGCTCAAGCCGGCCGTGTCCCCGGCGTCACCGGTGCGCTCGGCATCTGAGGGCAACCCGGTGTTCCGGCGGGCCGCGGCGAGCAGGATGTCGGGCCGGTCGCCGAAGACCGGTGTCGCGAGTTCGGCGGCGCCGGGCCCCCGGTGACCGAGGTGCGACAGCGCCGCGTCGAATGTCCGGGCGAACATCGGTGCGGCGGTGCGCGCCGATGCCATGTCCCCGGCGTCGAAGGCGGTCTGCACATACGGGTGGGCGCGCAGCACCCTTGCCAGCGAGTCGATCTCCGCACGGCTGTCGATGGCGCCGCCGACTTGGCTCAGCTGGGCCGGCGCCACCTCGGCCAGCACCAGCGCCTGCGCACTGAGCACCCATCCCTGGTGAATTCGGTTGCGTAACAGACGTATTCGAGCATCGAGTTGCGCGTCCCGCAACTCCGACAGCGCGGCGGTATCGCGCCAGTGCGCCTCGGCGGCATCCTGGTAGTCCCGCAGATTCCGCGCGTACATCCGCGCCGCAGGCAGTAGCCGCGACACCGACATCGCGCCCCCGGCTGCGGCGAACAGCCCGGAACCGGTTCGAGGCGAGTCGGTAGCGCCGCGCAGCCGGCGGGACAGCGCCGCCACACGTTCGGGTAATCGCGGTTCGGCCGCAGCCAGGACCGAGGCATTCAGGTAGGCCCGGTGGCCGAACACCGCCACCAGCCGGCTGTCCCATTCTTCGGCCACCGCCGCCCGTAGATCCAGCAGCCGCGCCACCGACCGGGCCGCTCCCCGCAACCCGCCCAGGTGCAGGTCCAGCGACATCGGCGTCAACGGCCCGCGCATTCCGCCGAAACCCGCGGAGCCCGCTGCCAGGAACACCGGGAACCGCGGATCGATCCGGTCGTCGAACTCTCCTTCGGCGCCGTCGCGTGCGGCGGTGACCAGATGTGCACCGCCCGTCGGTGGCACTACCGCGGTCGGCATCGCTATCCGCCCGGCCACCGCGACAGCGCCGGTCGCCGTGATCCGGCGGCCCTCGAGCCCCCGGGCGGTGTCGGCCATCGCGGCGGCGGCATCCCAGCCGCAGTCGAAACGCCACTGGGTGCGCAGCGCCGACAGGTCGATTGCCGGGCTGGGCTGCGGCCAGCCCGCGACACCGCGGGCGCGGGGCCGCGGATCGACTCCATTGAGGGTGCGGCGCACCGAGACCACGGTGGCGGTGTCGGCGCTGGCCAGCTCGACGACCCCGGTGCGGTCGGTGACCGCCGCGGTGACCAGGAATCGGATCAGGTCGTCGACGTGCAGAAGATGCAGTGCACCGGTCAGTTCGGGATCGAGCAGGGCCGCGACTGTCCGGCACACCAGTGCGTCGGCCTGCCGGCCGACCGGCGCGGCGATGCGCACCACCAGATTCGGCGCCCAGCCGGTGGCGACAAGATCCTCGGCCGGCTGCCACCACCGCGGGTCGAGCAGCGACAGCGATGGGAAGACCACCCGGGCGCCGCCGCGCGCGGCGGCGTCGCAGACCCGCACGACCTCCCCGGGGCGCGGTCCGCCGGAGCCCTCGCGCGGCAGCACCACGACCGCGTCGGCCCGGTCGGCCAACCGGTAGAGCACCGGATGTTCGGGGGCAGCGATGATGAGGTCCACACCGGCGTCGAGATCGCGGTGTGGGTACTGCGCCAGGCCCTGGACGTCGTGGCCAGCGGCCAGCAGCCCACCGGCCAGGGCACGTCCCAGCTCCCCGGTCACCTCGGTGAGCAAGATCCGCATGCCGTGCCCTACTTCCCCCGTCTCCTTCGACGAGAGTAAGCAGGTCCGGGCCGAATTATCGACCTTTTGAGCGGTTGCCCGACACCGTCAGCACAGGGTGGCGCGGCCGTCGGCACCCACCCGGACCTTGGCGCCCGCGATGTCGTCGCGCACCGTCGCCGCGGTGTCGGCCGGGTCCTCGATGACGGCCAGCGTGCGCGAATCGTCCGGGGTGCGCACCGCCAGGAACGCCTTCTGCGGCTGCCCGTCCCGGTCGAACGGTGTGGTCCACGACTCGACGGTGCCCTCACCGTCCCAGGAGACCAGCGCCGTGCGGGTGGGTTCGGCATCGACCGCGCGCTGGACGTCCTCCCAGCGGAAGTCGGTGGCCGGCGGGGTGGCGCTGTAGACCCCGAAGCTGTGCTTGGTCAAGTAACCGCCGTTGGCGGTGATCAGACCGCGGGCCTGCGGATTGCGCCGCAGCAGCTCGGCCATCGTCGCGATGGAGTGCATGACGTAGTTGTTCCATGGACCACCGGCAAAGGTCAGTCCGCCGGTCACGGTCAGCGCGCGCAGCGGGTCGTCGGTGGGCAAGCCGAGCTCGTTGGCCGCGACCTGCACCGCCGACGGGAAGCAGGAATAGACGTCGACGTAGTCGACGTCGTCGATGCCGATACCGGCGAGTTCGAGCGCCCGGCGCCCGGCAATCCTGATCGCCGGCGACCGGTGCAGATCGGCGCGTTCCGCCACGGCGTAGGTGTCGTGCGAGTCGGTGCCGGAATGCGGAAAAACCCACTGATCGCGCGGAACCTGCAGCTCGGTGGCCTTCTGGGCCGAACACACGATGACCACCGCGGCCTGGTTGACCATGTTGTTGGAATTCATCAGCTTCGGATAGGGCCAGCTGATCATCCGATTCTCGGGGCCCGCCTGCCAGATCTGTTCGGCGGACAACGCCTCGGAACTCCAGGCGTGCGGATTGTCGGCCGCGACCTCGCTGAATCGGGCCCACAACGCTCCGATGCGGCGCCGGTGCTCGTCGCTGCCCTCGCCGGCGGCGATGCGCAGCGACTGCTCGAACAGCGGGTAGACGTGCGAAGGCAGTAGCAGGCCGATGCGCTCTTCGGCCGGGCCGGCCATCGGGACGTCCTCGGCCCCGGGCGGCACCGCGACGCTGTCGTCCTGGCGGGTCCAGTCGGGCCGGACGCCCTTCGCCTTCATCCGACTGCGGGTCCGCCAGGTCTCCCCGCCGGCCAGCAACACAACGTCGTTGCGCCCGGCCTGGATGTCCAGGCAAGCCTGATTGACCAGGGACTGGGGGGTGTTGCCACCGACCCCGGTGTAGAAGGTCGAAGCGTCCGTGGCGCCGATCCGTTCGGCTAGCAGCAGCCCAGGGTCGCGGTAGCGCCACGACAGCAGGTTGACCACCCGGACCGCGTCGACCGCCGCCAGCACCCGCGCGTCGGCGGCTTCCCGGGCGGCGGCGGCCATCAGGTCGACAGGTCCGATCTCCGGCGCGTCGTCCCGTTCGTTGACCTGTCCGACACCGACAAGTACCGGAGTCCGAGGATCCATCGGGGGCCCTTCCGTAGTCGCTGACGGCGTTTTGACGCCTGTCAAAACCTAGCATCGGTGGTGCCGGCGCCGGGCTGGCGGCCGCTGCGGTGCTCGCCCGAGCGGGTGCCATGATGTCCCCATGACGGTAGTTCTGGTGCACGGCAATCCGGAGACCGAGGTGATCTGGGGCCCCCTGGTGGAGGCGCTCGGTCGCGGCGACGTGGTGCGGCTCTCCCCGCCCGGATTCGGCGCGCCGCTGCCCGAGGACTTCCCCGCGACCTTCCTGGCTTATCGGGACTGGCTGGCCGCGGAGTTGGAACGCTTCGACAATCCCGTGGACCTGGTGGGGCACGACTGGGGCGGCGGCCATGTGGTCAACCTGGTGATGCAGCGCCCGGAGCTGGTCCGCAGCTGGGCCAGTGACGTCGTGGGGTTGTTCGACCCGGACTACGTCTGGCACGACCTGGCCCAGGTGTGGCAGACCTCCGGGGCCGGCGAAGAGGCCATCGCCGCGATGGTCGAAGGATCGTTCGAAGACCGTGTCGCACAGATGACCGGCTTGGGGATTCCCGATGCCATCGCCGCCGATCTCGCTGCCGCGCAGGACGAGCAGATGGGCCGCGCCATCCTCGCGCTCTACCGGTCGGCCGCCCAGCCCGCGATGGCCGAGGCCGGGCAGTCGCTGGCCAACGCCGCCGCACGGCCGGGACTGTCGCTGTTGGCCACCGCGGATGCGTTCATCGGCGTCCACGACAACCGTCGGCGCGCCGCGGACCGGGCCGGTGCCCGCACCGAAGTACTCGACGGCCTCGGCCACTGGTGGATGCTGGACGACCCGGCCCGCGGGGCGCAGGCCCTGGCCGACTTCTGGGCTTCGCTGGACTGAATCGCGCTGCGGTTGGTGAATTTCCGTTCCCCCGCGGTGCCGTCGGCGCCGCCGGGTCCCCCCGTGCCGCCGCTGCCACCCAACCCCCCAGCGCGACACGGCTGCACACGTATAGTCCACCGATGACGGACTCCACGTTCGTCTGCGCCACGCCGCAGCCGGTGCAACCATGACCGGACCGCGGCCGAGCAAGGTGCCGCCGATACCGGGAGGACAAGCATGGCCGAGCCATTCAAGGGCGTCATCAAGCTAGACATTCGAGATTCGGTCCCGGACTGGACGCCCTATCAGCTCAAGAAAGCACCCGAAGGCGCGCCCAACGTCCTGATCGTCCTCTACGACGACACCGGTCAGGCGGCCTGGTCGCCCTACGGCGGCCGGATCAGCATGCCGACCCTCGACCGGCTGGCCGACAACGGCGTCACCTACACCCAGTGGCACACCACCGCACTGTGCTCGCCGACGCGGTCGACCTTCTTGACCGGGCGCAACCACCACGTGAACCGCTGCGCGTCGATCACCGAAGGGTCGATGGGCTTCCCAGGGGCGGCCGGCCGGCTACCCGCCGAGTGCGCCACCATCGGACAGGTATTGCAGGACAACGGTTTCGCCACGATGTGGCTCGGCAAGAACCACAACGTACCGGTGGAGGACCTGTCCCCGGGCGGCAGCAAATCGGAGTGGCCGCTGTCGAAGGGCTTCGACCGGTTCTACGGCTTCCTCGGCGGCGAGACCAACCAGTGGTACCCGGACCTCATCGAGGACAACCACGCCATCGAACCGCCCTACACCCCCGAAGAGGGCTACCACCTGTCCAAAGACCTTGCCGACCAGGCGATTCGGATGCTGCGCGACCTGCGGTCCTCGGCTCCGTCCAAGCCGTGGTTCATGTGGTTCTGCCCCGGCGCCAACCACGCCCCGCACCATGCGCCACAGGACTACATCGACAAGTACAAGGGCGTGTTCGACGACGGCTACGAGGCCTACCGCGAGTGGGTGCTGGCCCGGATGATCGAGCGCGGTGTGGTGCCCGAAGGCACCGAGTTGACGCCGCTGAACCCGATGCCGGCCGACGTCGCCAACGAGGCCGACTACGTGCGGCCCTGGGCCGAGCTCAACGACGAGGAGAAGAAACTGTTCTGCCGGATGGCCGAGGTGTTCGCGGCCTTCTCCGAGTACACCGACGTCCAGGTCGGGCGCATCGTCGACTTCCTGGAGCGCACCGGCCAGCTGGACAACACCCTGATCCTGTACTGCGCCGACAACGGCGCCTCCGGTGAGGGCACCCCCAACGGATCGGTCAACGAGAACAAGTTCTTCAACGGCTATCCCGACAGCCTGGAGGAGAACATGTCCTACTTCGACGAACTCGGCAGCCCGGAAACCTACAACCACTACCCCACCGGCTGGGCGGTGGCCTTCTCCACGCCGTTCCAGATGTTCAAGCGCTACGCGCAGTTCGCCGGCGGCACCTGTGATCCGCTGGTCGTCCACTGGCCCAACGGGATCAAGGCCAAGGGCGAGATGCGCCACCAGTACCACCACAGCACCGACATCGTGCCGACCATTCTGGAAGCCGTCGGGCTGGAGATGCCTACGGTGTACCGCGGGGTGGAGCAGTACCCGCTCAACGGGGTGTCGATGCGCTACAGCTTCGACGACGCCCACGCCCCGACCACCAAGAAGCGCCAGTACTTTTCGATGCTGGGCACCCGCGGCATCTGGCAGGACGGCTGGAAGGCCGCCGCGCTGCACGCACCGATCAGCGGTAAGGGCCATTTCGACAAAGACGTCTGGGAGCTCTACCACGTCGACTCCGACCGGGCCGAGTCCCGCAACCTCGCCGCGCAACACCCGGAGAAACTGCAAGAACTCATCGACGCGTGGTTCGAGGAGGCGGAGGCGAATTTCGTTCTGCCACTGGATGATCGTCCTGCCGTCGAACAGATCGGAGATGTGCGGCCCCAAGGTGAGCCGCCGCGCTCCCGCTACATCTACTACCCAGAGACCGCACCCGTGCCCGAGTCGACGGCGGTGAACATCCGCGGTCGCTCCTACAAGATTGTCGCCGACGTGGAGGTGACCCCGGAGTCCGAGGGGGTCATCTTCGCCCACGGTTCCCGGTTCGGTGGGCACACCCTGTTCATCAAGGACCGCAAGCTGCACTACGTCTACAACTTCCTCGGCATCAAGCCGGAGCAGACCTTCGTCTCCCCGGAGCTGGAACCCGGCCAGCTGACCCTCGGCGCCGAATTCGTTCGCGAGGGCGCCGGCGAGCACATGGAATCGCTGGGGACAGCGAAACTGTATGTGGGCGAGCAGGTCGTCGCCGAAGGTCCGATGCGGGCCCAGATCGGCCCGTTCACGCTGTGCGGCGACGGACTGTGCGTCGGCTACGACAGCGCCGATCCGGTGAGCCGGTCCTATCCGCCGGGATTCCCGTTCAGCGGTGGCCGGATCCTTGGGGTAGCCGTGGACATCGGCCCGGACCAGTATCTCGACCTCGAGCGGGAGGCCGCGGCGGCGTTCGCGCGGGACTAGGGCAAGCCGGGACCGCCCGCCGGCCGTAGCGGTGGGAGAGCAGGTTCGTCGCAGGATTCGGCCGGGCCGGGGCTGGGTATCTGGAGATGTCCCCTAACAAGGAAGTGAGGGCCGGATGCCTCTCGGATCGAGACGACGAATTTCCAGAACCGCGATGACGCTGGTCGGTGGCGCCGCGCTGCTGACGATGGCTGTGGGCTGCGGAAGCAGCGACAGCGGCGGTTCGGAGAGCAGTTCCACTTCGCCGACATCGTCGACCACGACCTCGTCGTCGACCGAGGTGACGGTCACCACCAGCCCCACCAGCGGTGACACCACGACCGCGCCCGGCGGAGTGACCGGTGGCGGTGACGCCAACGGTGGCGGCGGCAGCATCCCCGGTGGCCCGACCGGCAGCGGCGGCCCCGGTGGTGGTGGCGGCAGCATCCCCGGTGGCCCGACCGGCAGCGGCGGCCCCGGCGGCGGCAGTGGATCCATCCCCGGCGTGGGTAGCGGCGGCGGCGGCCCCGGCGGCGGTGGCGGCTGCATCAACGGCGTCGGCTGCATCGGCACCGGCGGCTAAACCCCTGTCCGACGTCCGCCGGCCGGCCAGTTACGATGCGCGAAAACCGCTCAGGCAGAGCGTAACTGCGCAGCGTAACTGGCCGCTCGGCGGCGCGGGTCGGGCTTAGCCCGCCGCGGGTCCGACCCGGTAGATCGACTTCAGCGCGAAGAAGGCCTCAAGGCCCTCCGGCCCCAGCTCGCGGCCGATGCCACTGGACTTCACCCCTCCGAACGGCGCGCGGAAGTCCAATTGATAGTCGTTGACGCCGACGGTGCCGGTGCGCACCGCGCGGGCCACCTCGGTGGCGCGCTCGTCGTCGGTGGACCACACCGTGCCTGCCAGCCCGAAGTCGCTGTCGTTGGCCAGCGCGATCGCCTCCTCGTCGCCGTCATAGGGAATGACCGCCAGCACCGGGCCGAAGATCTCCTCCTGGGCGATTCGGTCGGCGTTGTCCACATCGGCGAACACCGTCGGGGACACGAACCAGCCGCGCGACTGGTCTTGCGGAACCGACCCGCCGACAAGGAGTCTGGCGCCGCTGACCTTGCCAGCTTCGATGTAGCCAAGGACGCGATCGCGTTGGCGGGAGCTGACCAGCGGCCCGATGTCGGTCGACGGGTCCAGCGGGTCGCCCACGGTGAGTCCGTCGACCATGTCGGCCAGCGCCGAGAGCACCTCGTCGTATCGCGACCGCGGCGCGAGGATCCGTGAGCTCAGGTGGCAGGTCTGGCCGTTGTTGACGAACGAGGCGTTGCGCAGGCCCTTCATCGTGGCGTCCAAGTCGGCGTCGTCGAGGATGATCGCCGCGGACTTGCCGCCCAGCTCAAGGGTGACCGGACGCAACAGCCGGCCGCAGACCTCGCCGATGAGGCGGCCGGCGACGGTCGACCCGGTGAAGGTGACCTTGTCTACCCCGGGATGCGCGACGAGGTAGGCGCCGACCGGTGCCCCGCCGGGCACCACGTTGAGCACCCCCGGCGGCAGTCCGGCCTCCTCGGCCGCCTCAGCGAAAATCAGTGCGTCCAGCGCTGTTTCGGGCGCAGCCTTGAGCACCACCGTGCACCCGGCGGCCAACGCCGGCGCCAGTTTGAACGCGGCCAGCGCCTGCGGATAGTTCCACGGCACGATCGCGGCGACCACCCCGACGGCCTCGCGCCGTACGATCGTGTGCCCGATCATGCTCGGACGGATCTCCTCGATGGCGGTCTGGGTGATCAGCTGCGCGTAGTAGCGGACCAGCGCCGCCGGGAAACGGCCGTTGGCGCCGCGCGACAACGACATCGGCATGCCGTTCTCCCGGGTTACCAGTTCGTCGGTGGTCCGCGCCCGCTTCTCAAGTGCCGCCGCGAACGCGACAAGCGACTCTGCGCGGTGATCCGGCGAGGCGGACTGCCAATCGGGCAGTGCGGCTCGGGCCGCGGCCACCGCGGCGTCGATGTCGGACTCGGTGGCGCTGGCCCCGTTGCCCAGCAACTCCCCGGTGGCCGCTTCGAGCACCGGCTCGGTGTGCTCGGCGCCGCGGAAACGTCCGTCGATGAAGAATCGCGCCCCAGCGGTCATGCGTCCACTCCTGTTCTCTCCTCGGCGCCGAACAGCACTCCGTCGGCGAGCAGCTGGTCGATCTCGCCGGTGTCCATGCCCAGCACCTCCGCGCAGACCTGGCGGGTGTCGGCGCCGGGCAGCGGCGCGGGACGTTGCGGCACCGGCGCGATGGTGCGGTAGGACGCCGGGCCGGCCTCGGCAGGCAACGGCTCGGGCAACAACGGATGTGTCATGTCGGTGAGCACATGTCGTGCCCGCACCTGCGGGTCGTGGTACACCTCGTCGGGGCGGTACATCGGCCCGGCCGGTACGCCGGCGGCCTGCAGCACGGCTGCCGCCTGGTCCGGAGCCTGCGAGCGCGCCCACTCGGCCAGCGCCGAATCGAGGGCATCCGGTGCCGTCCCCGCCTGGCCGATCGCCGTGGCGATCTGAGCGCGATCCGCGTCGGACCGGATCGACACCACGCACCACTCGTCGTCGCCGGCGCACGCCAGCACCCGGTGAACGGTGTGGTCGGCCTCGACGCGGTCGGCCCCGTGCGCCACCGCGGCCAGCGTCACGTAGAGGGTGTCGAGCTGGTTGATTGCGGCTTCGGCCTGCGAGACGTGCAAGCGGGCGCCCACGCCGAGGCGCTGCCGGCGGATCAGCGCGGCCAGGGCGCCGATGGCGCTGATCCGGCCGACGACGTGATCGGGGAAGATCGTGGTGGCGTCGTAGAAGGCATGCCGCGCGGTGGGCGGCGGCGGCTCGGGTGACGTCCACAACCGGCTCACCCCGATGCCTGCACGCACCAGCGGTCCGTACCCCATGTGCTTGCTCCACGGACCGGTGTCGCCGAACGCACTGCTCTCGGCCAGCACCAGGCCCGGGTTGATCTCCCGCAGCCGTTCGTAAGAAAAGCCCAGCGCGGCAAGGGTTCCGGGCTTGAAATTCGCGAACACGGCGTCCGACGCGCCGACCAGCCGGCCAAAGACCGCGGTGCCGGCCGTACTGCGCAGTTCCAGGCCCAGTCCCAGGTTGTTGCGGTGCGCCCGCGCGAACGACTCACTGATCTGCTGGTGCTCGCGCTTCTGCCGCAGCCCGTCGGGGTAGGACGCGCTCTCGATCTTGATGACCTCGGCGCCCAGGTCGGCGAACAACCGACTCAACTCCCCGCCCGCCACGATCACACCCAGATCCAGGATCCGGATGCCCGCCAGCGGCGCACGCTCGATCGGCCCCGTCGGGTCTGACTCGAAATGCGGTGTTTGCCAATGACTTTCGCTGCTACCCAGACGGGGCGCCGGGGTGCGGTAGCCAACATGCACGCCGTCGACAACCCAGTAACCGACCGGGACCCGCGCGGTGACACCGGGTGCCAACTCGGTGTCGGTCAACGCACCGACAGCGGTCAGGTGTTCGGACTCCAATGCCTCCGACGGGGTCAACACCGCCGCGATCGGCACGCCGTGCGCCTGTCCCTCGGCGACCAGCTGGGCCATCGTCTGCTCGGCGAACAGCGCCGCGATCAACTCGCTCAGCTGGCCAAAGGCCTTCATCCGCGCCACGATCGAATCGAAGCGCGGATCCTGGAACTCTTCGGGCTCCCCCAGCCATGCCCGCAGCCCCCGCCACTGCCGCGGCGCCAGCACACAGATGCGCACATAGCCGTCACGGCACGGGAAGATCGGGTAGGCATCCTGGTTCCTCGGCCGTCCGCGCCACTTCTCGGCGGTGTTGCGGGCCGTCGCCGCCTGCCCCTGGGTGCCGAACGGCGGATCCAGCGCCAACAGAACCGCGTCGAACCGCGAGAAATCGATGTAATCGCCGGCGCCACAGCGTAACCGGTGGAAATACGCGACCAGCACCGCCCACGCCGCCTGGACCGACGCAGTGGCCGAGGCGATGCCGTCCGGCGGTAACACCGGGGTGCCGACCGCTGGACCCGACCGCGACAACGCGGTGGACATCGCGTACAACACGGCGTCGGTGGCCTGCCAGGATGCCCGCGCGCCCTGCCTACCGAAGTCGGTGACCGACAACGTCACCAGGTGATCGAACCGGTCGGCCAGTTCCGCGCACGACGTCCCGAATGCCGCGGACTGACCAGGGATTCCGCTGTCGACGACTATGTCGGCACCGGCGGCCAACTCGAAGAACCGCGCGCGGTCGGCCTCGTCAGCAGGGTCCAACACGGTGCTGTGCTTGTTGGCATTGTGCAAGGCGAACGGGATGCTCACCCCGGCCAGAAGCGGCAGTGCGGCGCGAGCCGCGGCACCACCGGGGCATTCGACCTTGATGACCTCGGCGCCCAGGTCGGCCAGCAGCCGGGTCACCGCGTCGCCGTCGCCGTCACACAGATCCAGCACCCGCACCGAGGCGAGCAACGGCTCGCCGGCCCTCATGCGCTCACCCCCGGCGACTGCCACGTGTCATCAATGCAGTGAGACGCATCCGATTGCGTCGCGACGAAGCTCAGCACGCCGGTCAGCGTAGTAGAGCAGCGGCATAGCTCTCGGCGCAGGTAAGCGTGCGTTAACAAACGGTGTGCGCACCGGCACAGTCCGCCGAATCGGGGTTTGATGGGCCCTATGGACTCCACACCGACTGTTGCCTGGCGACCATCGCACGACGAACCGGTGAGCGAGCAAACCATTGCCCGCCTCGACGGGTGGTGGCGGGCAGCCAACTATCTGTCCGTCGGCCAGATCTACTTGCTGGACAACCCGCTGTTGCGCACGCCGCTGTCCCGTGCGGACGTCAAACCGAGACTGCTCGGACACTGGGGCACCACGCCGGGCCTGAACTTCCTCTACGCCCATCTCAACCGGGCAATCGCCGAGCGCAGCCAGCCCACGATCTACGTCACCGGCCCGGGCCACGGCGGTCCAGGACTGGTGGCCAACGCCTACCTCGACGGCACCTACAGCGAGACCTACCCCGACATCACCCCGGACACCGAAGGACTGCGCCGGCTGTTCCGGCAGTTCTCGTTTCCCGGCGGCATCCCGTCGCACGTCGCCCCGGAGACGCCGGGCTCAATCCACGAGGGCGGCGAACTCGGCTATGCGCTGTCGCACGCGTACGGCGCGGCCTTCGACAACCCGGACCTGCTGGTGGTGGCCGTCGTCGGCGACGGCGAAGCCGAGACCGGTGCGCTGGCGACCAGCTGGCATTCCAACAAGTTCGTCAACTCGGCGCGCGACGGCGTCGTGCTGCCGATCCTTCACCTCAACGGTTACAAGATCGCCAACCCCACTGTGCTGGCCCGCATACCCGAGGACGAGCTGCGGAGCCTGATGCTCGGCTACGGCCACAAGCCCTACTTCTTCGAGGTCGCCGACTCCGAGGGGCCTGGCGGTGCCGCCGACCATGCCGATGCTCACCGGCGCTTCGCGGTCCTGCTCGACGAGGTGCTCGACGAGATCGCCGCCATCAAGGCCCGCGCCGACGACGAGGCGCGGCCGGCCTGGCCAATGATCGTGTTCCGCACCCCCAAGGGCTGGACCGGCCCGGCCTACATCGACGGCAAGAAGACCACCGGCTCGTGGCGGGCCCACCAGGTGCCGCTGGCCAGCGCCCGCGACACCCCCGAACACCTGCAGGTGCTGGCCGACTGGCTGGCGTCCTACCGCGCCGAGGAATTGTTCGACGCCGACGGCAGGCTCGACCCGGACATCGCCGCCCTGGCGCCGGCGGGGCAGCTGCGGATGAGCGACAACCCGCACACCAACGGCGGCCTGCTGCTCAAGGACCTGCGGCTGCCGGACTTCCGGAACTTCGCCGTCGACGTCCCCGCGCCCGGCGCGACGATCGCCGAGGCGACTCGAGTGCTCGGGCAGTGGCTCACCGAGGTGATCCGGCTCAACCCGGACAACTTCCGCATCTTCGGACCCGACGAGACCGCGTCCAACCGCCTGCAGGCCGTCTTCGACGTCACCGACAAACAGTGGGACGCCGAGTTCCTCTCGCCGGAGGTCGACGAGCACCTGGCGCGAGCCGGCCGCGTGGTGGAGATGTTGTCCGAACATCAGTGCCAGGGCTGGCTGGAGGGTTACCTGCTGAGCGGCCGGCACGGCCTGTTCAACTGCTACGAAGCGTTCATCCACATCATCGACTCGATGTTCAACCAGCACGCCAAGTGGCTGAAGGTCACCGACCACATCGCCTGGCGGCGCCCGATCGCCAGCCTCAACTACCTTCTGTCCAGCCACGTCTGGCGCCAGGACCACAACGGCTTCTCCCACCAGGATCCGGGGTTCATCGACCACGTCGTGAACAAGAGCGCCAACGTGGTACGGGTCTACCTACCGCCGGATGCCAACACCCTGTTGTCCACCTACGACCACTGCCTGCGCTCGCGCCAGTACGTGAATGTCGTCGTCGCGGGCAAACAACCGCACCCCACCTTCCTGACTATGGAGCAGGCGATCGCGCACTGCACCCGCGGGCTGGGGATCTGGGAGTGGGCCGGCACCGAGACCCTCGGCGAAGACCCCGACGTCGTGCTCGCCGCGGCCGGTGACGTACCGACCCTGGAGGCACTGGCGGCCGCCGACCTGCTGCGCCGCCACCTGCCCGAGCTGAAGGTGCGCTTCGTCAACGTCGTGGACCTGATGCGACTGCAGGATGACACCGAGCACCCGCACGGGCTGTCCAGCCGGGAATTCGACATGATCTTCACGCCCGACAAGCCGGTCATCTTCGCCTACCACGGCTATCCCTGGCTGATCCATCGGCTGACCTACCGGCGCAGCAACGACAGCCGCATCCATGTCCGCGGCTATAAGGAGGAGGGCACCACCACCACGCCCTTCGACATGGTGATGCTCAACGACCTGGACCGCTACCACCTCGTCATCGACGTCATCGACCGCGTCCCTGGCCTCGGTTCCACGTGCGCGACCCTGCGCCAGCAGATGGTCGACCAGCGGCTGGCGGCACGGGAATACACCCGCGCCCACGGCGACGACCTGCCGGAGGTGCGGGACTGGGTGTGGCCGGGGGCAAAGGGGGCGGACGGGACGGGCGTCGCCTCGTCGGTAGACGCCGTTGCCGCCACCGGCGGGGACAACGAGTAGATCCGGCGCGCGCGTACACTGGTAGCAAATGTCTGATTTCAGCGCGGCGGTCGCGCCATCACGTCTCACCGCGGCCGATGTCGCTGTGCCGTCGGCCCCGGTGGCCCAGTTGGCCGCCCTGCATCACTTCCGTGCGTACGTCGACATCGGCGTCGTCGTGGTGGTGCTGGCCATCACCAACCTGATCGCCCACTTCACCACGCCGTGGGCCAACGTCGCGGTGGTGCCCGCCGCCGCCGTCGGCCTTCTGGTGCTGGTGCGTTCTCGCGGACTGGGCTGGGCCGAACTGGGCCTGGGTCGCGAGCACTGGCGATCGGGTGCGCTCTACGCGGCGGGCGCTGTGCTGCTGGTGCTCACGGTGATCGCGGTCGGGGCGCTACTGCCCTGGACCCGCCCGATGTTCCTGAACAACCACTACGCCACGCTCTCCGGGGCGCTGCTGGCGTCGATGATCATCATCCCGCTGCAGACCGTCATCCCCGAAGAACTCGCCTTCCGCGGCGTACTGCACGGCGCACTGGACCGGGCCTGGGGGTTCCGCGGGGTCGCGGCCGCCGGGTCGCTGCTGTTCGGCCTGTGGCACATCGCCACCTCACTTGGCCTGACCAGCAGCAACGTCGGCTTCACCCGGATGTTCGGCGGCGGTGTGTTCGGCATGGTCGCCGGGGTGGCGATGGCGGTGGTGGCCACCGGCGCCGCCGGTTTCGTGTTCACCTGGCTGCGTCGGCGCAGTGGCAGCCTGATCGCGCCGATCGCGCTGCACTGGTCGCTGAACGGTCTGGGCGCCCTGGCCGCCGCGCTGGTCTGGCACCTGTCCACCTGAGCGCCCGGGGGTCAGCGCCGGTTTCGGCGGGCCCGGAACTCCCGGTTCTTGAGCTTGTTGCCGCAGCTCGCCATGTCGCACCAGGTGCCGCCGTGATTGCGGGACCGGTCGTAGAAGGCCCACCGGCAGTCGTCGTTGTGGCAGGCCTTCAACAGTCCCCAGGTGCCGTCGCGCTGCGCCTCCGACACCACCAGCAGTAGCCCGAGCAGCCGCGCGTCGAGGGAATCGCCGTCGGTATCGGCCGCGACACGGACCGCGCCGTCCGCGCCGAGGTGGACCCGGGCGCTGCTCGCCTGCGCGACGCGGCGCAGCGGCCGCAGCTGCTCGGGTGTAGGCGCGCCGCCGCCGGCATTGTGCACCAGCATGGCGCGCAATGCCTCCCGAACCTCGCGGATGGTGCGCAGATCGTCCGCGCCGACATCGTGACCGGCGGGCAGCAGACCGTGGGCCCGCAACCACGGCTCGGCATCCGGCGGCTGCGCCAGTCGGTCCAACCCTGATTCCAGGTCGATGGTGTTGACCAGCGCCTGCACCAGGGCAAGCGGCTCCGGTGCCGGTTTGGCGTCGGCGTCGCCGGGCCACTGCACAGGGGCCTGGATCATGGGACCAGCCTAGAGCGAAATGACCGGTGAAGCAATTTGACTAGTCACGCATGACCGGTGTAGCTTCATCATTGGTCATTAGAGTCGGCGACGAGGCCGGCTCGGAACAGGAAAAGCCCATGGGGCACAACGAATCCCACGGTAACACCCGCCGCACCGGTATCCGGCCATCGGGCGCCCGCGCCAGCAGTGTGTCGCCCGACGTCTCCGAACCCGCGACCGTCGCGACCCGATGGCGCGCCAAGATGTTCGCCGGACGCCTCGATCGGGACGTCGAAGCGGGCATCGTGCCGATGGCGGGCACACCCCTCGCGGTGCACATGACGCGGCTGACGTCGGTCGAAGAACGGGAGGCACTGGCCCGCTCGCTGCGCCAGGCACTGTTCGACAGGGACCGCACTGGCCCGGGTCTGCCGCCACGCATCCCCGCTCATCCCGAGCGGCTGGCGCGCTGCCGCGACGTGGTCGACGACATCACCCTGCTGCTGCACTCGCCCCGCCCGGTCCGGGCCCGCGGCGTCGCGCGCCTACGGATGCTGCTCTCCGACGGAACCGGACCGCTCTACCGCCAAGACCGCGGCAGCCTGGCGGCCGAACTGCGCGGCGTGCTCGCCGCGCTCTGATCGCTCAGGGCAGCAACACCGCCGCCCCGGCGATGCGGCCGCCGGCCAGGTCGCTCAGCGCGCGGTCGGCGTGATCCAGCCGATACTGCGGTGTGGTCACCTCGATGTGGTGTTGCCCGGCGAACGCCAGGAACTCGCGGGCATCGGCACGGGTGTTCGACGTCACCGAGCGAATCTGACGCTCCTGGAACAGGTGTCGCTGATAGTTCAGCACCGGGATGTCGCTGAGGTGGATGCCCGCGATCGCCAGCGTGCCACCCCGGTCGAGCGCTTCGAGCGCCGGCAGCACCAAATCGCCGACCGGCGCGAACAGGATCGCCGCGTCGAGCTTGACCGGCGGCGGGTCGGCTGCGCCCTGCGCCGAGGCCGCGCCCAATGCCAACGCCAGCTCCTGCGCCGCGGCGCCGCGGGTCATAACGTGCACCTCAGCGCCCTGGGCGAGCGCGACCTGCGCGGTGATGTGGGCGCTGCCGCCGAACCCGTATAGGCCCAGCCGGCCGCCGGCGGGAAGCTCCGCGCGCAGCAGTGAACGGTAACCGATGATGCCCGCGCACAGCAGCGGCGCCAGCTCGGTGTCGCTGTAGCCGTCGGGCAGGTGGTGTGCGAAATCGGCGGGCACCGTGGCGAACTCGGCGTAACCACCGTCGGCGTCCCAGCCGGTGTACCGAGAATCCGGGCACAGGTTCTCCGCGCCGCGACGGCAGTACCGACACCGCCCGCACGTGTGTCGCAGCCAGGCGATCCCGACCCGATCCCCCACGGTGAACTCGGCACCGGTCGCCGGTCCGACGGCGACGACCTCGCCGACCACCTCGTGGCCGGGTGTGACCCGGCGCCGGTGCACCGCCAAATCCCCTTCGCAGACATGCAGATCGGTGCGGCACACGCCGCAGGCCCGGACCGCCACCAACAGTTCCCCGGCTCCGGGCCGCGAAATGGGCGCTGCGGCCTCGAGCTCCAGCGGATGGCTTGCCATGGGCCCGGGGCGGCGTACCCGCCAGGCACGCATCGTTCTCGGTTGTCCTGCCATCCACCCATCGTGCATCGCCGGCGTCGGTCCCGCGTCGGCACCTGTGTCGGCAAAGGACCAAAGACACTCGATCGGGGTCCTTCGGAGCCTGTGCCAGCCGGGATTTCGCTGTGAAGGTGAAGTCGGCACTGGCAGTGGGCAGGAGCGGACATGAACATCGACCCGAATGTGGATATGGCTATCGGGCGGGAACTTCCCGACCGGGCGACCGTCGAGGCGGCGCTGGCATTGGCGGTCCGCGCACCCTCGGTCCACAATTCCCAGCCCTGGCGCTGGCGCGTCGGCGAGGAGAGTGTGCATCTCTACGCCGACCCCGCCCGGCACCTCCCCCATATCGACCCCGCGCGCCGCGACCTGATGCTCAGTTGCGGTGTCGCGCTGCAGCATTTCACCGTCGCACTGTCCGCGCTCGGCTGGACTAGCGAGGTACACCGCTTCCCCAACCCCGCCGAGCCCGATCACCTCGCCAGCGTGCGGATTCTGGCCCCGGGACTCGCCGAGCAGGACATCGCACTCGCGGCGGCGATCCCGCGCCGGCGCACCGACCGGCGGTGGTTCTCCTCGTGGCCGGTCCCCGGCGGTGACATCGCGCTGATGGCGGCCCGGGCCGCCCGATCGGGAGTCATGCTGCGCCGGGTCGAGGAGGTCGGCGAACTGGCGCAGGTGGTCTCCCATGCGGTGCGCGAGCACATCAGCGACCCGGCCTACCTTGCCGAGTTGTCGATGTGGAGTGGTCGCCACGGCACACCGGCGGGAGTACCGGCACGCAACACCCCGCCGTCCGGGCGCGAGAGCACGTTCTCGGCACGGGTGTTCGCCAACCCGGTGCTGGACCAGCCCAGCGGGGTGGAGGCTCGCGACGACGCGGGCGTGGTGTTGGTGCTCTCGACGGCGACCGACGATCCGCAGGCACAGTTGCGCGCGGGTGAGGCCACCGGGGTGGTGCTGCTGACCGCCACGGCGCTCGGGCTGGCCGGCTGTCCGCTCACCGAGCCGCTCGAGATCGCCGCCACCCGCGACGAGGTACGCACGAAACTGCTCGGCGGCGACGGTTTTCCGCAGATGCTGCTGCGGATCGGCTGGGCGGCGCTCAACGCCGACCCGCTACCGGCGACCCCGCGCCGGCCGCTCTCGGACGTGGCGGTGCGCCTCGACGGCGCACCGCTGGGCGGATCGGGCTAGGCGCGCCGGACCTTGCTGAGGATCCACAACAGGATCACCGAGCCCAAGACGGCGGTGAACAGGGTGAACCACCAACCGCCCGCCGCGGTGTCCAGGAAGAAGCTGAGTAGGAACCCACCGATGAGGGCGCCGATCACGCCGATGACGATGTTCATCAGGATCCCCGAGCCGCTGCCCTTGACCAGCTTGCCGGCGATCCAGCCGGCGATCGCCCCGATGATGATGTAACCAATCCAGCCGACGCTGGTAAACGTCGTCGAACGGGCGAGGATCTCGGTCGTTGCCAACATGTCCATCACGGTCTCCTCCGAGTCACCGGCCCGCGTCGTTGCGGAGCCGTCATCCCCTTGGTATACCGCTCTGCGGTAACGATTGACCGATCCGAACGGCCACGATCTGTTATTGGCCGGGCGTCATTCCGGGAACGGGCGTCTCCACCGGGACGGGCACGCCGAGCGGAATACGGCCACCCGCCGTCGGCGGCGGCGGGGCGTCGGTAGCCGGCGCATTGGGATCCGGTTCCGCCGGCGGCGGTGGCGGCGGCGGGCTGTACGGACGGATGGACTCGGCCAGCGCCTTCGCCGCGGCCGGGTCGATCGGATCCTTGGCGGTGCCGAGCCACACCACGAACCAGCGCTGGTTGCGCTGGTCCTTGGGGGCGTTGGGAACGACGGTGCCGACGACGCCCGCCCAGATCTGCCCGTTGGGCTTGGTGGTGTCGGTGAACTTGACGTCGTAGGAGGCGAAGCTGCCCGGCATGTCACCGGCCTGCAGGGCCCCGCTCTGCTGGTTGATCCGCACACCGGGGAACGGCATGAAGAACTCACCCATGTCCGACGCCAACCGGATCGCGGCCTTGCCGTTGTCCTGTTCGGCGCCGGCGAACAGCTTCAGGTCCAGCCGACCGAGGATGACGCTGGTGTCGTTGGCGGTGGGGGCGGGCTGGCCGTTCTCGGCCGGCGCGGTCTGCTTGCTCAGCAGCGCCTGACCGTAGTTGAGTCGCGAGGCGTCCGAGACGGTCCAGCCGGCTGGCAACAGGTAGCTGAACCCGCCTGCCTCGTTGTCGACGCGTCCGGGCTCCGGTGCCGGTGGTGGCGGCGGGGCGTTCGGATCGGCCGGCGGCGCGTTCGGGTCCGCGGGCGGCGGGGCGGCCGGCGGGGCGTTCGGGTCGGCTGGCGGGGCGGGGACCTCGGTTGCCGGTGGCGCGGCCGGGGCGGCGGGTGCCGCCGTCGTGGGCGTCGGCGCCGCAGGATCCGCGCTCGCGGAGTTCGACGGCAGGGCGATCGTGACGGCGCTGACGGCGGTCACCGCAGTGACCGCAAACGCCGTCCACAGGCCCGGGCGTCGCGAAATCGGGGCCGGCTGTGTCATGGCGATGAACCTACCGTGTTACAGCCGTGACGCAAGTGTGGCCTGCTCACGATGTGGCACCGGCCCACGCTGTGACGAGCTCACAAAAGTCGCAGAAAGCCCAGGTCGGCCGCTAGTCCCGCGGCGACTCGCGAACGGGTTGGGCGGTCAGGTTCCCAGCGAGTCCACAGCCGGGCGCTCGGCGGGATGCACCGCAACCTCCTGGGCCTTCACCGTGAACCACACCCGCTCGCCCACACCCAGCCGCAGCGCCGCCGCCGACTCGGCGGTGATGTCCGCCGCTAACCCCGGCGCGCCGTCGGACTGTTCCTCCGCCCGCACCCGGACCCGTGCCCCGTCCGCGTCGAGCTCGGCGACGACGACCGGGACGCTGTTGCGGGGGCTGCCGTGCGGCAAGTCCCGGTACACCGCGACCGCGGCCGGGGTGAAGACCGCCAGTGCGGCGTCGCCGGCGAGTTCCTGCGCCCGGATGCCGTGCCACACCATGCCGTCGGCGGCGCGCACGGCATCATCACCGGCGCGCCGACCGCGGACGACGTTGACCCCGGCGATCCGGGCACCGAACAGGCTGCGCGGCGCGGCGAGGATCTCCCTGACCGGCCCGATCTCGGCGACGGCACCGCCATCGAGCACCATCACCCGATCGGCCAGCGTCAGTACGTCGAGCAGGTCGTGGGTGACCAGCACGGTTGCGCGGCCACCCGTCGTCGCCGCCCCCCGCAGCAGTGCCCGCACCGACGCCGCGACTGCGACGTCGAGGCCGGCCAGCGGCTCGTCGAGCAGCAGCACCTCCGGTTCGGCGGCCAGTGCGCGCGCGATGGCGACGCGCTGCGCCTGCCCGCCGGAGAGCTGAGCGGGCCGGCGCCCGGCGAACTCGGCCAGGCCCACCTCGGCCAGCCGGACCTCGGCGTCGCGGCGGGCCGCGCGCCGCCCGGCGCCCCGGGTGCGGGCCGCGAACTCAACATTGCCCTGCACGCTCAGATGGGGAAACAGCAGCGGATCCTGCAACAGCAGGCCGACGCGCCGGTCATAGGTGGGCACATGGACGCCCCCAGCCACGTCGGTGAGCGGCCGCCCGCCCACTCGCACCACGCCGGTGTCGGGTCGCAACAGGCCCGCGATCGCGTGCAGCGTGGTGGACTTGCCGGCCCCGTTGGGGCCCAACACCGCCAGCACCTCGCCCGCCTCGACATCGAACGCCACGTCGAACCCGCGGTCGGCGACCGTGGCGGCGAAGTGCAGCTCAGCCACGCCGGCTCACCCGCCGCTCCAGCCGGACAACCGCCGGGTGCCAAGCCCCAGCACCACGACCGCGGCCACGACCACGAGCAGCAGTGACAGGGCGACCGCGGCAGCCGGGTCACTCTCGCGTTGCAGATAGATCTCCAGCGGCAACGTCCGGGTCACGCCTTGGCGCGAGCCGGCGAATGTCAGCGTCGCGCCGAACTCCCCCAGCGCGCGGGCGAATGCCAGCACCGCACCCGACACCAGGCCAGGCGCCAGCAGCGGCAGGGTCACCCGCCACCACACGACGGCGGGCCGGGCACCCAGCGTCGCGGCCACCACCTCGTAGTCCGAACCGGCCGTACGGGCGGCTCCCTCCAGTGCGATCACCAGGAAAGGCAGCGAGACGAACGTCTGGGCGAGTACCACCGCCGTCGTGGTGAACGCGATGCGGACCCCGGCGGCCTCTAGGTAGTGGCCAATCAGGCCCAGCCGACCGAACGCATACAGCAGCGCGATACCACCGACCACCGGCGGCAGCACCAACGGCAACAGGATCAGCGGACGCAGGCTGCGGACCAGCCGGCCGTCGTTGCGGGCCAGCACCAGCGCCATCGGCACACCCAGGAGCAGGCACAGCGCGGTGCTGGCGGCGGCGGTTCGCAGGCTCAACAGCAGCGCCGCCTGCGAAGCCGGACTGGTGACCAACGCTGCGAAGCGCGTCCAGTCGACTTTGGCGGCCATTCCTATCAGGGGCAACACCACGAACGCCGCGCCAACGCCCGCCGGGACGTACAGCCAGCGCGGCAGCGGCGGCGCAGTCCTGCCCGCGGCACGCCTCACCCGTCACACCCTAGGGCGAAACCTTGTGTCGTGTCCGGATCGTGTCGTCACCGCATTAGCACCTTCTAGCTACTGTCCAGTAACATTTTTCTTCAATCGACGCCAACACGACTGGGATCTCGCCCAGGGCGTGGCACGAGGAGGTCAAAGGCGATGGACGTGCTGGTCACCGGCGGGGACACCGAACTGGGTCGCACCATTGCGGAGGGCTTCCGCGATGCCGGCCACCGGGTCATCATCAGCGGCGCGCGCCGCGACGATCTCGAGGTCGCCGCCAAGGAACTCGACATCGACGCCATCGTGTGCGACACCACCGACCCGGCCGCGCTGGCCGAGACGCGCACCGATTTCCCGCACCACCTCGACACCATCGTCCACGTGCCGGCCCCGGCCTGGGCCGGCGGCGATCCGCGCACCTACACGGTGCCCGACACGGCCAACGCCTGGCGCAGCGCGCTGGACGCCACCGTGCTCTCGGCCGTGCTGTTGGTCCAGAACATCGGCGACCATCTACGCTCCGGCGGGTCCATCGTGACCGTCGTCCCGGATAGCCCGCGCGACGGCGGAGCCGAGGCTGCGATGAAAGCCGCGCTGTCCAATTGGACTGCGGGACAGTCCGATTACTTCGGCACGCGCGGCATCACCATCAACACCGTCGCCTGCGGACGCGGCGCGGAGCCGACCTACGACGGACTGTCGAGCACTCCTCCGTCGGTGGCCGCCGAGATCACCCGGTTGGCGCTGTTCCTGACCACACCCGCGGCCCGACACATCACCGGGCAGACCCTGCACGTGGCCCGCGGCGCGCTGGCCAACTTCGGCTGACCCGACTACCGACGTCGATTCACCTGGAGTTCGCCGACGACGGTTAATGTCGACGGGGTGACTATTCGCCTTGGTCTTCAGATACCTAACTTCTCCTACGGGACCGGTGTGGCCGAGCTGTTTCCGACGGTGATCGCCCAGGCGCGGGAGGCCGAGGAAGCCGGGTTCGACTCGGTGTTTCTGATGGATCACTTCTACCAACTGCCCGGGCTCGGCACCCCCGACCAGCCGATGTTAGAGGCCTACACCGCGCTGGGCGCGCTGGCCGCCGCGACACAGAACGTCCAGCTCGGCACGCTGGTCACCGGCAACACCTACCGCAACCCGACTTTGCTGGCCAAGGCCATCACCACTTTGGACGTGATCAGCCAGGGCCGGGCCATCCTCGGCATCGGCACCGGCTGGTTCGAGCTGGAACACGACTCGCTGGGGTTTGAGTTCGGCACCTTCACCGACCGGTTCAACAAGCTCGACGAGGCGCTGGAGATCATTCTGCCGATGCTGCGCGGCGAGCAGGTCACCGTGGACGGCACCTACTACCGCACCCAGCAGGCCTTCGCCAATCCCCGGTTCCGCGACCACATCCCGCTGATGATCGGCGGCAGCGGCGAGAAGAAGACGATCCCGCTGGCGGCCCGCTACTTCGACCACCTCAACATCATCGCCGGCTTCAACGAGCTGACCCACAAGGTCGACGTGGTCAAGCGGCGCTGCGAGGAGATCGGCCGCGACCCGGGCACCCTGGAGACCAGCGTGCTCGCCCTCGCGGTCATCGATGAGAACGTCACCGCGGACTTGATCCCGAAAGATTTCCGCCAGCAGGCCGTCTTCGGCAGCCCCGAGCAGATCGCCGAGCAGGTCAAAACCAAGATCCTCGACACCGGCGTCGACGGGGTCATCCTCAGCCCAGTGACCAGCATCGACGGCTACCACCCAGGCCGGCTCACCGCCGTCGCCGAGACACTGCGCCCGGTACTGGCCGGGTGATCCCCCGGGCCGGTGGCCCACATCACGTCGTCCGTCAGGGGGCCGACGGGAGACGTCCGCGGCGCGGGCGACTACCGTAGAGGTCGTCCTGTGCATGTCGTTGAGGAGCGAAAATGACCCACCCCGGTGCCACCCCATCGGATAAGCACAAGGTCGTCATCATCGGATCCGGCTTCGGCGGGCTCAATGCCGCCAAGAGCCTGAAGCGGGCCGACGTCGACATCAAGCTCATCGCCAAAACCACCCACCACCTGTTCCAGCCGCTGCTGTACCAGGTCGCGACGGGCATCATCTCCGAGGGCGAGATCGCGCCGCCGACCCGCGTGGTCCTGCGCAATCAGCAGAACTGCCAGGTGCTGCTCGGCGAGGTCACCAATATCGACCTGCACAACAAGACGATCGACTCAATCCTGCTCGGCCACACCTACCGCACGCCCTACGACTCGCTCATCGTGGCCGCCGGCGCGGGTCAGTCCTACTTCGGCAACGACCACTTCGCCGAGTGGGCCCCCGGCATGAAGACCATCGACGACGCCCTGGAACTGCGCGGCCGCATCCTGGGCGCCTTCGAGCAGGCCGAGCGCTCTAGTGACCCGGTCCGTCGCCAGAAGCTGCTGACGTTCGTCGTGGTCGGCGCCGGACCGACCGGCGTGGAGATGGCCGGGCAGATCGCCGAACTTGCCGACCACACCCTCAAGGGCGCCTTCCGCCACATCGACTCGACCCGGGCGCGGGTGATCCTGCTCGACGCCGCCCCGGCCGTCCTGCCGCCGATGGGTGAGAAGCTGGGCCAGAAGGCCGCGGCGCGGCTGGAGAAGCTGGGCGTGGAGATCCAGCTCGGGGCCATGGTCACCGACGTCGACCGCAACGGCATCACCGTCAAGCGCGGCGACGGCAGCACCGACCGGATCGAGTGCGCGACCAAGGTGTGGTCGGCCGGCGTTTCGGCCAGCCCGCTGGGCAAGATCATCGCCGACCAGTCCGGCGCCGAGATCGACCGCGCCGGCCGGGTCAAGGTGCTGCCCGACCTGACGGTGCCCGGTCACCCGAACGTCTTCGTCGTGGGCGACATGGCCGCCGTCGAAGGCGTGCCGGGCATGGCCCAGGGCGCCATCCAGGGCGCCAAGTACGCGGCCAAGCTGATCAAGGCCGAGCTCAAGGGCGCCGACCCCGCGACGCGCGAGCCGTTCCAGTACTTCGACAAGGGCTCGATGGCGACGGTGTCGCGGTACTCGGCCGTGGCCAAGATCGGCAAGATCGAATTCAGTGGCTTCTTCGCATGGCTGGCCTGGCTTTTCCTGCACCTGATCTACATGGTCGGGTTCAAGGCCAGGCTGACCACCTCGCTGTCGTGGATCAGCACGTTCATCGGCAGCCAACGCGGTCAGCTCACGATCACCGAGCAGCAGGCCTATGCGCGCACCCGCATCGAGCAACTCGAGGAGATAGCGGCCACCGTCGAGGACGAGAAGGCCGCGTCCTGATCGCGCTGCGCGCGCCGGCGATTGCCGGTGGGCGCAGCCGAAATCGCTGTGTTCGCCCACCTGCTGCCCTAGCATGAGCAGCGGAGACAGATTCGAATCAAGGGGGCTCGATGACATCACGTCGTTCCGTGCGTCGTGCAGTTGCGGTGGCGTTCGGCGCCGGTGCGGTGATGCTGAGTGTGGCGGGACCCGCAGCGTTGGTCATGGCCGGGCCGGCCGCAGCGGATCCGCCGCCCAACTGCACCACCGCCGACATGACGGGAATCATGGCGGGAGTCTCGGCGGCGATGTCGAGCTATCTGTTCACCCACCCCGACGTGAACGCGTTCTTCACCGGTCTGCAGGGGTTGCCCAAGAGTCAGATCGGCGCGCAGACCCAGCAGTATCTCGACGCCAACCCGCAGGTGCGGGCGGATCTCGACGGTATCCGTCAGCCCTCCACCGATTTCCGTGCCCGCTGCGGCATTCCGCAGCGTCCGCTGGCACCCGGGGTGGTCTGACCGGCCGTCACACCGGCGGCCACACCGCTCGTCGCGAGGCGGGCCTTAAGGTGGTCGGCGTGATCCACCCCCGCGCGCTCGGCACGCCGAGCACAGGCGTGGCGCCGTGGTCGTGAAGCCCGAGGAGATCGTCTACCGCGTGCTGCAGCGGCTGCCCACGCGCATGCTCTCGCTGCGCACCATCGTCATCGTCGCGGCCCTGTCGGTGGTGATTCTGGTGCTGACCCTCGGCACCTGGGTGTGGGTCGGGGTCACCCACGATCAGTACAGTCAGCTCGACCGCCGGCTCGATTCGGTGAGCAGTCTCGGTGACTTCAGCTCGCTGCTGACCACCTCCGCGCCGGGCGGGGTGGGTGCGCCCACCCCGGACGGCAACCTGGTGCGGACCGTGCGGGTTGGTCCGACGGCCATGTCGGTGCCGGCCGGCATCGTGTTGCCCGCGCTGGGAAACGGCTACGCCAACACCACCATCGACGGCGTCGAATACCGGGTGCGGACGTTTTCGGTGGCCGGCGCGTCGATCGCCCTGGGCGCCCCGGTAGCCGAGACGCAGCGCCGGATCGCCGAACTGCACGTGCGGGTGTTGTTGATCTGTGCCGGCGTGATCGCCGGAACCATCGTGGTCGGGTGGCTGATCTCGTTGATCATGATCAACCCCTTCCGAGTGTTGGCCCAACAGGCCCGCGCCATCAACGCCCAGTCCAACCCGGACGAGGTGCAGGTGCGCGGGGTCAAGGAGGCGGTGGAGATCGCCGAAGCCGTCGAAGGCATGCTGGCCCGAATCGGCGACGAACAGGCCCGCACCCGGGCCGCACTGGAGTCGGCGCGGGACTTCGCCGCGGTGGCCTCCCACGAGTTACGCACGCCCCTGACCGCCATGCGCACCAACCTCGAGGTGCTCTCCACGCTGGATCTGGCGGCCGAACAGCGCGACGAGGTGATCGGTGACGTCATCCGAACCCAGAGCCGCATCGAAGCCACGCTGACCGCGCTGGAGCGCCTGGCTCAGGGCGAGTTGACGACCGCCGACGACTTCGTGCCGTTCGACGTCACCGAGCTGCTCGACCGGGCCGCCCACGACGCCGAGCGGATCTATTCCGACCTGAAGGTCTCGCTGGTACCCTCCCCCGCGGTGCTGATGGTCGGCCTGCCGGTCGGGCTGCGGCTGGTCATCGACAACGCGATCGCCAACGCGGTCAAGCACGGCGGTGCCACCGAGGTTCAGCTCTCGGTGAGCAGCTCCGCCGACGGGGTGCAGATCATCATCGACGACAACGGCAGCGGGGTACCCGAAGACGAGCGCGCTGCGGTGTTCGAACGGTTCTCCCGCGGTTCGACCGCGTCACGCTCCGGGTCGGGGCTCGGCCTGGCACTGGTCGCCCAACAAGCTGAATTGCACGGCGGCACAGCATCGTTGACGACCAGCCCGCTGGGCGGGGCCCGGCTGGTGTTGATGCTCGCCGGCCGTCACGAGTAGAGCCGGTCACCCTGCCAGGTCGACAGGGCACCGCCGCCGGCCAGCGCCAGCGTGACGCCCGCGGCATCGTCTCCCGCCTCGACCTGCGGGTAGCGCAGTTCGCTCACCATGGCTAGCGGCCGACCCAATGCGTCGTCGGCGACCGCGCCGGCGCCGAGTTCGACTCGATGCCGCAGCAGTGGGCCGGTATTCACGTCGGCGTGGACCGTGCCACTCCAAAAGCCTTCTTGTTCACCGCTTCTGCCAATCTGAACCCGTTCCCGGATCCGGAAGGTGGCGGTATCGGACAGCGCCGCGCGCACGTGGCTGAGGTGGCGGGCATCGGCGGCGACGACGGTCGGCTCGGGGTCGACGTCCAACTCGCCGCCGACCTCGAAGGTCCAGCAGGACCGCGATTCGCGGGTGCCTGCGCCGGGCAGCACGACGGTGGCGGCGGCGGTGCGCAGCCGCAACCGCGCACCCGGTTCCACGATCACTCGGATCGCGATGGTGTCCCCGCCCAGCGGCGTCGCGGCCGCCGACACCAGGTGGACGGTCTGTGGCTCGGTGCGGCGGGCGGCGAGGCCGCCGCGGCACTCGATGCGGGGCAGCCGTCCGGGCTGGGCCACCACGAGGACATCGGAGTGCACGGGCGGTTCAGGCCGGCTGGTCGACGCGCAGTTGCTCGCGCACCCAGGCCAGCACCGGCGATGCGGCCGGGTCCTCGGTCAGGGAGATCAGTACCGTCGGACGGCCCTCACGCACCTTGGCGGCGTCGCGGCGCATGACGTCCAGATCGGCGCCGACCAGTGGGGCCAGGTCGGTCTTGTTGACCACCAACAGATCCGAGAACGTCACGCCCGGGCCACCCTTGCGCGGCACCTTGTCCCCGCCGGCCACGTCGACGACGAAGATCTGCACGTCGACCAGTCCGGAGGAGAACGTCGCGGTCAGATTGTCCCCGCCGGACTCGACCAGGATCAGGTCCAGCCGGTCGGCCGGAGCGGAGTGGCCCTCGATCAGGTCGTCGATGGCGTCGAGGTTGGCGGTGATGTCGTCGCGGATCGCGGTGTGCGGGCAACCGCCGGTCTGCACGGCCGCGATCCGGTCGTCGGGCAGCACCGCGTGCCGGCGGAGGAAGTCGGCGTCCTCGGTGGTGTAGATGTCATTGGTGAGCACCGCTAGCGACAGCTCGTCGCGCAGCTGCCGACACAGGGCGGCCACTAGGGCGGTCTTCCCGGAGCCCACCGGGCCGCCGATACCGATGCGTAGCGGTTCCCCCGGCTGACGCACCCGCCGGGGCCGATCGGCGTGGCTGTGCGGCTGGCCGGCAGACTCGCCGGAGAGGAAATGTGGAGGCATACCACTACTTTCAGGAGACGAACAACGGACGCTCTCGCTGGGCGTGGCTTTGGGCCAGCTCGTCGAGCAGCGGATCGGACAGGTCGGCGGGCTCAGCGAGCGCCTCGTGGGCGGTCTGCTCGCACAGTGGCGCCAGGGTGAACGTCAATGCCGCGACATCGGCCGGGTCGAGCGCCAGCAGGCGCTGCGCGGCGGTAGCCGTCCCGCTCATCGTGGTGTATACCACCGACAGGGCGGTCTGCTCCGGCTGTATCCCGCTCACATCGCCGACCCGGCCGGCCGCCACGGCCAGGTGCGGGCGGGCGCCGAGCGCATCCCAGGTGTCCGACGGCCAGACCCGTCGCGCCAGCCGCAACAATCCGCGCCCCTGCGCGCGTGAGGCGTGCCTTGCGGCGGGAGCCGGTGTGCGGGCGTCGGTCTCGGCGTCGGCGACGGGCTCGGTCAGCTCACCGCGGTGCACCGCCGCCGCGATCGAGGCGGTCACCAGGCCGCTGGTCCGGATGCGACGGCGCAGGTAGGCCTCCAGCGTGCTGAGGTCGACCACCCGCCGGCTGGTCACGGCCTCCTCGACACCGCCGGAATGCACGTGCCCGCCGGTGGGTAGCCGGGAGTCGGCCAAGACCAGCAGGGTGATCAGCGACGAGGCCGAGCGAAGCGACGGGGAATCTATAGACATCGGAATGTCGTCAGAACAGGAAGTAGCGCTGTGCCATCGGCAGCTCGGTGGCGGGCTGCTCGGCCCACACCTCGCCGTCGATGCGCACGGTGAAGGTGTCGGGGTCGACCTCGATGCGGGGCATGGCGTCGTTGAGCGGCATCTGGGCCTTGCCGATCGCGCGCACGTTGCCCACCGGCACCAGCCGGCGGTTGACCGCGAGCCGGTCGGCCAGTCCGTCCTCAATGGCCTGTGGGGCGACGAAATGCACCGAGGTGGCCGCCGCGGCGGCGGGTGCGGCTCCGAACATCGGGCGCGGCAACACCGGCTGGGGAGTCGGGATGGAGGCGTTGGCGTCGCCCATCGCCGCCCAGGCGATCATGCCGCCCTTGACCACCACGTGCGGGCGCACCCCGAAGAACGCCGGCTCCCACAGCACCAGGTCGGCCATCTTGCCCACCTCGACCGAGCCGATCTCGTGGTCCATCCCGTGCGCGACGGCCGGGCAGATCGTGTACTTGGCGACGTAACGGCGCACCCGGTTGTTGTCGGCCGCACCGTCACCGTCGAGCGCGCCGCGCCGCTTCTTCATCACGTGCGCGGTCTGCCAGGTACGCATCACCACCTCGCCGATGCGACCCATCGCCTGCGCGTCGCTGCCGATCATCGAGATTGCTCCGATGTCGTGCAGCAGGTCCTCGGCGGCGATGGTCGAGGGCCGGATCCGGCTCTCGGCGAACGCCAGATCCTCGGGGACGCTGGAGTTGAGGTGATGGCACACCATCAACATGTCCAGGTGCTCGTCGAGGGTGTTGACGGTGTGCGGCCGGGTGGGGTTGGTCGAACTGGGCAGCACGTGGGGCTCGGACGCCACGGTGATGATGTCGGGTGCATGGCCGCCGCCGGCGCCCTCGGTGTGATAGGCGTGGATGTTGCGGCCGTTGATCGCGGCCAGGGTGTCCTCGACGAAGCCGGCCTCATTGAGGGTGTCGGTGTGGATGTTGGCCTGCACACCCGCGGCGTCGGCGACCGTCAGGCAGGCGTCGATGGCCGCCGGCGTGGTCCCCCAGTCCTCGTGCAGCTTGAAACCAGCTGCGCCAGCCCGCAATTGCTCCCACATGGCCTCGGTGGACACGGTGTTCCCTTTGCCTAGCAGCGCGACGTTCAGCGGCCAGTGGTCCATCGATTCCAGCATGCGGGCCAGGTGCCAGGCACCGGGGGTGACGGTGGTGGCCTTGGAACCTTCCGCGGGCCCGGTGCCGCCGGCCACGATGGTGGTGATGCCGGCGCCGATGGCCTCCTCCATGATCTGCGGGCAGATCAGGTGCACGTGACAGTCGACGGCGCCGGCGGTGAGAATCCTGCCGTTGCCTGCGATGATCTCCGTCGACGGGCCGACCACCAGATCGGGGTGCACACCGGACATGATCTCGGGGTTGCCGGCCTTGCCGATGGCGACGATGCGCCCGTCCCGGATCCCGATGTCGGCCTTGATGATTCCCCAGTAGTCGATGATCACCGCACCGGTGATCACCGTGTCGGGGGCGCCGTCGGCGCGGGTGGCCCGGCCCTGGCCCATCGACTCCCGCAGCACCTTGCCGCCGCCGAACACCGCCTCGTCACCGGCCAGGCCGGGTCCGCCGCTGCGGTCCTCGGTGATCTCGACGATCAGATCGGTGTCGGCCAGCCGGATCCGGTCACCGGTGGTCGGTCCGAAGAGTGCGGCGTACCGCGCCCGGGACAACTCGCTCATCGGTCGTCTCTCTTCGCGCAAGCGCTCATCGGCATCACAACTTTCCCGGCGGGTTCAGACTCAGACCGTGGACCTCCCGCGATCCACCCAGCGGCACCAGTGAGACCCGTTGGACCACACCAGGTTCGAACCGGATCGCGGTGCCGGCCGGAATGTCGAAGCGGTGGCCGTGTGCAGCCGAGCGGTCGAAGGACAACGCGGCGTTGGCCTGGGGCAGATGGACGTGACTGCCGACCTGCACCGGCCGGTCGCCGGTGTTGACGATCTCCAGCTCCAGCCTGGTCGCGCCGGCGTTGATCTCGATGGCACCGTCGGCGAGGAAGACTTCTCCGGGGATCATCGGGTGCTCCAGCGCCTCATGGGATGGGGTGGTGGACGGTGACCAGTTTGGTGCCGTCCGGGAAGGTGGCCTCCACCTGGACGTCGTGCAGCATCTCGGGCACGCCGTCCATGACGTCGTCGCGGCTGAGCACGTCGCGTCCGCTGACCATCAGTTCGGCCACGGTGCGGCCGTCCCTGGCCCCCTCCAGGACGTGGTCGGTGATCAGCGCGACGGCCTCCGGGTGGTTGAGCCGCAGCCCGCGGGCCTGTCGCCGGCGGGCGAGGTCAGCGGCATACGAGATGAGCAGCCGGTCGGTTTCATGCGGGGACAATCGCATAGTGGGCGATCCTGCCACGCCCGCGCGCGATCAGCAGGTCGGCATCAGCGGCCTACCGCTGCGGCGGCGCGGCTTCGAGGTTCTGCAGCCGCACCTGACCGCGGGCGATCAGGCGGTCGTCGTCGTCGCGGATGGTCACCACCCACAGCTGCTGGCGACGGCCGCGGTGCAGCGGCTCGGCGACCCCGTGGACGGTGCCCGCGGAAATGGCGCGCAGGAAGTCGGTGTTGTTGTTCACACCGACGACGTTGCCGCCGCCGTTGGCCTGGAGCCACACATAGGCCGCCGTGCTGGCAATCGATTCGATCATCGAGCAGTAGACGCCGCCGTGCACGATGCCTATCGGCTGCAGCAGCTTGGGGGCGACGGGCAGGTGCGCCCTGGCGCCGTCGGGCGTCAGTTCGGTGAATTCCAGGCCGATCAGGGCGTCGAATGGGGCCGCGAAGTCGACCTGTTCGGCCGGCGACGAGTCTGATTGCACGCATCTGTGTCTACACCGCGGCGGCACAGGAAGAAGGACGGGCCCCGCAACATCACCATGCGGGGCCCGTCCCTGGGATGGACCGGGGGTCTCTGCAGCCCACAGGACTCCGGCGCGGTCCGTTCGTTCGGATGTAGTTAGAATAGGCAAGGCTTGCCTAAGTAGCAACAGCTACGTCCCGACAAGCTACGTCCCGACAAAAGAGTCACGTCCCCGTCCGGCCCAGGGCCCGCACCGGCAGGCCAAACCCATGGAACGCATCGAGGACGGCCTGCCCGCGACGCATGCAGGTCAACTCTCCACTGCCCGTCATCAGCGGCACCTGGGTAGCGGTGATGACGACGGCGGAGCCAACCATCTGCCACATCGCCGCCGACGTGAGAGCTCCCCGGCTGAGCTGGTGCAAGCCCTCGAAGATGGGCTCGAGCGAGCGATGGCAACGGTGCGCAGTCCATGTCGCCAGCGCCGGTTCGTTGGGCAACCGTACGACTCCGGTCGTCGCCGGATCGTCGGGCAGGACCCGCAGCGTCGGGTCTACCACCGCCGCCCAGTCGATCGCCCCCTCGGAGTCGACGTGCATCCAGAGATTGCCCGGACCGGCATCCCAGGCGCGGCCTTCGAGCACAAGCAGCGTCACCACCCGGCCCACCACAGCGTGGGCGAACGTGGCAGCCAGCTGCTGGGCGACGGCCCGACGATTACCGAGTTCGGCGGTGGACGCCTCGAACATCGCGGTGAGCCGGTTGGTCGTCGTCACCGATTCCAGTGACCACCACCGCCGCCGCGACAGGTCACCCATCACCGCGACGCCGTGCACCCGGGGGGATTCCGGGCTCAGCCGTCGCAGCCGACGACTGGATTCGTGCAAAGGCAGCAGTTGGCGAATCGTCATGCTGCTGATCAACGGGTCCACCACGGCTGTGGTCACAACACCTCCTCGCTAGAGTTAGGTTAGCCTAACCAGAAGAGGTGGTGATCAGTACAGCCTTGCCTTATGTGAAGACCATCACAGTTCTCCACGATGGTGCCGTTTGACCTGCTCCTTCGGGTCGCGGCGCGGCCGACGGGGAACACCGCGCGGGTCACCGGAGTTAACCCAACAACTTAGGTACGACGCGCGGTAGTAACCGGGAGTACCCTTGACTCACTGCAACGGAGATGAAACGGAAATGGCCAAGTTGACTCGTCTCGGCGAACTTGAACGCGCGGTGATGGACCATCTGTGGGCCGCTGGGGAGCCACTCACGGTTCGTCAGGTCCACGAGGCCCTCTGCGCAGAGCGCGATCTGGCGTACACCACCGTCATGACGGTGCTGCAGCGACTGGCCCGCAAGAACCTGGTCTCGCAGATCCGCGACGACCGCGCGCATCAATACGCGCCGGTCCACGGCCGCGACGAGTTGGTCGCCGGACTGATGGTCGATGCCCTCGACCAGGTCTCCGATTCGGGCAGCCGGCAGTCCGCGCTGGTGCACTTCGTCGAGCGGGTCGGTGTCGACGAGGCGGACGCGTTACGCCGTGCGCTCGCCGAGCTGGAAGCAAAACAACGTTCAACCTGGCCCACTGGCGGCGCGCCCGACGCCTAAGGGAAAATGGGTGGGTGTCCGCGCTGGCCTTCACCCTTCTCGCCTTGATGCTGGTCGGCCCGGTGCCGGCAGTGCTGGCGCGGGCGTCGTGGCCGACGCGGGCGCCACGTGCGGCGATTGTGTTGTGGCAGTCGATCGCGGTGGCGGCGGTGCTCTCGGCGTTCAGCGCGGGGCTGGCGATCGCCAGCAGGCTGTTCGCCCCCGGCCCTGACGGCCGCCCCACCGCCACGGTCACCAGCGAGATCGAGATCCTGGGCTGGCCGCTGTGGATCGCCTACGTCCTGGTGTTCGGCCTGACGCTGCTGATCGGCGCCCGGATGGTGATCGCCGGTGTGCAGGTGGCCGTCGCGACCCGGCGTCGGCGGGCCCATCACCGGATGGTCGTCGATCTGCTCGGCGACTGCCGATACGGCATCCACGGGCTGCGGGTGTTGCACGTCCCCGAGCCCATCGCCTACTGCCTGCCCGGGGTACGGAGCCGCGTCGTACTCAGTGAAGGCACGCTCTCGGCGCTGACCGAGGCCGAGCTCGTCGCGATCCTCGGCCACGAACGCGCCCACCTGCGCGCCCGCCACGACTTGGTGCTCGAGGCGTTCGTCGCCGTGCACACCGCATTTCCCCGCTTCGTCCGCAGCGGCAGCGCCCTGGCGGCGGTGCGGCTGCTCGTCGAGATGCTGGCCGACGACGCTGCGGTGCGCACCGCCGGACCCACTCCCCTGGCCCGCGCCCTCGTCGCCTGCGCGTCGGGGCATACCCCTTCGGGCGCGCTGGCAGCCGGCGGGCCCACTACCCTGATCCGGGTGCGCCGGCTCTGTGGCCGGCCCAACAGCCGGTGGTTGGCGCTCGGCGCCTACGTGGCCGCGGCGGCGGTGCTGGTGGTTCCCACGGTGGCGGTGGCGGTGCCGTGGCTGACCGAGCTGCACCGGTTGTTTTTCTTCTAGAAGAATCTGTGCCGCAACAACATTCATAACTGGCATTCATAAACTGGCATTGACAACCGGCATTGACAACTGAAAGGCGCCCGATGAGCTCACCGACGGACAGCACGAACGGCACAGCGCAGATCGGCGTCACCGGATTGGCGGTGATGGGCTCCAACATCGCCCGCAACTTCGCCCACCACGGCTACACCGTCGCCCTGCATAACCGCTCGGTCGCCAAGACCGACGCACTGCTGGAGCAGCACGGCTCGGAGGGCAACTTCGTGCGCACCGAGACGATGGCCGAGTTCGCCGCAGCGCTGGAGCGACCTCGCCGCGCACTGATCATGGTCAAGGCCGGCGATCCGACCGACGCGGTGATCGACGAACTGTGCGAGGTCTTCGAGCCCGGCGACATCATCATCGACGGCGGCAACGCCCTCTACACCGACACCATCCGCCGCGAGAAGGCCGTGCGCGAGCGCGGCCTGCACTTCGTCGGAGCCGGCATCTCCGGTGGCGAGGAAGGGGCGCTCAACGGGCCGTCGATCATGCCGGGTGGTCCCGCCGAGTCCTACAAGTCGCTGGGCCCGCTGCTCGAGGAGATCTCCGCGCACGTCGACGGCGTGCCGTGCTGCACGCACATCGGCCCGGACGGCGCCGGCCACTTCGTCAAGATGGTGCACAACGGCATCGAGTATTCCGACATGCAGTTGATCGGTGAGGCCTATCAGCTGCTGCGCGACGGCCTGGGCAAAACCGCACCCGAGATCGCCGAGATCTTCGCCGAGTGGAACAACGGTGACCTGGACAGCTATCTGATCGAGATCACCGCCGAGGTGCTCAAGCAGATCGACGCCACGACCGGTAAGCCGCTGGTCGACGTCATCCTCGACGAGGCCGAGCAGAAGGGCACCGGCCGCTGGACGGTCAAGTCGGCCCTGGACCTCGGGGTGCCGGTGACCGGTATCGCCGAGGCGGTGTTCGCTCGCGCGCTGTCGGGGTCCGTGGCCCAGCGCAAGGCCACGACCGGCCTGGCCTCCGGAGATCTGGGCGAAAAGCCCAGCGATGCAACACAATTCATCGATGATGTGAGCAAGGCACTTTACGCGTCGAAGATCATCGCCTACGCCCAGGGCTTCAACCAGATCCAGGCCGGCAGCGCCGAGTACAACTGGGACATCACGCCCGGCGACATGGCCACCATCTGGCGCGGCGGCTGCATCATCCGGGCCAAGTTCCTCAACCGGATCAAGGAAGCGTTCGACCAGGACCCGCAGCTGGCCACGCTGATCTCGGCGCCGTACTTCCGCGACGCCGTCGAGGCCGGCATCGACAGCTGGCGCCGCGTCGTGGTGACCGCGACCCAACTGGGCATCCCGGTCCCCGGCTTCGCCTCGGCGCTGTCCTACTACGACGCACTGCGCACCGAGCGACTGCCCGCGGCCCTGACGCAGGGCCTGCGTGACTTCTTCGGCGCGCACACCTACGGCCGCACCGACTCCGACCCGGCCGCGCGATTCCATACCCTGTGGAGCGGCGACCGCAGCGAGGTGCAGGCCTGATCGCCCCCCGCAAGCGGGAGGTACCCCCACCTCGCCAGGAAGTAGGCTGAGGTACGTGCGTTTTCTCGACGGCCATCGGCCCCCGTACGACCTGACCTACGACGACATCTTCATCGTCCCCAGCCGCTCGGACGTCGCGTCCCGCTTCGACGTCGACCTGTCCACCTCCGACGGCACCGGCACCACGATCCCCGTCGTGGTGGCCAATATGACCGCGGTCGCCGGACGGCGGATGGCAGAGACCGTGGCCCGCCGCGGTGGCATCGTCGTGCTCCCCCAGGACCTGCCGATCGACGCGGTCAAACAGACCGTCGACTTCGTCAAGAGCCGCGACCTGGTGGCCGACACCCCGGTGGTGCTCGGCCCGCAGGACTCGGTGTCCGACGCCGTGGCCCTTATCCACAAGCGCGCCCACGGCGCGGCCGTCGTGGTCTTAGAGGGCCGGCCCATCGGGCTGGTCACCGAGGCCGCCACCGCGGGCGTCGACCGGTTCGCCAGAGTGGGCGACATCGCCGTCACCGACTTCGTCACCGCTGCGGTGCACACCGAGCCCAAGCAGATCTTCGGACTGCTCGAGCACGCCCCCGTGGATGTGGCCGTGCTCACCGAGACCGACGGCACGCTGGCCGGAGTGCTCACCCGCATCGGTGCGATCCGGGCCGGCATCTACACCCCCGCCGTCGACCCCAAGGGCAGGCTGCGCATCGCCGCAGCGGTCGGCATCAACGGTGACGTGGCCGCCAAGGCGCAGGCCCTGGCCGACGCCGGCGTGGACGTCCTGGTCGTCGACACCGCTCACGGCCACCAACTCAAGATGCTCGAGGCGATCAAGGCGGTGGCCTCGCTCGACCTCGGGATCCCACTTGCCGCGGGCAACGTCGTCTCCGCCGAGGGGACCCGCGACCTGATCGGTGCGGGCGCCAACATCGTCAAGGTCGGGGTCGGCCCCGGCGCCATGTGCACCACCCGGATGATGACCGGCGTCGGCCGTCCCCAATTCTCCGCCGTGCTCGAATGTTCAACGGCGGCAAGGGAACTCGGTGGCCATGTGTGGGCCGACGGCGGGGTGCGCCACCCCCGCGACGTGGCCCTGGCGCTGGCGGCGGGCGCGTCGAACGTGATGATCGGCTCCTGGTTCGCCGGCACCTACGAGTCGCCCGGCGACCTGATGTTCGACCGGGACAAGCGGCCCTACAAGGAGAGCTACGGCATGGCCTCCAAACGAGCAGTGGCCGCACGCACCAGCGCCGACAGCGCGTTCGACCGGGCCCGAAAAGCGTTGTTCGAAGAGGGCATCTCGACCTCGCGGATGGCGCTGGATCCCGCCCGGGGCGGTGTGGAGGACCTGCTGGACCACATCACCTCCGGGGTCCGCAGCACCTGCACCTATGTAGGTGCGGCGAGCCTGCCCGAGCTGCACGAACGGGTGGTACTGGGAGTTCAGTCAGCCGCCGGATTCGCCGAAGGGCACCCGCTGCCGACGGGCTGGTGACCCCGATCGCACCCGCCGAGCCGCTACCATAGGGGCTGTTGCGCCACCAGCGAGGAAAGGGATCCCGTGCCGCAGGCACCCGTCGAGGCCCCCGCGGAGCGGGCTGCCCCGGCCGAGCGGCCCGCCGATGAGGCCGAGGCCGAACCTTCCACTAGTCAGCCGGGCGCACGGCCCGGCAGCATGACCGCACGGAGTCGGGTGGGAACCCGGTGAGCGTCCTCGTCACCCTGTTGAGCCTGTTGGCGATCGCGGTCCTGACCTTGGGTACCGCGCTGTTCGTCGCCGCCGAGTTCTCCCTGACCGCCCTGGAACGCAGCACTGTCGATTCCAATGCCCGCACCGGCGACCGCGCCGACGCGTTCGTCCAGCGGGCACACCGCAGCCTGTCTTTCCAACTCTCCGGCGCCCAGCTGGGCATCTCGATCACGACGCTGGCCACCGGTTACCTCGCCGAACCCGTCCTGGCCCGGCTGCTCGACCCGGTGCTGGTGGCGGTACACGTCCCGGCCAGCGCGGTGCCGGGAATCTCACTGGCACTGGCGATCCTGATCGCGACGTCGTTATCCATGGTCTTCGGCGAGCTCGTGCCCAAGAACCTGGCGGTGTCCAGGGCGGTCCCCACGGCGCGGGCCACGGCCGGTTTCCAGCTGGCGTTCTCCACCCTGATGACCCCGGCGATCAAGGCGACCAATGGCAGCGCCAACTGGATCCTGCGCCGGCTCGGCATCGAACCCGCCGAGGAACTGCGCTCGGCCCGATCGCCCGAGGAGCTGGGCTCGCTGGTGCGCAGCTCGGCTGAACACGGCTCACTCGATCCGGTCACCGCCGCGCTGGTCAACCGGTCGCTGCAGTTCGGCTCCCGCATCGCTGAGGAATTCATGACGCCGCGCACCGAGATCGAGGTGCTGCAGGCCGACGACACCGTCGCCGACCTCGTCGCCGCGGCCGACGACACCGGCTTCTCCCGATTCCCGGTCGTCGAGGGAGATCTCGACGAGACCATCGGGATCGTGCACGTCAAGCAGGTTTTTGCGCAGCCACCGGAGAAGCGGGCCACGACACGGCTTCGGGCCCTGGCGATCCCGGTGCCCACGGTGCCGGCCAGTCTGGACGGCGATGCGCTGATGGCCCAGGTCCGCTCGCACGGCCTGCAGACCGCCATGGTGGTCGACGAGTACGGCGGTACCGCGGGCATGGTGACCGTCGAGGACCTGATCGAGGAGATCGTCGGTGACGTCCGCGACGAACACGACGACTCGACCCCGGACGTGCAGCGAACCGGTCCGGGCTGGCGGGTGACCGGACTGCTGCGCATCGACGAGGTGGCCGAGGCGACCGGATTCCGCGCCCCGGAAGGCGAATACGAGACGATCGGCGGGCTGGTGCTGGAACGGCTGGGCCACATTCCCGAACCGGGCGAGTCCGTCGAGCTGACGGCTTTCGATCCCGACGGGCCCATCGACGATCCGGTGCACTGGCTGGCCACGGTGGTCGAAATGGACGGCCGGCGCATCGACAAGCTGGTGCTGACCGAACTCGGGCGCCGCGACCCGACCGCGAGGACCGCTGATGGGTAGCGACATCTTCGGCGTGCTGCTGACCCTGGCCCTGCTGCTGGCCAACGCGTTCTTCGTGGGCTCGGAGTTCGCCCTGATCTCGGCTCGCCGGGACCGGTTGGAGACGCTGGCCGAGCAGGGCAAGAAGAGTGCGGTCACGGTGCTGCGGGCCGGCGAGCAACTCTCGCTGATGCTGGCCGGCGCGCAGCTGGGCATCACGGTCTGTTCGATCCTGCTGGGCCGGGTCGGCGAGCCCGCCGTCGCGCACCTGCTGGAAAAGCCGTTCGGCCTGCTCGGTGTGCCCGATGCCGTGCTGCACACGGTGTCGTTCCTGGTGGCTCTGGCCGTGGTCGTGACGCTGCACGTGCTGCTCGGCGAGATGGTTCCCAAGAACATCGCGATCGCCGGGCCGGAAAAGACGGCGATGCTGGTGGTGCCGTTCTATCTGGCCTATGTGCGGGTCGCGCGGCCCTTCATCGCGTTCTACAACTGGGCCGCCAATGTGACGCTGAAGATGTTCGGCGTCGAGGTCCGCGACGAACTCGAGGTGACGGTGTCCACCGTCGAGCTGGCCGAGATGATCGCCGAGTCCCGCTCGGAGGGGCTGCTGGACCCCGAGGAGCACACTCGGCTGACTCGGGCCCTGCAGATCCGCAACCGGGTGGTCAACGACGTCGCGGTGCCGCTGAGCCAGATCCGCGCCGTGCCGGTGGCCGGGCCGGGCCTGGGGCCGACGGTCCGCGAGGTCGAGAAGGCGCTCACCGAGACCGGCTACAGCCGCTTTCCGGTGACGGGCTCCGACGGATCCGTGCTCGGCTATCTGCACATTAAGGACGTGCTGTCCCAGATCGACCGGCCCGACTCGGTGGTGGACATCTCGCTGGTGCGCCCGCTGCCCCGGGTGGCCGCCGACATGCCGCTGCCCGATGCGTTGTCACTGCTGCGCCGCAACAACAGCCACCTCGCGTCGGTGACGGCTGCCGACGGCGGCGTGTGCGCGATGGTCGCTCTCGAGGACCTGGTGGAGGATCTGGTCGGCACCGTCCGCGACGGGATGCACCGTGCTTGACGGTGCCCCCCGCGTGCTCGCCCCGCAGGACTGGACCGCCCGCGCCGCAGCGCATCGCGACCGGGTCGCCAGGTTCACCGAACCGCACGTCCGCCGCGCCGGCCGCGGCGAAGCCCACCCGGTGTGGGACTTCCTGTTCACCTACTACAGCCTTCGGCCCCGCCGGCTGCGAGTGTGGCACCCCGGTCACGGCGTGGTGCTCGCGGGTGGGGTGGCCGACGAATACCTGGACCGCACTGGCTATGTGCGCACCGACAACGGAGTGACCGTGGGCGCCGATTACCTGCGCTGCCGGCTGGGCACCGTGCGGTTCGTGGCACGTCTGCTGCACGCCACCGCCGGGCGGGCACCTCAGCTCGGCTGCTTCGGGATGCACGAATGGGCGATGGTGTACCGCACCGACGCCGTGCGCCACGGCCGAGTGCCGCTGCGCCTGGGTGGCGCGGGCACCGATGCCGTCGTCGAGGCGATGCCGTTGCGCTGCACCCACTACGACGCCTACCGGTTCTTCACCGCGGCGGCCGCCCCCCTCAACCACGGGGTGCCCGAACGCGCCGCGCAGATCGACTGGGAGCAACCCGGCTGCCTGCACGCCAACATGGACCTCTACAAGTGGTGCTACAAACTCGGACCGCTGGTGGACTCGGAGCTCCTGGTTGACTGCCTCGAGCTGGCAGCAGAGGCCCGCGAACTCGACATGCGGGCCAGCCCTTATGATCTGCGCGCCTTCGGATTCGAGCCGATCGCGGTGGAAGAACCCGCCGGACGTGCGGAATACGTACGCCGCCAGGGCGTTGTCAGCGAACGCGCCCGGCCACTGCGGCAGGCGCTGCTGGCCCGCTGCGAGCGCCTGCTGAGCCCCAGTTCGGGCGCACGGGCCTACGACGCTTTGTCGGAGAGGTCCCTACCTGCGGGTAAGATGAATTGATTGTCGTGAGGGAGGGACACATGACCGATCGCGTGCCCGTGGGCAACCTGCGTGTGGCGCAGGCGTTGTACGACTTCATCACCAACGAGGCGTTACCCGGCACCGGGTTGGACCCAGACAGCTTCTGGGCAGGAGTGGACAAGGTCGTCACCGACCTCACCCCGCAGAACCAGGATCTGCTCGCCCGCCGCGACGAACTGCAGGCGCAGATCGACAAGTGGCACCGCCAGCGCATCATCGGCGGGATCGACCCCGGCGAGTACCGGCAGTTCCTCACCGACATCGGCTATCTACTGCCCGAGCCGGCCGACTTCACCATCACCACCTCCGGTGTCGACGCCGAGATCACCACGACCGCCGGTCCTCAGTTGGTGGTCCCGATCCTCAACGCCCGCTTCGCCCTCAATGCCGCCAACGCACGCTGGGGTTCGCTGTACGACGCGCTGTACGGCACCGACGTGATCGACAGCGAGGACGGCGCCGAGCCGGGCACCGGGTCCGGCGGCGGATATAACCCCGTCCGCGGCGACAAGGTCATCGCCTACGCGCGCGAGTTCCTCGACAAGGCCGTTCCGCTGGAGTCGGGCTCGTGGGCCGACGCCAGCGGCATCAGCGTGGCCGATGGCGCGCTGCAGATCGCGCAGGGCGAAGAGAGCACCGGGCTGGCGAGCCCGGAGAAGTTCATCGGCTACTCCGGTGAACTCGGCGAACCCGCTTGGTCGGTGCTGCTGGTCAACCACGGGCTGCACATCGAGATCCTGATCGACCCGGAGTCGCCCATCGGGTCCACCGATGCCGCCGGCATCAAGGACGTCGTGCTGGAATCTGCGATCACCACGATCATGGACTTCGAGGACTCGGTGGCCGCCGTCGACGCCGACGACAAGGTGCTGGGCTACCGCAACTGGCTGGGCCTGAACAAGGGTGACCTGTCCGAAGAGGTCAGCAAGGGCGGCAAGTCCTTCACCCGGGTGCTCAACGACGACCGCACCTACAAGACCCCCGACGACGGTGAGCTCACCCTGCCCGGGCGCAGCCTGATGTTCGTCCGCAACGTCGGTCACCTGATGACCAACGACGCCATCGTTTTCGACGCGGACGGCGCCGACGGGGCCGAGGTGCCCGAGGGCATCCAGGACGCCCTGTTCACCAGTCTCATCGCCATGCACGGACTCAAGTCCGAGGACGGCAGCCCGTATCAGAACAGCCGCACCGGCTCGATCTACATCGTCAAGCCCAAGATGCACGGCCCCGACGAGGTCGCGTTCACCTGCGAGCTGTTCAGCCGCGTCGAAGACGTGCTGGGCCTGCCGCAGAACACCATCAAGGTCGGCATCATGGACGAGGAGCGCCGCACCTCGGCCAACCTCAAGGCCTGCGTCAAGGCGGCCGCCGACCGGGTGGCGTTCATCAACACCGGCTTCCTGGACCGCACCGGTGACGAGATCCACACCTCGATGGAAGCCGGCCCGATGATCCGCAAGGGCGCGATGAAGACCCAGCCCTGGATCCTGGCCTACGAGGACCAGAACGTCGACGTCGGACTGGCCACCGGGTTCTCCGGCAAGGCCCAGATCGGCAAGGGCATGTGGGCGATGACGGATCTGATGGCCGACATGGTCGCCCAGAAGATCGGGCAGCCCAAGTCCGGCGCCACCACGGCATGGGTCCCCTCGCCGACAGCGGCGACCCTGCATGCCATGCACTACCACTACGTGGACGTCTACGAGGTGCACAAGGAGCTGGCCGGTAAGACCCGCACCACCAAGGACGAGCTGCTGACGATCCCGCTCGCCAAGGAGCTGGCGTGGTCTCCGGAGGAGATCCACGAGGAGGTCGACAACAACTGCCAGTCGATCCTGGGCTACGTGGTGCGCTGGATCGACGCCGGCGTCGGTTGCTCGAAGGTCCCCGACATCCACGACGTCGCGTTGATGGAGGACCGCGCCACCCTGCGAATCTCCAGCCAGCTGCTGGCCAACTGGTTGCGGCACGGCGTCATCACCGAAGACGACGTCAAGGAGAGCCTGCGGCGGATGGCTGCGGTGGTCGACGCGCAGAACGCGTCGGACCCCGACTTCAAGCCGATGGCACCAGACCCCGACAACAGCATCGCCTTCCAGGCGGCTCAGGAGCTGATCCTGGCCGGTACCGCGCAGCCCAACGGCTACACCGAGCCGATCCTGCACCGGCGCCGCCGGGAGTACAAGGCCAGCACCGGCGCCTGACCGGCGCACGGTTCGGCGCGGACCGGCGCCACATCGGCCGATCGCTAGACTCGTGCGGAATCCAGCGCACGCACCGCACGACCGTTCGACGAAAGAGGATTAGGCACCGCCATGGGCAGGCACAGCAAACCCGGTCCCGAGGATTCCGACGGCGTACCGGACGAGCCTGCCGACTACGACGATGCCGAGTACCACGAAGACGCCGAGTACCCGGACGGTGACTACCAGGGCTCCGAGTACGAGGACTCCGACTATGACTACTCCGACTATGAGGACTCCGAGTACGAGGATCCCGAGTACGCCGACGACCCCGCCGAGGCCGAGACCACCGCGTTCGCGACGGCCGGTCTGCGAATACCCAACCAGGGTGGGCGCCGCCGGCGGGCCGCGGACGGCGGACACCGCAGCCAGGGCGGCCGCCGCGGGGTGAGCATCGGCGTGATCACCGCCCTGATCACCGTCGTGGTGATCGTCGGTGGGGTGATCCTGTGGCGTTTCTTCGGAGATGTCCTATCCCACCGCTCGACGGAGGCGGCTCAGAAATGCCTGGCCGGAACCACTGACGTGGCGGTGGTGGCCGACCCGTCCATCGCGCCGGCCGTCACCAAGTTCGCCGACGGGTTCAACGCCGTCGCCACCCCGGTTGGTGACCGCTGTGTGAAAATGGTTGTCACAGCGGCTGATTCGGACCGCGTCGTCGACGGCTTCGTGTCGAACTGGCCGGGCGACCTCGGTCAGCGTCCGGCACTGTGGATCCCGGCCAGCTCGATCGCGGCCGCCCGGCTGCAATCCGCGGCCGGCAAGGAGGTCGTCAGTGACGCCCGCACGCTGGTCACCTCGCCGGTGGTGCTCGCGGTACGCCCACAGCTTCGCGATGCGCTGGCCGAGCAGAGCTGGGGCGATCTGCCCGGCCTGCAGTCCAACCCGACCGCACTGGACGGGTTGAACCTGCCCGGCTGGGGATCGCTGCGCCTGGCGCTGCCCACCGTCGACGATGCCGATGCCACCTACCTGACCGCCGAGGCGGTCGCGGCGGCCGCGGCTCCGCAGGACGCCCCAGCCACCGCCGGTCTGGGCGCGGTCAACGCCCTGGTTGCCGGGCAGCCCAAACTGTCGGACAACACCACCGACACGGCGTGGAAATCCTTGCTGGACGGCGGCGATCCCGCTGCCGCGCCGGTGCATGCGGTGGCGACCACCGAACAGCAACTGTTCAGCCGGGCGGCGTCGATCCCGGACGCCAAGACCACCGTCACGGAGTGGCTGCCGTCGGGACCAGTCGCCACGGCCGACTACCCCACCGTGCTGCTCGCCGGAAAGTGGCTGTCCGAGGAGCAGGTGAGCGCGGCCAGCGAGTTCGCCCGGTTCATGCGTAAGCCCGAGCAGCTCGCCGAACTCGCCAAGGCCGGATTCCGCGCCGAGGGCACCACCCCGCCGGCCAACGACGTCGTCAGCTTCCCGCAGCTGGGCACCCCGCTGTCGATCGGCGACGACTCGGTGCGCGCCACCCTCGCCGCCGCGGTGTCCACCCCGGCGACCGGATCGGTGACCACGATCATGCTCGACCAGGCGATGTCCGGGGACGACGGCGGCAAGCCGCGGCTGGCCAATGTGGTCGGCGCCCTTGGCAATCGGATCGGTGCGCTGCCGCCGAACGCGGCGGTCGGGCTGTGGACGTTCAACGGGGTCGAGGGTCGCTCGGCGGTGCCGATGGGTCCGCTGTCCGACCAGCTCGGTGGCCAACCCCGCTCGGCGGCGCTGACGAGCACGCTCGACGGCTTGTCGCCGTCGGGCAGCGGTGCGGTGTCGTTCACCACGCTGCGCCTGGTCTACGCCGACGCGTTGGCCAATTTCCGCGAAGGCCAGGCCAATTCGGTACTGGTGATCACCCGAGGTCCGCATACCGACCAGAGCCTGGACGGACCCGGGCTCCAGGCGTATGTGAAGTCGGCGGTCGATCCGGCCAAGCCGGTGGCCATCAACGTCATCGACCTCGGCGACGATTCCGACCGGGCGACGTGGGAAGCGGTCGCCCAGACGACGGGCGGCACATATCAGAGTGTCCCAACGTCGGATTCCCCGGATCTGGCCACCGCCGTCACCTCGATGCTGTCCTAGTCGAGCTGTAGCAGCGTCTTGGCGCCGGCGGTGAATTCGTCGGGCACCTCGATCTGCGGGTAGTGACCGATGCCGGGCAACTCGATCACCTCGGCAGCCGGCCGCAACTCACGTAATCCGGCGAGCACCTCGGTGGTGGCGACGGGATCGCCCGTGGCCCACAGGAATCCGAGCGGCTTGTCCCAATCGCGAACGGCGCCGTGCCAGCGCGGGGCGAAGCGCACCCGTTCGTTGAGGTAGGCGCACAGCAGGTGCAGGATGCGGTGGCCGTCGTCGCGGGCCAGCAGCGCCCACTGCGCCTGGGCCTCCTGCTCGGACAGCGGATGCCCTGGGCTGAACAGCTTGGCGAAGCCGCGCAGGAAGCCGCGCTCGTTGGTCAGCCGCGCGAAGGCCGGCCCGAGCGGGCCGCGCAGGATCTTCTGGCTGGGCCGCAGGCTGGCCCGTTCGATCATCACACTGCCATTGGTGAGCACGGCCCGGTGCAGCTCGAACGGCAACGAGCCGGACAGGTCGCGGGCCAGCAGCTCGGTTGCCACCGAGGTGCCCATGTCGTGGGCCAGCAGCACCACCGGGCCGGGGTCGACGTCGGCGACCACCGACTGCACGATGTCGGCCTGCTCCAGCAGGCTGTAGCGGTGCGGTCGGGGCTTGTCGGACAGACCGAACCCGAGGAAATCCAGCGTCAGCCAGGCCCGGTCACCCAGGCGGTCGACCACGCCGCGGAAGTCGTAGGAGCTGGACGGAAACCCGTGCAGCAGCAGGACAGCGGGGTCGGAGGAATTGACGGGGCCGGGATGCGAGCGCACGAAGATCTGGCCTGCGCTGGTGGACAGCATCCGGCCGCCCTCTTGCCATTGGCGAACACCGGCGGGCAGCACAGGGCTGACGGTACCGGATCGCCGTAGGCTTGACACGCGGGCTTGGTCACCGCGGGAAGGCCGCCCGGATTGCTTCGATCACCGCGGTCACCGCTTCCGTCGGCGGCCCGGCTCGCCGCACCAGGAGCAGCCTCCGCCGTGCCTCGGGCGCATCAACCTGCATCAGCTGAACTCCTGACGGCAGCACCTCGGCCATGGCCGGTGGCACGGTGGTGACGCCGCAGTCCGCGGCGACCAACTGCAGCTTGGTCAGCCAGTCCCTCGCGACGTGGGTGACGCGGGGCCTGCCCGGTAGTCCGGGCCAGACACCCATGGTCGGCTCGCCGGGCGAAGACGGGCTGGCGATCCAGTCGACGCCCGCCAGTTCGGCGGTGCTCACCTGGCTGCGACCGGCGAATCGGCCGGTCGTCGAGGCCGCCACCATCAGCACGGATTCGCCGATCGACTCGGTGACCAACGGCGCCAGACCATCGTGCGGGGTGTGCTGGGTGGCCCGTGATGCGATCAGTGCCACGTCTAGGGTGCCGCCGCGGACGGCGCGCACCAGAACGGGACTGGCCCCGTCCCTCGTCGTCAGCCGGACGTCGGGTCGCCGCTCACGCAACCATCGCAGCATCGCGGGCAAGATCAGTGCGCCGGCGCTCACAAAGACGCCGGCTGAGACATGCTCTACATATCGAGATGCATCGAGCTCTGCTGCAGCACAGTCAATTTCATCCAGTATGACCCGCGCATGGCGCAGCAATACCGAACCCTCGGGCGTCAACCGAGCCCCGCTGACCCGTCGTTGGAAAAGCTCCGCCCCGGATTCGCGTTCGAGCGCGGCGACCTGTCGAGAGATCGCCGACTGGGTGTAGCCCAGCGCCGACGCGGCCGCCGTGAAGCTCCCACGTTCGGCGACGGCACACAGAACGCGCAAGCCCGTCAAGGACAGCTCCATGCTTATATGTCATACCCCATATGCCAAAGCATCGTGCTGCGCATGGCATGGCGAGCACACAGATGGCTGTTGACCCCATCGGCAGTACGAACGACGGGAGAGACGATCATGCTCGCAGCAGTGTTGGAAGAATTCGGGAAGCCGTTGGTGGTCAAAGAGGTTGACGAACCCCGATTCGGTACCGGTGAGGTGCTGGTCGAGGTGCTGGCGACCGGCATCGCGCCCTATGCCGCCGAGGTGTTCAGCGGCCACCGGCGTTATCCGTTGGTGCCGCCGGTGATCTCCGGCGTCGGCGGTGTCGGGCGCGTCCTGGCCGTCGGGCCCGACGCGACCAGGCTGGAACCGGGCGAACTGGTGTGGTGCGATCCCATGGTGCGGTCGCGTGACGACGTAATGTCTCCCGACATCACGTTGCAGGGCTGGAGTTCGAGCGGCGAGGGTGGCCTGCGGCTGTCCCAGTATTTCCACGACGGTCCGTTCGCGCAGCGGATGGCCGTCCCCACCGAGAACGCCGTGCCCCTCGGTGACCAGGACCCAGCGCATGTGCCCGCACTGGCTGCGGCGTTGGGCGTGCTGCTGGTCCCCTACGGCGGGCTGCTCGCCATCGAGCTTCGGGCCGGCGAGACGGTGGTCGTCAGCGGCGCCACCGGGAACTTCGGCAGCGCGGCCGTCGCGGTCGCGCTGGCGATCGGCGCGGCCGTCGTCGTCTGCCCAGGCCGCAATCACGCCGCACTCGTACGGCTCGGTGAGCTCTTCGGACCGCGGGTCCGACCGGTGCGACTCAGCGGTGATGTCGAGGCCGATCGGCTGGCGATTCAGCGCGCGGCACCCGCTCCGATCGACGCCGTGATCGATCTTCTGCCACCGGCGGCAAGCACTACGCCCGTGCGGGCGGCCGCGATGGCCGTCCGACCCAATGGACGAGTGGTTCTGATGGGTGGCGTCGGCATGGCGGGCGGCGATGACCTGGCGCTGCCGTATCCCTGGCTGATGCGCAACTCGATCACCCTGCGCGGGCAGTGGATGTACCCGCGAGCGGCCAATCAGCACATGATCGCGATGATCCGCTCAGGTGTGCTGGACATCGGCTACCAGAGCGTCACGACATTCGAGCTGGCCGAAGTCAACGAGGCCGTCGCCTACGCCGCTGCACAGGACGGTCTGTTCAGCCGGACGGCGCTGGTACCCAATGGCTAGCGCGCAGCGCGGAGCCCCCGCACGGCCGCTAGGCGAACGCCTCCACCGGCGGGCACGAGCACACCAGGTTGCGATCGCCGTAGGCGCCGTCGATGCGCCGCACCGGGGGCCACACCTTGGGTCGGTATCCCTTGCCCAGCGGGTAGGCCGCCTGCTCCCGGGTGTACGGGTGGGTCCACTCGTCGACCAGCAGACACTCGGCGGTGTGCGGGGCATTGTGCAGCGGGTTGTCGTCAACGGGCCACTCCCCCGAGCCCACCTTGTCGATCTCGGCGCGAATCGCGATCATCGCCTCGCAGAACGCGTCCACCTCGGCCAGGCTCTCGCTCTCGGTGGGCTCCACCATCAGGGTGCCCGCTACCGGGAAGCTCATGGTCGGTGCGTGGAAACCGAAGTCCGCCAAGCGCTTGGCGACATCGTCGACGGTCACTCCGGTCGCCTTGGTGATTCCGCGCAGATCCAGGATGCACTCGTGGGCGACCATGCCGTTCTCACCGGTGTAGAGCACCGGGTAGTACTCGTCGAGCCGGCGAGCGATGTAGTTGGCCGACGCGATCGCCGTCAGCGTCGCGCGCCGTAACCCGTCGGCACCCATCATCCGGATGTAAGCCCACGTGATCGGCAGGATCGACGCCGAACCGTACGGCGCGGCGGACACCACGTGCCCGTGCGGCAGTTCGGGCGCCAACGGGTGTCCCGGCAGGAACGGCGCCAGATGGGAGCGAACCGCCACCGGGCCGACACCCGGGCCGCCGCCGCCGTGCGGGATGCAGAACGTTTTGTGCAGATTCAGATGGCTGACGTCGCCGCCGAACCTGCCCGGCCGGGCCAGACCGACCAGCGCGTTCAGGTTGGCGCCGTCGACATAAACCTGGCCGCCGGCATCGTGGACCGCCGCGCAGATGTCGGCGATGTCGTGCTCGAACACCCCGTGCGTCGAGGGGTAGGTCACCATCAGCGCGGCCAGCCGCTCGGCGTGCTCGGCGACCTTCGCGCGCAGATCGTCAAGGTCGACGTCACCGTTCTCCCGGCAGGCGACCACGACCACCCGCATGCCCACCATCGCTGCCGAGGCCGCGTTGGTGCCGTGCGCACTCGAGGGGATCAGGCACACCTCGCGGTGGCCTTCACCCCGTTCGGCATGGTAGGAGCGGATCGCGAGCAACCCGGCGTACTCACCCTGCGATCCGGCGTTGGGCTGCAACGAAATCGAGTCGTAGCCGGTGACACCGGTCAGCCAGTCCTGCAGGTCGGCGATCAGCCTGCGCAGTCCCGGGGTGTCCCCGGCCGGGGCGAACGGGTGTTGGCGGCCGAACTCCGGCCAGGTGATCGACTCCATCTCCGCGGCCGCGTTGAGCTTCATGGTGCACGAGCCCAGCGGGATCATACTGCGGTCCAGTGCGATGTCCTTGTCCGCCAGGCTCCGCAGGTAACGCATCATCTCGGTCTCGGTACGGTACCGATGGAACGCCGGGTGCGTAAGGAATTTGGTTGTCCGCGAGGCGATCTCAGGGCCGGCATAGTCGCCGGCGGGCGACGCGGTATCCGATGTCGCCGCCGCTGCGGCACCAAAAGCTTCGAGCACCAGCGCCACATGGTCGGCGGTGGTGGCCTCGTCGCAGCTGACCGACACGTGGTCGGCGTCGACGAGCCAGAGGTTGACGCCGCGACTCTTGGCCTCGGCCGCTACCTGCTCGGCCCGGTCCGGCACGTGTACCAGCACGGTGTCGAAGAACGTGTCGTACACGACCTCGCCACCCGCGGCACCCAGGCCGGCGGCCAGCGACCGGGCGTGGCCGTGCACCCGCCGCGCGATGCCGCTCAGGCCGTCCGGGCCGTGGTAGCTGGCGTACATCGCGGCCATGATCGCCAGCAGCACCTGCGCGGTGCAGATGTTGGAAGTGGCCTTGTCGCGGCGGATGTGCTGTTCGCGGGTCTGCAGCGAGAGCCGGTACGCCTTGGCGCCGTCGGTATCGACCGACACCCCCACCAGCCGGCCGGGCAGCTGCCGGGCATGCTTGGCGTGCACCGCCAGGTAGCCGGCGTGCGGGCCACCGAATCCCATTGGCACACCGAACCTTTGCGCGCTGCCGAAGGCCACGTCGGCGCCGATCTCACCGGGCGGGGCGATCAACGTCAGCGCCAACAGGTCGGCGCCGAGCGCGATCAGCGCCCCGCGCTCGTGGGCCTGCTCGACCAACTTGGACCAGTCCGTGACCCGGCCGCTGGCCCCGGGCAGCTGGGTGACAACACCGAAGAACTCACCCTCGGGAAGGCCGCCCCGCAAATCGGCGGTGACGATCTCGATGCCGAGCGGCTCGGCACGGGTAGCCAGGATCGCGGCGGTCTGGGTGAACAGATCCGCGTCGACCGCCAGCCGGTTGGACGAGCCACGCGATGCGCGGTGCATCAGCGTCATCGCCTCGGCGGCCGCGGTGCCCTCGTCAAGCATCGAGGCGTTGGCCACCTCCAGCGCGGTGAGGTCGGCGATCATGGTCTGGAAATTCAGCAGCGCCTCGAGCCGGCCCTGACTGATCTCGGGCTGATACGGCGTATACGCGGTGTACCAGGCGGGGTTTTCCAGGATGTTGCGCAGCAGGACCGGCGGGGTCAGTGTGTCGTAGTAGCCCTGCCCGATCATCGAGACCGCGATCGTGTTGGCATCGGCCAGCGCGCGCAGTTCGGCCAGCGCCTCGTGCTCACCGACGGCGGCAGGCAGCTGATCCAGGCCGGGAGCCACCCCGTCGGAGCGCAGCGCGTCGAGGATGCCCGCGGGCAGTGCCTTTCCGGCCAACTCGTCGAGGGAGGCGACGCCGATCACGTCGAGCATGGTGGCGACCGCGACGGAATCAGGGCCGATGTGCCGATCGGCAAAGAGCGGCTGGGTGTGGTCGGACATGGGCTGGCTCCTGACTCGGGCGGCGGCGGCCGTCACCGGCGTCCTCCCCCTCTGTCGTCCACCCGACCGGGCGCCTGAGAGATTCGGCGGCACCAACTAACGCGGTGCGGGCCTTTCCCCATGGGCGGGTGACCATACGGCCACCGCTTTCCAGAGGCATCGTGGCCACGCGCGGTCCGGGTGCCTGAGAGGTTGACGGAGAGGTGTTGCTCCTTCGGCGTCCGTGACTGGCTGCCACGAAACTCTCCCGCGCGAGGGCGATGCAGTGTCGATTCTAGCGGTGGTGTGCGACGAAAAGCCCACCAGACGCAAACCGCCCCGACACACCGGGGGTGTTCGGGGCTTCTGCGTCTGCTCGCGCAGGAGAAAGCGGGGTTCAGCCGATCTTGCGGTCGCGGCTCTTGCGCCGGGAGGCGAGCTCGTCCTCGGGCGAGGCGATCGATTCGCCGCCGTCGGCGCGTTCGCCGGGGAAGTCCGAGATGGCGCCGGACAGCTCACGCATCGCGCCGCTGACCGCGATGCCGAACACACCCTGGCCGCCCTGGAGCAGGTCGACGACCTCTTCGGCCGAGGTGCACTCGTACACCGTTGTGCCGTCGGAGAACAGCGTGATGTTGGCGAGGTCCTGCACGCCGCGCTGACGCAGGTGGTCGACGGCGACCCGGATGTTGTGCAGGGAGATGCCGGTGTCGAGCAGCCGCTTGACGATCTTGAGGACCAGAATGTCCTTGAAGGAATACAGCCGCTGGCTACCCGAGCCGGCGGCGCCGCGGATCGAGGGCACCACCAGCGAGGTGCGGGCCCAGTAGTCCAACTGGCGGTAGGTGATTCCGGCGATCTGGCAGGCGCTGGGACCGCGGTAGCCGACGAGTTCGTCAGGCACTGAGTTGTCGGGGAACAGACCGGCCTGGACGGGCTCGCCTACCGGCGCGCCGGCGGGTGCGTCCGCCTCGAAAGATCCAGACCCCGAACCAGTCGTCGTGTCAGCAAGGTCCAGCTGTCCCTGACGTGGCTGCTCGCCCACGATGCTTCCTCTCGCCGTTCGAACCTAGTGGCCCGCTGACTGCTCCACCAACCGCGTTTGCCCTAGTCCCGAGTCCTATGAGCATACGCTTGTCGACGGGCAATCGTGCTCGTCGTCGCCATCAAAGTATGGCCGCCCGCAGGCATGCTCGGCGGCATCCGATGCGCGTGTCGAACCGCCTGCGGGCAAGTGAGACGCATCCGTGATCTTGGTCGCCCGTGGCCCGGATACCCGCTCAGGTGGCCTTGAAATCGTCCGGGGAGACGCTGTCGAGAAACTCCTTGAACTTCTCCACCTCGTCCTCGCGGACAGCACCGCCCGATTGGTCGTCGCTCTCGTCGGGGATCAGCAGCCCGGCCTCAGCCAGCACCGCCTCCTCCACATAGATCGGCACCCCCATCCGCAGCGCGATCGCCACGGAATCCGACGGACGCGCCGACACCTTGATGTCGCGGTCGAACACGAGGTCGGCGTAGAAGGTGCCTTCCTGCAGGTCGACGATCCGGACCTCCTTGAGTGAATGCCCAAGGGCGGCAATGACATCTCGGATCAGGTCGTGCGTCAACGGCCGCGCCGGCTCGACTCCCTGCTGTTCCAGGGCGATCGCCGTGGCCTCAGACTGACCGATCCAGATGGGTAGGTAGCGGTCACCGTCGGACTCCCGCAGCAGCAGAACCGGCTGGTTCTGGGGCTGCTCGACACGAATGCCGACCACACGAACCTCACCCATCTGTGTCTGACCTCCGCGCTCGTTGTGGCGCCGCGTCCGAGTTCCGACCGCGTGACTGCAGAACTACCGACGCAGTCATTCGGAGTCTAGTCCTCAGCGGTCGAGAACGTCTCGTACAGCGGACTTGATCAGCGACGTGTGCAAGGTGATCGCCAGTGCCGCCACTTCCCTGGCCAGATCGTCGGCGCGATCACGCGCGCCGGTCTTGTCGGCCTTGCCCACCGGGCCGGCGATCTGGGCGATCAGGTCGGACTGCCGATCGGCCGCCGAGCGAAATGCCCGCAGGTGACGGGGCTCGACGCCGTAGTCGGCGAGCGCACCGGCGCACTGCGCGATGACCACCGAATGCTCGTCGAAGAGCCCGCCCGGCCCGGTGGTGATGACCCCGGCTTTGCACAGCGCGCTCAGCAGATCGTCGCCCACTCCTGAACGCACCAGTACGTCCTCACGGCTGAGCCGCACCTGGGTGGGGGCCACCGCCGCCACACCGTCCGGACCCGGGTCGGACACCGGCACCAATCGCGGTCCGGCATAAGACGATCCGGGCTGCGGCAACTCGCCGTCAGGTAACCCATCCAGCTGCGCCTTGATCACCTTCAGCGGCAGGTAATGGTCACGCTGCGCGGTCAGGATGAACCGCAACCGGGCACAATCGTAGGCGGTGAACCGCCGATACCCCGATCCACTGCGCTGGGGCGTGACGAGACCCTCGGCTTCCAAGAATCGGATCTTGGAGATCGTCACGTCCGGGAAGTCCGGTCGTAGCAGGTCCAGGACCGCTCCGATAGACATCCCGGCAAGCGCGGGAGTATCGGGGGCGGTCACTAGCTTCCCGGGCCGCCTTCGTCGTCGGACGGCTTGGGACCAGTCAGGAACACCAAGCGGAACTTGCCGATCTGGACCTCGTCGCCGTTGGCCAGCGTGGCCGAGTCGACCGGTTCACGGTTGACGTAGGTGCCGTTGAGGCTGCCGACGTCGACCACCTGGAACTCGTTGCCGTCCAACCGGAACTCGGCGTGCCGGCGGCTGACGGTGACGTCGTCGAGGAAGATGTCGGAATCGGGATGACGCCCGGCCGACGTGGTCGGCTGGTCCAGGAGGAACCGCGAGCCGGCATTCGGTCCCCGCTTGACGACCAGCAGCGCCGAGCCGATCGGTAGTCCCTCCACCCCGGACACCGTGGTCTCGCCGCTCGAGCTCGCCGGAGCGTCCAGCTCGTTGAGGAAGTCGGCGCGGAAGACGGACGTCGTCTCCACGGTGACTTCGTCAGATGCCTGGTCGCTCCCGGAGTTCTGGTCCTTGTCCGTCACCCGCTGCTCCTCACTGGCTGCCGTGGCGATACTTGGCGGGGTACCCGCACAAGGCGCCCGTCCGCCTCACAAATCACTTACGTCGACCGTACCGCGCGGTGGTCGTCGCTGTGTCCACCACCGTCGGATCGACGGCTGGCAGGCACCCTAACAAGTTCATTCGGTCACTGTGCCCTGATAGGCGTCGGCGTCCAGCAACGCCGCCAACCCCTGTTCGAGGGTATCGCCGTCGACCTGCAACTCCAACAACCACCCCTGACCGTAGGGGTCGGAGTTCACCAGACCCGGATTGGCCTCCAGATCGTCGTTGACGGCAATCACTTTGGCCGACACCGGAGCGTAGAGGTCCGAGACCGACTTGGTCGACTCCACCTCACCGAAGGACTCACCTGCCGTGACGTCGGTGCCGATGTCGGGCAGCTGCACGTACACGACGTCGCCGAGCGAGGACTGCGCGAAATCGGTGATGCCGACCCGCACGGTGTCGTCACCGGTGCGACGAACCCACTCGTGCTCGGCGGTGTAGCGCAGGTCGGCTGGGATTTCGCTCACAGTGCTCCTCGGTGTCGGGTCGGTGTCGGGCGCTCATTTGACGGGCTGAGCGTATTGGCGTGCTTTCGGTTGCCGCAAGGTGGTGATGTCCACCCGGTCGGACTGCGCGACGGTCATCCGGCCGCCGACGCGTTCCACGCTGTCGACGGCGCCGCCCGGAATGTTCATCGCCGCCGCGAGGGTGGGTGGATCCCCAATGGCGAGAACAGAATACGGGGGGCTCAGCGTCTGGGAGTCGATGATCAGCGCTCCGGGGCTGCCGATCACCCAGCTGTCGACCCCAATTCGCACCGCCTTGGCTCCGGAGCGGATCTCCATCGCCTCGGCGCCGGCGGCGCGCAGTTCGTTGATGACGTCGAGCATCGTCTCGGGTGCCACCCCGGGCCCGGGGTCGGCGATGGTGATGGTGACGCCCGGTCCGGTGGCCGCCACCGTGCCGATCATGATCGACAGCGCCGCGAGCCGGGCCTGTGCGTTCTGGATGGCGGCCTGGTCGCTGTTGCCGGCGGCCTGCATGGCCGCCAGATTGCGCTGCAGATCGGCCACCTCGGTGTTCAGCGCGGCCTCGCGCTGCTGCAACGAACCGAGGAGCACCAGCAGGTCGGCCGGACGCGCGGTGGTCAGGGCGTCCCCGGATTCGGTCTGGCGGGCCTGAGTGGCTATGGCCACACCGAGCACCAGGCACAGCAGCACACCGAGCACTCCGAACATCAGCTGGCTGCGGCGGCGCCGGGCCGGCGGCTCGCCGGCCGCCTCGTGCCGTCCGGACTCCCCGGTCATGTCGGTCGCGTCGTCGTGCTGGTCCCCCTCGGCCATATCAGGCGCCGAACAGCCGACGCCGCAGTGCGGCCGCATTGCCGAAGATCCGGATGCCGAGCACGACGATGATCGCCGTGGAGAGCTGGGTGCCGACGCCCAGCTGATCGCCCACGTAGACGATCAGGGCGGCGACCAGGACGTTGAAGACGAACGAGACGACGAACACCTTCGCGTCGAAGATCTTCTCAAGGTAGGCGCGCAACCCGCCGAAGACCGCGTCCAGCGCGGCGACGACGGCGATCGGCAGGTAGGGCTGGATGACGTCGGGCACGCTCGGGTGGAACACCAGGCCCAGCACGATGCCGACAAGCAGTGCGGCGATTCCGATCATGTATGCCGGCTCATTTCCTCATCGTCGATCCTCCCGGGGCAGCGTTGCTCCCGGGAGATCACGGCCCGATCTGCTTGGCAAATTTAATCTCCCGCGCGCTGCCCGCGGGCACCGACAGGCCGTCGCCCCCACTGACGCTGACCCCCACGCCGTAGGACGCCTCCAGCAGTCGCAGCCGATGCAGACCGCTGCTGTGGTCGAACGTGTCCCGCATGGTGTTCGGTGGCCCGATCGCGAGGATGGTGTACGGACTGCTGACCGGATGGTTGTCGACCAAGATCGCGCCGCCCGCCTGCCGGATCGTCGCATTGGGACCCATCCGGACCCCAGCGACCGAGATGGCCTCGGCCCCACTGGCCCACAGCGCGTTGACCACCACCTGCAGGTCGCGGTCCAGGATGATCTGCCGGCTGCCGGCAACCCGCTCCTTGGAGACGTCGGTGAGGTCGCGGCCCATTCCCGGATCGGTGACCGTGATCGACAGACCGGGTCCGATGACGGCGGTGGTCGCAGCGGCCAGGCTCAGCGCGTCGAGACCGGTGAGCAACCGCTGGCCGGTCGCGTCGTCACGCAATTGGCGGCGCTGGATATCGTCGACCTCGCCGGCCAGCTCGTTGCGGCGCTCGGTCAGCCGATCGGTGGTGCCCTCGGCCGAACGCACGCTGGCCGTCAGGACCTGCTGGGCGGCGCTCACGCCGGGTGCGGTGGAACGGGCCTGCGCCACCGCGGCGGCGAATACGACGGTGATGAGCAACGCCGCCAGCGCCTGCCAGGCCCGGTCGGCGGCCCGACGCCGCGACCTGCCGCCTTTTCGGCGCTCGGCGGCCGCGGCGGCGTAGCCGGGATCGAGATGCTCGGTGAGCAGCGAGCGCAGCAGGGACGGCAGCGGAATCCGCTCCGCCCGCTGCTGGTCGGCGCGCAGGCCGGCGCGGGGGTCGTAGCCGCCCAGCGCGGGATCAGGAGGCGCGGGCATCGCGGTCGAGTCCTACTTTGGGCAGCGTGCGAACTTTGGGCAGCGTGCGAATCACCAGCCGCACCTGGAGCAGATAGAGCACCGCCGACCAGAGGTACATCCCGAGTCCCCAGCCGACGAAACCCCATCCGCACGCACCGATGACCCGGCTCCACGTCGCGTCCCACTGGCCCAGCAGCACCAGGGGGAACCCGGACATCAGCGCGAACGTCGCCGCCTTGCCGATGTAGGTGACCGGCAGCGCGGTCAACCCGCGGGAACGCAGCGCCGGCAGGGTCGCGGCCAGCAGGACGTCACGACCGATCAGCGTCGCCACCACCCACCACGGCACGATGCCGGCCACGCCCAGACCGACCGGCACCGCCAGCATGTAGACCCGGTCGACCAGCGGATCGAGCAGCTCCCCCAGCCGCGACGACTGGTTGTCCACCAGGCGGGCGATCTTGCCGTCGGCCCAGTCGGAGAATCCGCTGAACATCAGGATGGCGACCGCGAGGGCGTAGGCGTGGGTGACCAGCAGCAGGTACAGGAACACCGGCAGCAGCACCAGCCGGATCACGGACAGGACGTTGGGGATCGTCAGCACACGATCGCGGCCCTGCTGTGTCATGACCAGAACCTAGCGCGCCGACTGTGCGCGCTATGCACGTGGATTCCGCAAAATCCGTGCATAGCCCCCACAATCGCGCCTCGGATCCGGCCGCTGCTAGCGGAAGACCCCGGGCAGGCTCAGCGCCGACAGGGTGTCGTCGTTGAGCGGGTTGTCGTGAACCATGTAGGTCCACGTCGAGGTGGGCCGCGCCAGCTTGGACAGGTCCAGGCCCTGTTCCTCGTCGACCACGTTGGCGGTTTCGAAGGTCTGCTGGGCCGCCTCGATGGCGTCGGCCGCCAGGTGGGCGAATGCGTCGACGGCCATCCGGTGGAACTCGTCGAGCGGGTTCTGCCGGCCCAGCGCGCGCAGGTGGATGCTCTCCCGGATGTCGGCCAGGTAGGCCAGGTGGTCGGCCCAGCCGCGGTCGAGGTGGAACAGCATGATGTCGCGGCAGATCTTCTCCAACCGCTCCTCGGAAACCGTCTCGGCCAGCGACTCATAGCGCTCGGGTGACAGCTCCGCGATTTCTTCCCGGGCCGCCGCGGTGCTCAGCAGGGTGTTGCGGCGCTCGACGATGATGGCGCGCTGCTGGGCGATCAACTGGTTGTACCGCCAGGTATTGGCGTGCACGTCGAGCAGTCGGCCCTCGGCGACCCGCTGGGCGTGATCGAGCAGCGTGGTCGCCTTCGGGCTGACGATCCGCCCGCTGTCGTCGCACTCGGTGGGCAGCTTGGCGGCCTCCACGTGGGCGGTGACGACGTCGTCCTCCCAGCTGGCGAAGAACACCGACGAGCCGGGATCGCCCTGGCGGCCGGCGCGCCCCCGCAGCTGGTTGTCCAGCCGCTCGGTGCGGTGCCTGCCGGTGCCGATGACGTGCAGCCCGCCGAGTTCGGCGACTTTGTCGTGATCGATTTCCTCGGAACCGCCCAGACGGATGTCAGTACCGCGGCCGGCCATCTGGGTGGACACCGTCACCGCGCCGAGTTTGCCGGCTTCGGCGATGACGACGGCCTCTTCCTCGTCGTTCTTGGCGTTGAGCACGACGGCGGGCACCCCGCGGCGCAGCAGCCGCTCGTGCAGTTCCTCGGATTCGGCGACGTCGTGGGTGCCGACCAGGATCGGCTGGCCGGTGGCGTGCACCTCGACGATGTGCTCCATGATCGCCTCGATCTTGGCCGCCGCGGTGATGTACACCCGGTCGGGTTCGTCCTCGCGGATGTTGGGGGTGTTCGGCGGGATCGGCGATACCCCCAGCTTGTAGAACTGGCGCAGCTGTTCGCCGGCGGCCAGCGCGGTACCGGTCATACCGCACACCGTCGGATAGCGGTTGATCAGCGCCTGCACGGTGATGGTGTCGAGGACCTCGCCGGTCTCGGTGGTTTCGATACCCTCCTTGGCTTCGACTGCCGCCTGCAGTCCGTCCGGCCAGCGCTGCAGGGTGGCGATCCGCCCGCGTGAGGAGTTGATCAGCTGCACCGCGCCGTCGCGGACGATGTAGTGCACGTCGCGCTGCAGCAGCACATGCGCGTGCAGGGCGACGTTGACCTCGGTGAGTGTGGTGGTGACGTGCTCCTCGGAGTAGAGGTCGATGCCACCGAGGGCCGCCTCGATCTTCTTGGCGCCGGTCTCGGTCAGGTGCACGTTGCGGCTGTCGGCGTCGGTGTCGTAGTCCTGTCCGGCGGTGAGTTCGCCCACCAGCCGCACCACTTCCACTTTGGGGGTCTCCCGATGGGTGGTTCCGGCCAGCACCAGCGGCACCAGCGCCTCGTCGACGAGCACCGAGTCGGCCTCGTCGATCAGCGCGACGTCGGGGTTGGGCGACACCAGGTCGGCGACGTCGGTGACTAGCTGGTCGCGCAGCACGTCGAAGCCGATCTCGTTGACCGAGGCGTACGTGACGTCGCACTGGTAGGCGGCGCGGCGTTCCTCGGCCGTCGACTCAGCGGTGATCCAGCCGACCGTCAGCCCCATCGCCTCGATGAGCGGTGCCATCCACTCGGCGTCGCGCCGGGCCAGGTAGTCGTTGATGGTGACGACGTGCACGTTGCGTCCACCGAGGGCGTAGCCGGCGGCGGCGATGGCGCCCGACAGCGTCTTGCCCTCACCGGTGGCCATCTCGATGACGTCGCCGGCGAGCATCCGCAGGGCGCCGAGCAGCTGGACGTCAAACGGGCGTAGCGATGTCGTTCGTTCGGCGGCCTCGCGGGCGATCGCGAGGAATTGCGGAACGTCCGGTGACGATGCGAGTTCGCCGAGCTCCAGCAGCTTGGCGGCCTTGCGCAGCTGCTCGTCGTCGAGGCCCTTGGCCTTGTCGTCGAACTCGGCCGAGGCCTCCACCTCGGCCATCGACTCGGCTTTAACCTTGTCGGTATTGGCGCCGAGCAGACGCCAGAACCCACGGCTGACGCGACCCTGACCGGCTGCGCTGTTCTTGCGAGTTTTCGCCACGGCTCAACCGTACCGGCGGGGCACGGCAATGCCACCGAGGCCGGTCGGAGTTCGGATGTGCGCCGAGCCGCGCCCACGCGTTGCCTCGCCTGTCGACGGCTCGCCTGGCACGAATGCGCGCCCCCGCAGGATGCTGACATTTGGCTAGCCATGCGGCATGGACACACGCCTGACCCGGGAGAGCGGGGTAGGTTCGCCGGGAAAGCCACCGGACCGGTCGTCGCATCCGACGCCGCCCTACGAGGAGAACGCTTTGGAGTCATTCAAACCGTCCATGGACTGGGGGCACGAACTCGTGCCGTCCCTGATCTGGATTTCCAAAGCGTGGGCGATCAGTGCGGTGCTGAGCCTCATCGTGCTGGTGCTCTTGGCCCGCTTCACGGTGTGGGGGCGCCAGTACTGGCGGATCACCGGCGAGTACTTCAAGGGCCGGCAGAGCATCAGAATCTGGGTCTGGATCGGCGTGCTGCTGCTGTCGACGATCATGTCGGTCCGGATCGACGTGCTGCTGAGCTACTACAGCAACGACCTCTATACGTCGCTGCAGGTGGCGTTCCAGGGCACCGGCAGCGGCAACGAGTCGATGCGCCAGTCCGGCATCACCGGCTTCTGGCAGGCCATCATCGTCTTCTGCATCCTGGCAACGACCTACATCAGCCTGGCGATGCTCGATATTTACCTGACCCAGCGCTTCATCATCCGCTGGCGGGTGTGGCTCACCGACCGGCTCACCTGCGACTGGCTCAACGATCACGCCTACTACCGCACGCGGTTCACCGACGCCGACATCGACAACCCCGACCAACGCATCCAGCAGGACGTCGACATCTTCACCACCGGAGTCGGCGCCTCGCAGAACCAGCCGATGATCGGCAGCTCGAACATGCTGCTGTTCGGTGCGATCAACTCGCTGGTGACGGTGGTTTCGTTCACCGTGATCCTGTGGAACCTGTCCGGTCCGCTCACCGTGGCCGGTGTCACCCTGGGCCATGCGCTGTTCTGGGTGGTGCTGGTCTACGTCACCTTCGCGACGATCATCGCGTTCTGGATCGGCCACCCGCTGATCCGGTTGAGCTTCCGCAACGAGCTGACCAACGCCGTGTTCCGTTATGCGCTGGTGCGCCTGCGCGACGCCGCGGAGGCAGTGGGCTTCTACCGCGGCGAGGACGCCGAGCGTGGCCTGCTGCGCACCAAGTTCGCCGCGGTCATCGCCAACTACCGCCGGTATGTCAACCGCACGATCGCCCTGACCGGCTGGAACCTGTCGATGAGCCAGATCATCAACCCGCTGCCGCTGGTCATCCAGGCGCCGCGGTTGTTCGCCGGCCAGATCGACCTCGGCGACGTGACCCAGTCCTCGAGCGCCTTCGGCAGCATCCACAACTCGCTGTCGTTCTTCCGCAACTCCTACGACTCGTTCGCCAGCTACCGGGCAGCCATCATCCGTCTGCACGGACTGGTGGAGACCAACTCCGAGGCACGCGAGCTGCCCAAGCTGAACACCGTTGCCAGCCATGACGGTTCCGTCGAGTTGAAGGCCGTGGAAGTCCGCACCCCCAGCGGCAGCCAATTGGTCGATCCCATCGACCTTCGCCTGGAGCCGGGCGAGACGCTGGTCATCACCGGCCCGTCGGGCGCGGGAAAGACCACGCTGCTGCGCAGCCTGGCCCAGTTGTGGCCCTACACCTCGGGCACGTTGTGCCGCCCGCTCGAGGACAACGCCACGATGTTCCTGTCTCAGATGCCCTACGTACCACTGGGTGACCTGCGGTCGGTGGTGTCCTACCCGTCGAAGTCCGGCGCGGTCACCGACGACGAGCTGCAACGCGCACTGACTCAGGTCGCGCTGTCGCACCTGACCATCCGGCTCAACGAGGTCCAGGACTGGGCCAAGGTGCTCTCGCCGGGCGAGCAGCAGCGCATCGCGTTCGCCCGGGTGCTGCTGACCAAGCCGCAGGCGGTCTTCCTCGACGAGGCCACCTCGGCGCTGGACGAGGGACTGGAGTTCGCGCTCTACGACCTGGTGCGTACCGAACTGCCGGACACCATTCTGATCAGCGTCAGCCACCGCAGCACCGTCGAGCAGCACCACGTCAAGCACCTGCAACTGCTCGGCGAGGGCGAGTGGCGGCTGGGCACTGTCGACGGGGACGAGCCGGCGACGGTCTGAGCGCCACGTGCGGTGAATCAAGCCCAGGGCGTACCGCGTTGCTGAAATGCTTCGCCGGTGCAGATGTTCAAGCCGTCCCTGGACTGGAGCAATGAGATCCCGCACTCGCTGTTGTGGGCCGCCAAGGCGTGGTCGATCAGTGCGGTGCTCTCGCTGATCGTGCTGGTGCTGCTGGCCCGCTACACCACGTGGGGCCGCCAGTTCTGGCGGGTGACCGGCGGGTACTTCCGCGGTCGGGCCAGCCTGCGCGTCTGGCTCTGGCTGGGTGTTCTGCTGTTCTCGACGATGATCGCAGTACGCCTCGACGTCCTGCTGAGCTACTACAGCAATGACCTCTACTCGTCGCTGCAGGTGGCGTTCGAGGGGGCGGGTGCGGGCAACGAGGCAGTGCGAGACTCGGGGGTGCGTGGCTTCTGGTTGGCCATCGTCACCTTCGCGTTGATCGCCGGTGTGTACATCACCCGTCAGATCGTCGACATCTACCTGATGCAGCGCTTCATCATTCGCTGGCGGGTGTGGCTGACCGACCGGCTCACCGGCGACTGGCTCGACGATCAGGCCTACTACCGGGGCCGCTTTCTCGACGATCCCGTCGACAATCCCGACCAGCGCATCCAGATGGACATCGACGTGTTCACCACGTGCACTGGTGCCGAACAGAATTCGCCGACTGTGGGGACGTCCACCACGTTGTTGTTCGGTGCGATCAACTCACTGGTGTCGGTGGTGTCGTTCACCCCGATTCTGTGGGGCCTGTCCGGACCGCTGACGTTCTTCGGCTTCACCCTGGGCCATGCACTGTTCTGGCTGGTGCTGCTCTACGTCGCCGCCGCCACCGTGATCGCATTCTGGATCGGAAAGCCGTTGATCCTGTTGAGTTTTCGCAACGAGCTGACCAACGCTGCGTTCCGTTACGCGCTGGTGCGGCTGCGCGACGCCGCCGAGGCGATCGGCTTCTACCGCGGCGAGCAGGCCGAACGTGGCATCCTGCAATCCCGGTTCGCGGCGATCATCGCCAACTACCGCGCGTTCGTGGCGCGCAGCCTGTTCCTGCTGGGGTGGAACCAGACCATGAGCCAGCTGATCACCCCGCTGCCGCTGGTGGTTCAGGCGCCTCGGTTGTTCTCCGGGCAGATCAGCTTCGGTGACGTCAGCCAGTCGTCGAGCGCCTTTCTCAACATCCACGACTCGCTGGCCTTCTTCCGCAGCGTCTACGACTCCTTCGCTGCCTACCGTGCCACCATCATCCGCCTCGATGGCCTGGTCGACGCCAACGAGAGGGCCCGGGCGCTACCACGCCTGGCCGCCGAACCCAGCACCGACGGCGCCGTGGAACTGCGCGATCTCGAGGTCCACCGGCCCGACGGGAAGCATCTGGTGGATGCTCTGAACCTGCGGCTGGCTCCCGGTGAGTCGTTGGTGATCACCGGACCCTCGGGTTGCGGGCGAACCACCTTGTTGCGCAGCATCGCCCGGCTGTGGCCGTACAGTTCCGGGATGCTGCGCCGCCCCGGCCGCGACGACGCCGGTGATGTCATGTTCCTTTCGCAGAACCCCTACGTGCCGCTCGGCGACCTGCGCGCGGTGCTCGCCTATCCGGCGCAGGAGCAGCAGGTCACCAACGCGGCATTGGCCGGCGCGCTCGACGACGTGGCGTTGGGTCACCTGGCCGCCCGGCTCGACGAGACCGCCGACTGGGCCAAGGTGCTCTCCCCCGGTGAGCAGCAGCGCATCGCGTTCGCCCGAGTGCTGCTGACCAAGCCCAAGGCGGTCTTCCTCGACGAAGCCACCTCGGCGGTCGACGAAGGCCAGGAGTTCGCCCTCTACCGTCTGCTACGCCGCCGGCTGCCGCGCAGCGTGGTCGTCTCCGTCACCCACCGAAGCAGCGTCGAGCAACACCACGAGCAACACCTGCGATTGCTCGGCGACGGCCGCTGGGAGTTGCAGCCCAGCGGCGCTTAGCTTTTCGCGGTGGCTGCGGTCGCGGCGGCGTGCGTGCCGGCACGCCGACCGAAGAACGAGCCCTCGCCCAACTGGGTGCCGCTGGCGTAGCCCTTGCCGTCCTGGGCGATGTTCGACGCGCAGGCACCCGCCGCGTAGAGACCGCGGATCACGCTGCCGTCTGCGCGCAGCACCTCGCCGTCGACGTCGGTGGCCAGGCCGCCCACGGTGAATCCCGAATACATCGCCTTGCCGAGGGTCAGATCGAAGGCACCCCATGGGCCCTTGTCCTGCGGAGCAAGGAATTCCGGCTGCTTGTGAAAGTCGGGGTCCTCGCCCTTGGCGGCGTGCTCGTTGTAACGGTTCAGGGTCTCGACGAGGTTGCCGGCCGGGATGCCGAGCGCGGCTTCCATCTCCTCGACGGTCTCCCAACCGTCGATGAAGGTGATCAGCGGGATCTCCGGGCGTTGCATGTGCGCCTCGTCGACGATCAGATACGCCGCACTGTCGGGCTGATCCATCACGAAACCCGAAGTGCGCGAATGGTAGGAGTCCTCGGTGACGAACCGCTTGCCCTCCTTGTTGACGATGATGCCCGTCAACAGGATCGACGGCGGGTAGACCGGCGCGGTGATGAAGACCTGGTCCATGTGCTTGGTGGCCCCGCCGACCGACTCGCCCAGGCGGATGCCGAGGCCGTCGTCGTAGGTGTTGCCCAGCACGAACGGCTTCTCGGCGAGCTTGGGGGTGAAGGCCGCCACCATGTCGGGGTTCATCACGAAACCGCCCGCCGCGATCACCACCGCCTTGGCACGGATAGCACCGGTGTCGGTGAAGCGCCGCCATGACACACCCACCACCGCACCGGCGGAGTCGTCGACCACCAGGTTCGTCGCACCGGTCTCGTAACGGATTTGCACGCCCAGTTCGGCTGCCCGCTTGAGCAACAGGTCGATCACCATGGCCGCACCCTGGGTGTCGCCCGGAACCGGCACCTTGTGCCCGCGCGGCGCGGGTACGGCCATGTTCTTGTAGGGCCAGACCTTCTCGTTGCCGGTGAACATCAGCCCTTCGGTGTTGGGCTGGATGACCGCCTTGTGCGGGTAGTAGCTGCGTTCGAAGGCGATCCCGAGTTCCTCGAGCCAATTGAAGTGCTCGACACTGCCCTCGCAGTAGGCGCGGATCTTGTCGTGCTCGGGTTCACGTGACACCGCCACGAGGTATTTGTACATTTCCTCGACGCTGTCGCTGTGGCCGGTGGCCTGCTGCACGGCGGTGCCGCCGCCGAGGTAGAAATGCCCCCCGGCCATCGCGGTGGTGCCGCCGGCGACGGCGGCACGTTCGAGCACCAGCACCCGGGCTCCGGCCGCCGCGGCACTGACCGCAGCACAGCCGCCACCGATGCCGAATCCGATCACCACCACGTCGACGTCGTCGGACCACTCACTGACGCCGGATGCGTTGACCGCCGTGGGGATGTCGAGGCCACTCATTGCTGCTCCTGTTTCACGTAGTCGAAGAACGCCCGGATCTCGGCCGGGACGTAGGCGATCTCCAGGTAGGGCACCCCGGCCGCGGCCGCGGACAGGTAGGCGAATTTCATGCCACCGGGCATGACGCCCTTGGCGACGATGGGCGCGGTGGGCGCTGCCGCAGCGACGGTGGCGTCGAAGTCGTCGGCGCTGGCTGCCTCGAGGCAGATGTGGTGCAGACCAGGGCCGCTCTCGGCCAGGAACTCGGCGTAGATGCTCGTCCCGCGGGTCGGCGCGATCACCTCGAGTTGAGTGTCGCCGGCGTAGCTCAGCGAGATGTCCGCGTGGTGGTCGGCCGCCGCGCCGCGGTACTCGCAGGTCTCGGGACCGAAGTGCACGTCGGGCATCCGTACCCACTTCTTGGCCCCGAGCAGCGTGGTCAGCGCGGCTTCGGTGGCACCGAGATCGCGGGTCACCCAGGCAATCTGGACAGGTGTCTGATTGGTCATCGGCTTCGAGGATATCCCCGCACCGCCGAGGTGGCTAGAACGTGTTCTAGTTCGATGGTTCCGCGGCCAGCAGGGCGATGGCCAGCCGCACCTGTTCGTCAAAGATCGCGCCGGTGTCGGTGAAGGTGTCCACTCCGTACTGGCCAAAGACCTCCAGGCTGATCGCCCCCACCATGATGGCCCATGCCGCCGTGCACCTGATCATCACCGCGTCGTCGCCGGGAAAGTCGAACTCCTTGCGCAGCCGCACGAGGTCATCCGAAATCCCCTGCGCTACAGGATCTTTGGTAGGCGCGATAGCACCCACGGCCACTCCGGTGGCCACCGCTCCGAAGAGCGCGCCGACCACGCGGGTACCTGGGCCGGTGGTCAACTCGGCCGGCGCGTGATAGCCGGGCACCGGGCTGCCGTAGAGCAATGCCCAGGAGGCCGGCCGGTCCAGCGCCCAGCGCCGCATGGCGCGCGCGATCGCTGCGACATCGGCGCGCCAGTCGCCCGTGCAGCGCTTTCGCGCGTCGTCGACGGCGTCGGCGAGCTCGGAGTAGGCATCGACCAGAAGCAGGGTCAGCAGCTCGTCGCGGCTGGCGACGTAGCGGTAGACCGCCGAGGACGCCATGCCCAGCTCGCGCGCGATCGCACGCACCGACAGGCCGGCCGCTCCCTCGCCGGCCAGCTGGCGCCGGCCCAGTTCGATGATCTGCGCCTCGATGCGCTGCCGGCTCTCCTGGCGCTTGCCCACCCGCCGAGTGTGGCACATTCGAGATCAGTGCTCTTGATTTCCGGCCGGCGTGGTGCCACTCTCAATAGAGAGCAGTGCTCTCAAAATCATTCGAGGAGACGAATATGACCTCTCGCTATGACCGTCCCAACGCTGCCGCTCGCGGTTTCAACGCCGTGATTCGGCGCCTGGCCGAGGCGGGGATCAGCATCGCCGGCACCCGAGCACTGCGGGTCCGCGGTCGCAAGACCGGCGCCGTTCGCACCGTGGTGGTCAACGTGTTACCGGTGGACGGTGTCGACTACCTGGTCTCGCCGCGCGGGAACACCCAGTGGGCTCGCAACGCCCGCGCCGCCGGAGTAGTGGAACTCGGACCGCGGTGGCGGCGCACGACAGCCCGCTTGACCGAGGTTGCCGACGACGCCAAGCCCGCGCTACTGAAGTGCTATCTGGACCGGTGGTATTGGGAGGTCAAGGGCCATATCGGCGGCCTGACGCCGCAATCCGATGCCGACGAGCTTCGCACCGCGGCACCGACGATCCCGGTGTTCGCGCTGGCGACTTAGTTCGCGCTGGCGTCTTGGGCGGTGGCCACGCTGACCACGCCGGCGCCCTGACCGGCCTGTTGGGTGGTGGCGACCCACGACACGGCCGCGGGCAGGTTGCCCCAGGTGCTGTTGAACAGCCCGATGATCACGGCTTTGTTGTTGTCGACCGGCATGTACACCGGGCCCCCCGAATCGCCCTTCTGGCTGACCACACCGTTCTCCATGGTGAACCAGCCGTTGTTGACCCGCTCGATCGAACCGCAGCTCTCGCCGGTGACCACGCCGAAGTGGCAGACCGGCTGGCCGGCCGTCATCGGCGGCGCGGTGTCGGCGACCAGCTGGCGACCGCCGGGCAGGATGTTGTTGACGGCGACGTCGGCGCCCAGAGCGATCGTCTCGTAGTCGGAGATCACCTGGTCGGTGCGCACGACGGCCCCGTCGGGGGTGTTGTCCTGGGACGTCGCGACCATGCCGATAAAGTGGCCGTCCCGGTCGGTCACCGGCCCGTCGCCCCGGCAGTGCCCGGCGGAATAGGCGACCCGGGCGACCGGGTCGACATAACCGAGGGTGCAGACGTTGCTGGCCTGGCGAATCTCCATCCCGGGAGAGACCACCACACCGGGCGCGGCCTGGGCTAGCGGGGCACCGGTCGAGAACATAGCCACGGCGGCACCTGCGGCGATGACGCAACGAACGAGTAAGCGAGCCACCCTACACCCCGATCGGTCGGCGACCCGTCAACGACGCGGTCGCAATAGTGTGTCGACTATGTATCGGTATCGATGTCCAATCGTTACCAACGCACTATTGCCTACCCGCGTCGTCCCCGCAGGACTTGGTCAGGGAATGGTGACGACCTGGCCCGGGTGAATCAGATCCGGGTTGGCGATGCAGCCCGCGGCCGCGATCTCAGCCGGCGGCGGCGCGTCGTTCTCGGTACTCGAGGACCAGGCGCGCCCGTCATTGGTGCGCGTGGTGCGCCTAGCCACCGGAGGTCGACACGGCGCCGGTTGTGGTCAACGCGAGGCCAAGAATTCAGGAATCGAAGCCCAGCCCCAACCGGTCCAGCGCACGAAGGAAGATGTTGCGCTGCCCAGCGTTGTGGTCGGCACGGTCCAGCGACCAGCGGGTGGCCTGAATTCCGATGCTGGCCACCGGTTCCGGCGGGAATGGCAGCGGCTTGCGGTTGACCATCTCCAGCTCGGTGCGCTCGGTCGGTTGCCCGTCGAGCAGGTCCAGGCACACGTCGGCGGCGAACCGCGCCGCTCCCACGCCCAGCCCGGTGAACCCGTTGACGTAGGCGATGCGACCGCGACCGGCCAGTCCCCAGTGTGCGCAGAACCGGGTGTTGGTGTCGATGGCGCCGGCCCAGCGATGGCTGAACCGGACGTCCTCGAGCTGCGGGAAGGTGATGAAGAAGTGCGCGGCCAGTCGGCGGTAGGTCTGGGGCCGGTCCTCGTACATCGCGTCGACCCGGCGCCCGAAGTGGTAGACGGCGTCGTACCCGCCCCAGACGATCCGGTTGTCGGCAGAGAGCCGGTAATAGTGGAACTGGTTGGCACTGTCACCGATGCCCGGGCGCGAACGCCAGCCAATGCGCTCGAGCTGCTCGTCGCTGAGCGGCTCGGTGGCCAGCACGTAGTCGTAGACCGGCACGGTGTGCAGCCGATTGCGTTTGAGCAGGCTCGGAAAGACGTTCGTGGCCAGTACCACCTGGTCGGCGCTGATCACTCCGCCGCGGGTGTTCACCTGCACCGCGCGGCCCTCCCGTTCGACGGACGTCGCCGCGGTGTGCTCGAAGATCTGTACCCCGGCCTCGGTGCAGGCACGCGCCAGCTCGAAGACCAACCGGGCAGGGTGGACGATTGCGCAGGTGTCCGGGGCGAACAGTCCCGCCAGATACGTCGGCGAGGCCACTTCGGCGCGCACCGCCTCCCGGTCAAGGAAGCGGCTGTGCCCGTCCTCGGCGCCCTCGCGCAGCCAGTCGACCTGATGCGGTTCAGTGGCCACCGTCAGCATCCCGGTGCGTTCCCAGTCCACCGCCATGCCGTAGGACTCGATATCGGCCTGCATGCCGTCGAGGTTGGCCAGGCCCAGCTTCTCGAGCTGGTCGAATTCGGTGGGCCAGCGCGATTTCCCGTTCTCCGCACCGTGGGTGATGCTGGCCTCGACGAATCCGCCGTTGCGCCCCGATGCCGCCCATCCGACCCGCTCGGCCTCGATCAGCACGACCCGCGCGCCGGGGTTGCGTTGCGTCGCGTGCAGCGCTGTCCACAACCCGGCATACCCACCCCCGACGACCAGCAGGTCGGCGCCCAATCCGCCGGTCAACGACGGGTAGTCGGGCCGGGGAATGTCCAGCCACATCGAGCCGAACGTGGCGGAACCCAGCGCCCGGGCGATCAGGTCGGGGTCGACATTGCGATCGAAAACGGTCTGCACTCGGCCATGGTGCCACGAGCGGCGGGCGCTACTTGGCGAACCGGGCGAGCAGCGGGCCGAGGATGGCCAGCACGAAGACATAGGGCGTGGCCACCGAACCGATCACGCCGACTGTGCTGCCCACCAGACCGATGATGATCAGGGAGAACTCGCCGCGCGCGATCAGCGCAGTGCCGGCCCGCAGTTGGCCGGGGCGGGCCACGCCGTCGCGGCGCGCGGCGTACGCGCCGGTGGCCACCTTCGTGGCGGCGGTGACCACAGCCAGCACCACTGCAACCGGCAGCATCGGAATCAGGTCGACGGGGTTGACCGCCAGCCCGATGCCGAGAAAGAAGACCGCCGCGAACAGGTCGCGTAGCGGAGTCAGCACGGCACGGGCCCGGTCGGCGGTTTCCCCCGTCAGCGTCAGCCCGACCAGGAACGCCCCCACCGCCGCCGACGCGTGCAGGTGTTCGGCCACGGCGGCCACGATCAACGTCAGCCCGAGGATGCGCAACAGCAATTGCTCGTTGTCCGGGTGGGCGATCAGCCGCCCGACGTGATGGCCCCATCGGTAGGACGCCGCGAACGCCGCGCTCAGCCCCACGATGGCGATGCCCATCCACAGCAGCGCCTGCCACCAGGTGCCGCCGGCCGCCAATACGGCCAGCAGCGGCAGGTAGGCCGCCATCGCGAAGTCCTCGAGCACCAACACCGACAACACCGCCGGTGTTTCCCGGTTGCCCAGCCGGCCGAGGTCGTTGAGCAGCCGGGCGATCACCCCCGACGAGGAGATGAAGGTGATGCCGGCCATCGCCAGGATGCCGACGAAGTCGAGGCCCAGCAGCCACCCCGCGGCCGCGCCCGGAGTGGCGTTGAGGACCAGGTCGACACCCGCCGACGGTAGGTGCCGGCGCATGCTCGCCGCGAACTCACCGATCGAGAACTCCAAGCCCAGGGTGAGCAGCAGTAGCACGACACCGATCGAGGCGCCGGTGGACACGAACTGCCCCGCCGCCGGCACCGGCGCGATACCGCCGTTGCCCAGCGCCAGCCCGGCCAGCAGATACAGCGGGATCGGCGACAGCGCGAACCGGCGCGCTGCGGTGCCCAGGATCGTCAGGACCGTGAGGATGACGCCGAGTTCGAGGAGCAGCGCCACCGACACGGCCACTCCGGTCAGCCTTGGTCGACGATTTGCCGGACGCGCGCGATGCCGTCCTCGGTGCCGATCACCACGAGGACGTCACGCGCGCGCAACACCTCCGCGGGTCCCGGTGAGGCCAGCACCTCCTCGTCGCGCACGATCGCCACGATCGACGCGCCGGTGCGTGTCCGCGCCTTGGTGTCGCCCAGCGGCCGGTCGACGAACGGCGAGGTCGAGACAATCTCCACCTGGCCGGCGTCCAGGCCGGGCACCTCCTTGGTGAGGTCGGCGAAGCGTTCCACCAGCCGCGGGGCCCCCAGGATCTGGGCCAGCGCCTCGGCTTCCTCGTCGGTCAGCCGGAACACCGGGCGGGCTTGATCGGGGTCGGCGGCACCGTAGATGACGACTTCGAAATCCCCGCTGCGCCGGGCGATAACGCCGATGCGGTTGCCGTCGGCATTGTCGAATTCATAGCGCAGCCCGACGCCGGGCAGCAGGACTTCTTTGACCTCCATGGGCTCCATCCTCGGTGACGGCAGCACTGTTGACTATGCGTTGGCAACGGTAGTGGATTTCGCGGCGGCGGTGGGTGCCCAGCCGGGCGGGCCGAAGACGTACCCGAGCCGGTCGCGCCAGCGGGTGGCCGCGCGTACGTCGCGGGCGATCGCCACGTACTCGCGGGTCTCCAGCTTCCAGATGTTGAACGTGTTCACCGGCTTGGTCAGCCCGTAGTGCGGGCGGAACAGCTCCGGCTGGAAAGTCCCGAACAGCCGATCCCAGATGATGAAGATGCCGCCGTAGTTCTTGTCCAGGTATTCCGGATCCATGCCGTGGTGTACCCGGTGATGCGAAGGAGTATTGAAGACGAATTCGAACGGCCGGGGCAGCGTGCCAATGCGCTCGGTGTGGATCCAGAATTGGTAGATCAGGCTGATCGAGAAACTGATGAACACCATCCACGGCGGAACACCCAACAGCGGCAAGGGAATCCACATGATGATCTCACCGCTGTTGTTCCACTTCTGGCGCAGCGCGGTGGCGAAGTTGAAGTAGCGGCTGGAGTGATGGGCCTGATGGGTGGCCCAGATCAGCCGAACCCGGTGGGCGATGCGGTGATAGAAGTAGAACAACACGTCGACGCCGACGATGGCGATCACCCAGGTGTACCAGGCGGTGGCGGACAGGTGCCACGGGGCGACGTAGGCGTAGAGCGCGGCATAGCCCAGCAGCGCGAGGAACTTCCAGAAGCCCATGGTCGCGACCGAAACCAGGCCCATCGAAATCGACGCCCAGGCGTCACGGGCGAAATAGGCCCCGGCACCCGGACGATCCGCTTCGGCTTGGGCTGCCGCTGAGGCTTGGGCTGCCGCTGAGGCTTGGGCTGGGGCTTGGGCTTGGGCTTGGGCTGGGGCTTGGGGGCCGATCACGCGTTCGAGCCTGCGAGCGGCGGTCCATTCGATGGTCAGCAGCAGCAGGAAGAACGGGACCGCGAACAGCACAGGTTCGCGCATCTGCGGCGGGAGAACCGACAGCAGTTCTCCGATTCGGTCCACCGTGGCACCTCCCGCGGGCGAGTGTAACCCGAACGGCCGGCACTGTTGGACACGGTGTCAGTACGCCCGATCAGCGGAAGCTGAGCACCTGATCACCCCAGGCCTGCCGGACCGGACGGTCCAGATCCTCGACCAGTTCGTCGCACCGATCGATCACCAGGGTGGCCCGGTCCTCGGCCCGGTAGGGCCGCCACCGCGGTTCGCCGGCGGGGCCGGCCGGGGTGGCATCGGCGGCGAAGTTGGCCCAGCGGGTACGCATCCGCCGAGAGACCGCCTCGCCGGTCTTCAACCCGCCGAGCTTGAAGGTGACGTCGCGGGACCCGGAGATCAGGTTCCCCCACACGTAGATCAATTCCGTGGCGTGCGCGGCACCGAGCCGGATCAGCTTGAAAACCGGTGTCGCCCAGTCGAATCGGTACAGGAAAACCGGCGCCACCGCACTGTGCCCCTCGACGAACCACACCGTGGGCATCCGGAATCCGACGTCACTGGCCATCCCCAGCGAGCGGACACGGGCGCGCCGGGCCGGGTACACCGAGCCGATTTGCTGCTCGGAGGGCAGTTGCAGGCCGGGCTGGTCGTTGGCGATCTCGTCGAACATGGCACGAATCGTCTTGGGGGCGATCGGCATCAACGGCGAGCGCATGAACCGGAACAGCGCCGCCTCGTCCTTGTTGGTACCGATCAACAGCGGTACCGGATGCGTCTTACCGGCCCGGGCGAGGGTCACCGGGTAGTCCGGCACCAACTCACCGTCGACGGTGGGCGCGAACGCCAGCCGCCCCGGGGTTGCCGACGGCACATGGTCGAAGACCTGCGCGGCGGCGTCGACAAGTACCTGGACCGGAGCGCGGTGGGCCTCCTGGGCGGTCATGCCCAGCCGCTCGAGAAAGAGTTCGGCCACCGCAGCGGCCCGACTGCGGTCATAGACCGAGGTGGCCGGTGAGCTCTGCGCGATGGCCCGGGAGAACAGACCGGCGGCTTCCGGCACGGCGAGCAGCGTCGTGACGATCCCGGCACCCGCGGACTCGCCGAACAATGTCACCCGGTCCGGGTCGCCACCGAAGCCGGCGATGTTCTCGCGCACCCAGCGCAATGCCGCGAGCACGTCGCGCAGGGCGACGTTCGTGTCGAACCCGGCGGCCGAGAAGTCCAGGAAGCCCAGCGCGCCGAGGCGGTAGTTGATGGTGACCACGACGACGTCGGACTCGTCGGCCAGCACCGTGCCGTCGTAGAGCGGTTGGCTGCCCGAGCCGAAGATGTACGCCCCGCCGTGCACCCACACCATCACCGGCTTGAGGCCAGCGGTCTTCGAGGTGTCAGGGTCCTTCGAGGTGTCAGGGGCCGTCGAGGGCGCCCAGATGTTCAGAAACAGGCAGTCCTCGTCGGTGCGGGTGCCCAGGCCCATCGGGATCGGGCTGCGCGGCTGTGGGCTGACCGGGCCGAACTCGGTGGCGTCGAGGACATCGGTCCACGGCTGGGGCGGCGCCGGCGCCCGCCAGCGCAGATCACCGACCGGAGCGGCGGCGTAGCGAATGCCCTTCCAGGTCTTCACCCTGCCGTCGTCCACGCCACGCAACGGTCCATACCCGGTCTCCACCACGGGCCGGTCCACGACTTGCCGAATGTTCGCGTCCGCTGTCATCGTTCTCCCTTGCGCTACCTGTTCACGTTACCGACGGGTAGCGGCTGTGAACACGACAGCCGCGGTCAACTCGGTCACCGCGGCAGGGCGAGTATGGCCCCGACCACAGCCCCGATATCCTGGTCGGGCCTATCGAAGCCGATGGAGGTGCCTGGGTGCGCAAGTGGGCCCTGCTGCTTGCCGCCATCGGCACCGAGGTCAGCGGCACGCTGTCGTTGCGCGCGGCACAGGACCATCCGGGGTGGCTGGCCGTCGTGGTCACCGGATACGTGGCGTCGTTCTACTTCCTGACGATGGTGCTGCGCGCGGGCATGCCGGTCGGTGTGGCCTACGGCATCTGGGGAGCGCTGGGGACCGCCGCGACGGCGGTGTTGGCGGCGGCGATCTTCGGTGACCCGTTCACCATGCCGATCGTCGTCGGCATCGGCCTGATCATCGCCGGGGTGCTCATGGTCGAGTTTGGTTCGCGACACCGGGCGGGCGAGGAATCCCCGTCATGATGTGGTTGACGCTGACCGGCGCGATCCTCGTCGAGGTGTTCGCGACGATGTCGCTGCGCGCGTCCGACGGTTTCCGCAAGAAGGTGTGGATCGCGCCGATCGTCATCGGCTATGTTGCGGCGTTCACCCTGCTGTCGGTGACGCTGTCGCTGGGAATGCCCGTCGGCATCGCCTACGGCGTGTGGTCGGCGGCCGGGGTGGCCCTGGTCGCGGTGATCGCCCGGGTGTTGTTCGCCGAGCCGCTGACACTGCTCATGATTGGTGGTATCGCGCTGATCATCGCCGGCGTCCTCACGATCGAACTGACCGGCTCCGCGGGCTGAGCACCCGGGCGAGCACGAGCGTCGCCAGCCCGGCAACGGGCACGGTGAGCAGACCGGCCCGCAACGACACCGCGTCAGCGATCGCACCCACCACGATGGGCGAGGCCAGAGAGCCGAGCCGCATCAGCCAGGTCAACACCGTCAGGCCGGTCCCGGGTCGCAACCCCGGCAACTCGTCGGCGGCGTGCATGGCCGCCGGTATCAGTGTTGCCGATCCGAAGCCGGCCGCCGCGAAGCCGGCGATCGTCGCCGGCACGCTCGGCAGGGCCAAGGCGGCGCCCATGCCCACGGCGATGATGACCCCGCCGCTGCGAGCCACCGCGCGCTGCCCGAACCGGTCGACCATCCGGTCGCCGATGATCCGGCCGACGAACTGGAATCCGACGACCGCGACGTACCCGAGCGCCGCGATGGCACCGGGTGCGGCCAGCGAGTTGTGCAGGTACAGCGTGGCCCAGGAACTACCGGCGTCTTCGACGACGGAGCCGGCGATCGCGATCGCCACCAGCGCCGCGAAGACCAGGTAGACCACCCGGCCCGGACGCGGGACGACGCCGCCGTCACGGTGCGGTGGGGCAACGTCGTGGTCGGGGCCCGCCAGCAGGAACCGGTATCCGATCAGGCAGAGCGCGCTGAACAGCAGACCCGAGGCGCATAGTTGTATGCCGCGCGGAATGCCGAGATAGATCGCGGCCGCCCCCATCAACCCACCCAGCACCGCACCCGAGGACCAGACCGCGTGCAGCGAGTTGATGATGAATCGGCCGTAGTTGCGCTGGAGTCGCAGCCCGTGCACGTTCTGGGCGACGTCGGTCACCGAGTCGGCGGCACCAGCGCAGAACAGCGCCAGCGCCAGCGCCATCCCGTTCGGCGCCACGCCCGCCGCGACGGTGAACACCGCGATCAGCACGCTGGTCGTGACGGCCACCACCGAGGAGCGGAACCGGCGGATCAGCGCGGCCGCGGTCAACCCGCTCAGCAACGCGCCCGCCGGGAACGCCGCCACCGCCAACCCGAAAGCAGTGTTGGACAGGCCGAGGTCGGCCTTGATCTCCGGGTAGCGCGGCAACAGGTTGGCGAACAGCGCGCCGTTGGTCAGGAACAATCCGGCCGTCGCGATCCGGGCCCGCCGATTGACCACTGCAAGCCCGTAACCCCCCATGGGGGGCGAGGTTACGCGAGGCCCTGGGCCGTCGATCGTGCCCCGGCAGCCGCTGCCGCGACGTCCACCGCACGAGATCGGGCGTAACCAAGCAAGATGTCACCCATGACCGAGCCGGACCCGTCGCTGTCCGACCTTGCCCGCCGCTTCGGCGTGGCCACCGACTACCACGATTGGACCGGCCGGCACGTGGTCGTCGCCGAAGCCACGCTGATCGCGGTGCTAGCGGCCCTGGGTGTCGACGCGTCCGGCGAACAGGGCCGCGCCGAAGCGCTCGCCGACAACGACCGCCGACACTGGACGCGCTCGTTGCCGCCGGTGATCGTCGGGCGCTCCGATCAGGAGACGTCGTTTTGGGTGCACGTCGACCACGGCGATCCTGCCCACGTATGGGTTCGGCTCGAGGACGGTTCGGTGCGCACCGGTGTGCGGCAGGCCGACAACTTCACCCCGCCGTTCGACCTCGGCGGCCGCCTGGTCGGCGAGGCGACGTTCGTCCTGCCGCCCGACCTGCCGCTGGGCTATCACCGCGTGCACCTGAGTTCAGGCGGACGGGAGACCAGCACTGCGCTGATCGTCACGCCGGGCCGGCTCGGGATGCCCGAACGGATCGGTGCCGGCCGCACCTGGGGCTTGGCTACCCAGATCTACAGCGTCCGGTCCGAGAATTCTTGGGGTATTGGCGATCTGAGTGATCTGACCGACCTGGCGGTGTGGGCCGGAGCCCAGCACGGCGCCGGCTACGTGCTGGTCAATCCGCTGCACGCTGCCGCGCCGACGAAACCGATGGAGCCCTCCCCGTACCTGCCCACCTCGCGGCGGTTCACCAATCCGCTGTACCTGCGGGTCGAAGCCGTCGCCGAGTTCTCCTATCTGCCCAAGCGGGGCCGGGTCTGGAAGTTGCGCGCCGACATCCAGTCCCGGGCGCGCAAGTTCGACGGGATCGACCGCGACGCGGTGTGGGCGGCCAAACGCACCGCGCTGAAGATGGTCTACCGGGTGCCCCGCTCGGCGGGGCGCCAGTTGGCCTTCGACGCCTACAAGGAGCGTGAGGGCCGGGCGTTGGACGACTTCGCCACCTGGTGCGCGCTGGCCGAGAAGTACGGTGCCGATTGGCATCAGTGGCCGTCGTCGCTGCAGCATCCGGCCAATCCGGAGGTGGCCGACTTCGTCGCCCGGCACGCCTCCGCGGTCGATTTCCATCGCTGGCTGCAGTGGCAACTCGACGACCAGCTGGCGGCGACCCAGTCCCAGGCGGTGCGCACCGGGATGGCGTTGGGCATCATGCACGACCTGGCTGTCGGCGTGCACCCGGACGGCGCCGACGCCTGGGCGTTGCAGGATGTGCTGGCCCTCGGCGTCACCGCCGGCGCACCGCCGGACGAGTTCAACCAGCTGGGCCAGAACTGGTCACAGCCACCGTGGCGACCCGATCAGCTTGAAGAGCTTGGCTACCAACCCTTCCGGGCCCTCATCGAAGCCATCCTGCGTCACGGTGGCGGAGTACGCATCGACCACATCATCGGATTGTTCCGGCTGTGGTGGATTCCGCGGGGTGCCTCGCCGACCGAGGGCACCTACGTGCGCTACAACCACGACGCGATGATCGGGATCGTCGCGCTGGAAGCACACCGGGCCGGCGCGGTCGTCGTCGGTGAAGATCTGGGCACGGTCGAGCCCTGGGTGCGGCACTACCTGCACGCGCGAGGCGTGTTGGGCACCTCGATCCTGTGGTTCGAACTCGATCGGGACGGACACGGCGGACCGCTGGAGGCCGAGCGCTGGCGGGAACTGTGCCTGTCGTCGGTGACCACCCACGACCTGCCGCCGACCCCTGGGTATCTGGCCGGGGAGCATGTGCGACTGCGCCATCGACTGGGGCTGCTCACCCGCTCCGCGGAAGACGAGCTGGCCGACGACCGCGCCGAGCAGGAAGCCTGGATGGCCGAGTTGCGCCGGGCCGGGCTGCTGGTGTCCGACGCCGACGAGGAGGCGATCATCCTCGGCCTGTACGGCTATCTGGCGCGCACACCGTCGCGGCTGCTGGCGCTGGCACTCACCGACGCGGTCGGTGACCGCCGCACGCAGAACCAGCCCGGCACCACCAACGAGTATCCGAACTGGCGGGTTCCGCTGACCGGTCCGGATGGGACCCCGCTGCTGCTGGAGGATGTGTTGGCCAGTCCGCGGGCGCAGGCGCTGGCGGCGTTGTTACGCGACGCGACCGCACAGCAGCCGGAGTAGCCGATGCCGACGCTGAGCGCCGGGGTTCTGCTGCACCGGATCCGCGACGACGTGGTGGAGGTTCTGATCGGGCACCCCGGCGGCCCGTTCTGGGCGCGCAAGGACGACGGCGCTTGGTCAATTCCCAAGGGCGAGTACGACATTGCCGACGACCCGTGGGAGGCGGCTCAGCGCGAGTTCGCCGAGGAGCTGGGCTGTCCCCTGCCCGCGGGCCCGCGAACCGAGCTCGCCCCGGTGAGGCAGGCCGGCGGCAAGGTGGTGACAGTGTTCGCCGTCGCGGCCGACCTGGATACCGCGGACGCCCACAGCAACACGTTCACGCTGGAGTGGCCGAGGGGATCCGGGCGGCTGCGGGAGTTCCCCGAACTGGACCGCGTCGGCTGGTTTCCCGTCGCGCAGGCACGGCGCAAGTTGCTCAAGAGCCAGCTGCCGTTCCTCGATCAGCTGATGACTCATCTGGTGGGACGAGGTGAAGGCGACCCGGATCCGGCGGGTTAGCCTGCACGCGTGAAGGTCGCCGTCATCGCCCCCGTCGCGGCCGGAGTCACCGCCGACCCGGCATGGATGGCCGCGTTCGCCCGACATCTCGAAGCATGCGGGTTCGAATCGATTGTGGCCGTCGAGCACACCGTGCTAATGACCCGCTACCGCAGTGTCTATCCCTACGACCCGTCCGGGCGGGTGGAACTTGCCGCGGACTGCGTGGTGCCCGACCCGCTGGACCTGTTGGCGTTCCTGGCCGGGCAGACCAGCACGCTGGGGCTGGCGACCGGGGTATTGGTGTTGCCCAATCACCACCCGGTCGTGCTGGCGAAGCGGGCGGCGACGGTGGATGCGCTGTCCGGCGGGCGGCTGAGACTGTGCGTCGGCGTCGGCTGGCTGCGCGAGGAGGTGCAAGCCTGCGGGGTGGATTTCGACAGCCGTGGGCGTCGCGCCGACGAGCAGCTGCGGGTGTTGCGAGCGCTGTGGGCCGAGCACCCCGGCGGGGTGAGCCACCACGGCGACTTCTTCGATTTCGACGACGCGATGTGTTATCCGAAACCTATTGCCGACCAGCGGTTGCCGGTCCACATCGGCGGTCACAGCAGGGCCGCTGCGCGGCGAGCCGGACGACTCGGTGACGGGCTCCAGCCGCTGGGAGTGGCGGGTGCGGATCTCGCGGCGCTGCTGGCGCTGATGCGACGCACGGCCGAGGACAACGGCCGCGACCCCGACGCCCTCGAAGTCTCGCTCGGACACCTGGTGACCAAGATCGACGCCGAACGCGCCGGGCGGTTGGCGCAGGCGGGTGCCGACCGGTTGGTGCTGGCCATGCCGCCGGTGACCGACATCGACGAGGCCCGTGACATGTTGTCGGCGTGCGCCGAACGACTTGGCTTGCAGCCGTGAGCATTTCCGTGCCGGATCGGCTGGCGGTGTCGGAATTGGTGCACCGTTACGCTGCCGGGATCGACGACCGCGATGTCACGGCCGTTGTCGCATTGTTCGCTCCCGACGGAGAATTGACGCTCCCCGAGCCGCCGGACAGGCTCGACCCGGTGCGCAGCCACCGCGGTCCGGACGCCATCGGCGCTGCGCTGGCCGGAGCGACGGGGGTGGGACGCACGCAGCACAGCATCGGCTCGGAGGTCTGCTCCCCCGGGTCGGATCCCGATGTCCTGCACGGCCGTATCGCGGCGACGGCGCATCATTGGAGCCGGCGCCAGGATGGCGTTGCCGATCTGGTGTGGTACCTGCGCTACGACGACGAATACCTGCGCGCCGGGTCCGGGTGGCTGCTGCGGCGCCGGGCGTTGACGATCGACGCCATCGAGACACGCGCGGCCCGCCGGCTGCGGTAGGAGCGGGATCGCCGCTAGGGGGGCCAGTCCTATCGGTGGTGTGGTGTATCAGGACATCGGCGACGTTTTCGTCGGTCTTGACGTGTTGTCGGACAGCAGTCTTTGCGGCACGCCATGGGCGGCAACGGCTTTGTCGAACACCGCGATCGCAGCCTCGGCGGTTTACGACCAGGCAAGGTCGGAGGCGACCGCGTAGCGGGAGTGGTCGTCGATGAGCTGTCGTCGATGAGCTGAAAGATAACGCACCTGCGCCCGCGAATCAGCACGTACTCGGTGGCGTCGAGTTGCCAGCATGCATTCGGCGCCGGATAGATGAACCGCCACCACGCCGACCGGGGCATTTTCTCTGGTTCGGCCCTGGCCTCGCCTACCTGGCGGAAGATGCGGGCCAACGAGGCGACCGAGGGCACCGGATCTAGGCCCATTGCGCGCATCTTCAACACATAAAACGATTTTCGGGAGATGCCGTGTTCGACGCAGAACGTCGAGACTGCCCCGCGGGGCGCGTCATCGGGCCAGTGAGTGATCGCCAGACGCACGACAGGAACGATAGGTTCATTGACAGCCACCACCCGAACTCTGAGCCAGAACTGTCACCACCACGACCACCCGAACCGTCACCGATGTCCTGAGACATCACACCGATTTGTCAGTGGGTGGAGATACGATTCGAACATGCTTTCGATCGAGGTGGGTGAGGCACTCGACGTGATCGACGCCGCGTTGAGCACCCTGGCCAAGGTCGATCTGTCCGGGCTCGCCGCCGCCGATCTGCTCGACGTGGCAGCCCGTACCGAGAAAGCGGCCCGCCATCACGACGTCATCCGCCACGAGGTCAGCCACGAATTGCATCAGCGCGATGTCAGCGAGCTCGGCGGGGCCGCCCACAAGGTACTCGCTGATTGGCTGCGCATCACCCCGACCGAGGCCCGCCGCCGCGCCCTGGTCGCCGACCCGCTCAGCCCGCGCACCACCCTGACCGGCGAACCTCTGCCGCCGCGCCAGCCCGCCACTGCGGAGGCCTGGCGTGATGGCCGCCTGGATCGTGAACATCTGCGCGTCATCCAGCGGTTCCTGGCCGAACTGCCCGTCGACGTCACCCCGGACGTTCGCCAGGAGGCCGAGTCCTTCCTGGCCGAGCACGCGGTCCTGCTACGTCCCGACCAGTTGCGCAAGCTGGCCGACATGCTCGCGCTGAAGATCAACCCCGACGGCCAGTTCAGCGACGAGGACCGAAATCGCAAGCGCGGCTTCATCCTCGGCCGCCAACAACCAGACGGTATGAGCGAGGCCCGGCTGTGGGCCACCCCCGAACTGCGCGCCTATCTCGAAGCGGTGTTCGCCAAGTACGCCGCACCGGGCGTGTGCAATCCCGCCGACCAAACCGCGGTCACCGACACCGAACCCGCCCCGGCCCAAGCCGAGTCCGACACCCGCACCATCGGCCAACGCCAGCACGACGCGTTGATGGCCATGTTGCGCAGCAAGCTCGGCGACCCGAAGCTGGGGCAGCACAACGGGCTACCGGTCACGGTGATCGTCTCCACCACCTTGCAAGAGCTGCAAGACAAAACCGGACACGGCATCACCGGCGGCGGCAGCGTACTGCCGATCTCCGACGTGATCCGGCTCTCGCGCCATTCCTACCACTATCTGACCGTGTTCGACGGGGTCACCGGCCAGGCGCTGTGGCTCGGCCGTACCAAACGCCTGGCCTCAGCCGACCAACGGATTGTGTTGCACGCCAAGGATCGCGGTTGCACAGCCCCGGGCTGCACCGTTCCCGGTTACAACGTGCAGGTTCACCATGCCACCAAAGACTGGTCCGACGGCGGCGCCACCAACATCGACGACCTGACATTCGCCTGCGCACACGACAACCAACTCGTCGAAACGGGCGGCTGGACCACCCGAAAACTCCCCAATGGCGATACCCAATGGATTCCGCCACCGCAACTGCCTATGTTCGGTGACGGAACCAACACCTATCACCACCCCGAGCGGTTCTTGACCGACCCCGAGAAACGCTGGGGCCGCTAGCCCGCGGATGGCCGGGGTCAATTCCGGGACTGCAATGCCTGCTGTCCGAAGCTGCCGGTTTCCAGCGACCCTTCCGGCAGCACCAGCTCCCCGCTGGCCAACCGGGAACGCAGATAGGCGAACGTCTGCGCCGTTTGGGCGAACAGGTGCTCCCCGGCCACCAGCGGTGCCCGCAAGGGTCCGTCGGCGGAGGCGAACTGCGGCAGCGGCTGCACCACGGTGTGGTAGTCGACGTTGAAGAACAGCGGGAACGAGTAGCGCTCCTCCTTGACCTTGCGCACCCGGTGGGAGGTGGCGACGAAGGCGCCATTGGTCCACAGCTCCAGCAGGTCACCGACATTCACGACGAACGTGCCGGGGATCGGTGGGACGTCGATCCATTCCCCGGCCCCGTTGAGCACCTCGAGCCCGGGCGCGGTCGGCTTCAGTAGCGTGAAGCACTCGTAGTCGGTGTGCGCGCCGATGCCCTGGACATCGTGGGCGTCCGGGTTGTACGGGTAGTAGATCAGGCGCAGCTGGCTGGGTGTCTTGGTGGCGTGGCGGCTGAAGATGTCGGGGTCCTCGCCCAGCGCTACGGCGAACGCCCACAACAGATCGTGGCCCAGGCCGAGCACCGCCTGGTAGTACTCGGTGACCGTCGCGGCGAAGCCGGGCAACGTCGGCCACACGTTGGGTCCGAGCATCGGGTTGCCCGCCAGATGGTCGGGGTCGTCGGCGGGCAGGTCCAGTGCGGTGTCGAAGGCCTCCTTGAGGTCGGTCTTGTCGCCGTAGAGACCTTCCTCCCCGACCGGCACGTACCCGCGGTGGCAGCTGGACAGGCCGATGTAGGACTTCATCTTCTCGTCCATGGGCAGGGCGAAAAACTGTTTGGTGGCCTCCAGCAGCCGGCCGAACAGCTCGTCGCTGACCGTCGTGCCGGAGACGTAGAAGAAGCCGACATCGCGTGCGGCCGCGCCCAGTTCACCGGCGACCCGCTCCCGCTCGCCGCGATCGGCCGACCGAAGGCCGCTGATGTCGATGATGGGCACCGTCTGAAACGATGTCGCCCCACTCGCCTCACTCACAATGTCACGCTTCCTTCGCTTTCCTCGATGAGCCATGATGTGTCGTCGACGCTGACCTGTCCTGCCGTCGACCGGGTGGGCTGTAGCGTTGCGCCGACCCGGCCGCTGTCCGTGGAATCGGTTATCCGCCAATCGCTCCCGCTGATCATGCCCAGCGAGACCTCCGACGCGCCGGGCCGTTGACAGGCCCAGCCGAACCGGTCGCCGACGACGAGCAGGATTGCGGACGCATCCTGCGCGGCCAGAATCAGACCCCAGCAGGGCCCGTTCGCCCCGGGGTCGCGTTGCCAGTGTTCGGTGTAGTCGGCGTGTACGCCGATCTCCACCAGAGTGTCGCCGTCCCAGTGCATCCGTCCCGCGTCGGGTGGGCCGGGCGGCTGAAGATCGACCAGCCTGGTCCATTCGAAGACCTCACCTTGTTGACCGAGCCGGCCCGCGAATCCCTCGCCCGCGCCGCGCACGTCGGCGAAGACCGAAATCCCCTGCAGCCACACCACCGTGGTACCGGTGTCGCGGGACCCGTCGGCCTCGACCAGCAGGGTGCGCCGCCACAGCCCGGTGCAGCCGGCGATCGTGGGTGTCATCGCGCCGCGTCCCATCGGCTGCGCAACTCGGCCAGGCCGGCCTCGGTTGGGCGGCCCAGCGCCCGCACCCTCGCGATCCCGCCGTCCGGGTAGGCCTGCACCTTGATGGCGGTGATGCCCTCCACCGCCACGGCGTAAACCTGCCGGGCGTCGGGGAGAAGACGCGTCCGGGGCAGGACGATCTCACCGAATTCCAGTGCCCACCATTGCCGTCCGGGGCTGGGGCAGTCGCGTGTGCCGCGCACGCACACCTCCCGCGAGGCGTTGAACACGAAGTACGACGTGTCGATCTCGATACGGTCCAAATCGGTCGGTGTGAGGAACGAGATCGTCACCGCATCGTGGGTGTCCGGCCCGATGTCGCGGCGGCGCCTGGCTTCCCAACCGGCGCCCATGTTGTGCGGGCGGTCGGCCGCGATCAGTGCCCGGGCGTCGGAGTAGAAGGTGTCCGAGCAGTGTTCGACGCGCCCGCCCTGCTCGATCCCCGACACCTCGACGGTGACGCCCGCCCACAGTGCCGGGTCGGGCACCGGATCGCCGTACACCCGCAGCCGCGCGACCCCTCCGTCGGAGGCGATCACCAGTTTCACGTGGGTGTAGCGCCGGTGGTCGGTCACGGCAAAGAGATTGTGAGCGTCGGCTTTCAGCGGTGTGGTGGCGACGAGCGGCTGCCATCCGACATCGGGAGCGCAGGGGTCCTCGGCGCCGGTCAGGGTCGCGCCGTACAGCGTGGCCCCGGTCGGATGGTTCCCGGTGAAGAATCGGGTGTCGACGTCGATGCTGCGCACCCGCCCGGGCACACCGAGCCGGACGATGGCCCAGTCCCCCGCGGGCGCGTGCCTACGGGTCTCCCAGCCGTCCACCACTTCGCCGCGTAGATCGAAAGTGCCCGGCACGAAGGCCGGTTCGGCCGCCTCGATGAGCAGTTCCTTGAATCCGAACGACTCGTCACTGGCGGCGACCACGCTGCCGCCGACGGCACGGCAGGCGAGGTCCAGTCCGGCGTCACGCTCGGGCATCATCGCGGTGCTCCGCTCAGGGCCGCCGACAACGGCCAATGGCTGCGGGCGTTGTCGGGACCGGCGGCGTAGGCACCGGTCTTGCTGGTGGACAGCCCGAGCCCGACCAGCATCTGAGCCAGCCCCACCGCGGCGGCCACCCCGTCGACCGCCGGCACCCCGAGTGCCGCTGAGATCGCGGCGGTGACACCGGCCATCCCCGCACAGCCCAGACAGATCACGTCGGCGCCGTCGAGGCGCACCGCGCGTTCGGCTTCGGCGACGATCGCCGCGATCGCCCCGTCGGGGTCGGCGTCCACCTCGGCGGTGCCCAGCCCGCAGGCCCGGACCGAGACACAGTGCGCGGCCAGTCCGGCCAGCAGCAACCGGTCCTCGATGGGGGCAATGGAACGGGCCAGGGTGGTCACCACCGAGAACCGCCTGCCGATCAGGTGGGCGACGTGTGCGGCGGACTCGGCGATGTCGAGCACCGGAACGTCGAGCATCTCCTGCAAGGCGTCCTTACCGTGTTCACCGAAGCCGGCCAGCACCACCGCGTCCGCGTCGAACTCCCCCGCCTGCAGCCGGGTGGCGACGACATCCATCACGCCCACCGCGGACAGGTAGCTCTCCGCCGCCGAGTCGATGGCGACGGCCCCAAAAGCCGGTTGGGCGGTGACGATATCGGTGCCCGGTGCTGCAGCGGCGCGGGCGGCGGCGTCGATCTCCGCGCTCATCGTCACCGAGGTGTTCGGATTGAGCACCAGGATTTTCATACCGCCTCCCTTGTGGGGGTCGGTCCGGACAACAAGCAGCCGAGGGCGTCGGCGTGCGCGATGTGACCGCCGCGCCACATCTGGCGCACTGCCCCGGCCAGAGTGAGCCCCTCGTACGGTGTGATCGGATGGCGGTGCAACAGTTCCGCGCCGCGCACCTGCCAACGGGCTTCCGGGTCGAAGACGCAGAAATCGGCACGCCGGCCCACCGCGATCGACCCGCGGTCGGCCAGGCCGGCCAGCGCCGCCGGGGCGGCGGCCATCCACCGGCAGACGTCGGCCAGCCCGAACCCGGCGGCGCGGGCCCGTGTCCACAACGCGGGCAACGCGATCTGCAGCGAGCTGATCCCGCCGAATGCGCGGCCGAAGTCGCCGCCGAGCAGATCCTTGAGCACCGGTGCACACGGCGAGTGATCGGAGACCACCATGTCCAGGGTGCCGTCGGCCAGCGCCGCCCACAATCGGTCGCGGTTGTCGGCACCGCGGATCGGCGGGCAGGAGGCGAAGGCGGTGTCACCGTCGGCGATGTCCTCGGCGGCGAACGTCAGGTAATGCGGGCAGGTTTCGGCGCTCACCGGCAGACCGTCACGTTTGGCCGCGGCGAGCAAGGGCAGCACCTCGGCGCTGGAGACGTGCACGATGTGCGCGCGGGCGCCGGTCTCGGCGACCGCGTCCAGCACGATCCGCACCGCGTCCTCCTCGACGGCGTCCGGACGGGAGCGCAGGAACGCCCCGTAGTCGGCGCCCGCCGGCGGCGGACATCCGGCGAGCACCCGGGCGCTCTCGGCGTGGACCAGCATCACCGAGTCCAGGTCGGCCACCACTTCCATCGCCGCGCGGAACTGCTCCGGACTCAGCGGCGGGAAGTCGGGGTTGCCGGATTCGGACAGGAAGCACTTGAACCCGAGCACCCCGGCTGCGGTCAGATCGCCGAACGACGACAGGTTCGCGGGCACGACACCACCCCAGAAGCCGACGTCGATATGGCATGCGCCCTCGGCGGCAGCTTTCTTCACCGCCAGCGCGCCCGCCGTCGTCGTCACCGGGGCGCTGTCCAGCGGCATGTCGACGACGGTGCTGATACCGCCGGCCAGGGCCGCTGCGGTGGCGCTGGCAAATCCCTCCCAGTCGGTGCCCGGATCGTCGATGTGCACGTGGGTGTCCACCAAGCCCGGCAGCAGCACCACATCGGGACCGAGAACGGTTTCACCAGCACCGGTGTAGACGTCGTCGATCTGTCCCACAAGCCGGATCAGTCCGTCCGCGAACCCAACTGAGGCGGGGCGCACCGCGCCGTCGACCACCGCGCGCGGGGCGCGAATGACGTGCCCGACGGCCGGTGCGCTCACCGGGGCAGCAGCGGGCCGAACCGCTCGTCGAGCCGCTGGGTCAACTCCGGCCAGACGTGCGGGTCGTGGCCGGGCACCAGTTCGTACCCCTTGTCAGTCGCGAGCTTCTTGAGGCGGCGGATCGGCTCCACGGTCTCGGCCGGGTCGACGTCGATGAACCCGCCGATCGGCAACTCGTGCTCGATGTTCTCGGTCAGGTCGGCGGCGTCGAACGCGAACACGAAGCCCCCGCCGCCGACACTCTCGTCGAGGTCGACCACGAAACTCTGGTGCCCGGGGGTGTGCCCGTAGGTCGGCACCGCGGTGATCCCCGGAGCGATCTGCGCCTCACCGTCGGCCAGCACCCAGTCGATGTTGGGATCGTCGAAATCGATCCGCACGATCGCATTGCGTTCCGGTTCAGGATGATTCGACAGCCCGTACTCCAGTTCGCGGCGCTGGGCATGCACCGGGACTTTCCCGGCGAACAGCTTCAGTCCGCCGGAATGGTCATGGTGCAGGTGCGACAGCGCCACGACGTGGATGTCGTCGATGTCGATACCCAGATCGTGCAGCGACTCCTCGATCGGCTCCCCAGGGCCGGGCAGCACCGGCACGTACTCGACGGTCGGGAAGAACCGCCGATACAGCGCCGGATCCCGGATCAGCGCCGTGTTGAACCCGGTGTCGAGCAGCACCCAACCTCCGTCTGTCTGGAGCAACACACCCGGAACCGGTTCGCGCATGCGCAGTTCCGGAGGCGAGCCGTACACCGACACCGACTTGGGCAATTCCTCCCAACCCAGCGTCAGCAGGACGATCCGGCGAACTCCGCCGTCTCCCACCGCCATCGGCCTATCCGACCGACAGCGCGGCCAGCCGCAGCGAGTTCGGGTTGGTGACGACGTGTGCCTGCTCGATGCCCTTGAGCCAGGGTTGGGCGACCATGAAGTCGTTGACGTCGGCGATGTTGAGCCAGCAGCCGGTCTTGACCGCTTCCTCTCCTGCAGTCGAGAAGTCGGCGTCGTCGCCGGTGGGCAGACCCTTGGCCAGCGCCTCGGTGACCGCGGGAGCCGAGCAGCCGAAGAAGTTCAGGCCACCGTCGGCATCCCAGGAGATGTGGCCCCAGGTGTAGGGCGACGGCGCGTCCGGCCACCCGAGGTAGGTCATGATCTCCGGGGCCGACTGGCCGTCGGTGCCGACCCAGCCGTAGATCTCCGAGGTCGGATAGGCCTGAACCTTGGCGTTGAGGCCGGCCGCGGCCAGCTGTGTCTGCACCAGGTTGCTGATCAGCTGGTTGTCCGGGTTGGAGGAGTCGTAGCCGATGGTGATGGTCTTCTGGTCGGCCGGCAGCGCGGCGGCGATCCCGGACAGGACCGACGGATCGTGGGTCACCGACTGCTTGCCGAACTCGGGGGCCATCATGTTCGGCGGGTAGATCTGCTCGGCCTTCTTGCCGCGGCCGAAGTAGGTCTGTTTGACCAGCTCATCGGTGTCGATGGCCTGCATCACGGCGTTGCGGTTCTTGGCGTCGGTCATCATGCCCTTCTTCGGGTTGATGTAGACGAAGTTCGACATCATCGTCGGCAGCGAGTAGTTCGCGAATGACTTGTTGTCCAGGTAGGACTGCACCGCCGAGGACGGCAGGTCGTGCAGGATCGCGGCGAGCTGACCGTTGTTGAACTGCAACTGCTGCGCCGACACGTCGGTGATGACGGGAAGCTCCACCTTTTCGAAGTAGGGCTTGGTGCCCCAGTAATCCGGGAAAGACGTGAGTTCGTACTTCGACCCGACCTCGGCGGCGGTCAGCGTGTAAGGCCCGGTACCCAGGTCATGGGTGGTCAGGTACGCCTGCGCATTGTCGTTGCCCGCGTTCGCCTTCAGGCCCTCCGGGCTGAGCATCCGCGGCCCATAGGGGCACGCCAGATAGTCCAGGAACGCGGAGTTGGGTGCCTTGAGGGTGATGGTGACCCCGTAATCGCCCTGGGTGGTGACCGAATCGACGTCGGTGACCATATAAGCGGGTCCCTGGTTCACCGCGGCCCGCCGGTCGAAGGACGCCTTGACCGCAGCCGAGGTGAACGGGGTGCCGTCGTGGAACTTGACGCCCTCCCGCAGCTTGAAGGTGTAGACCTTGTTGTCCGGCGAGGCCGTCCACTCGGTGGCCAGCAGCGGCTCCAGTTCCGGCTTGTCGGTGCCGCCCTTGTAGTCCAGCAGGCCCTCATAGGTGTTGGTCGTCAGCAGCAGGCCCTGTCCGGCGTAGTAGATGTCGGGGTCCGGCGGCTGCCCCGGATCCTGCAGGAACGACAGGTGCAGCACCTTGTCGGTCGGGGCCGCGTTCGGGGTGCTGCTACCACCCGAATTGGAACCACCACAGGCGGTCACGGTCAATGCCGTTGCCGCGCCGACGGCCAGGAGGATACGGAGTTTCTTCATCGAGCGGCTCCTTCGAGTACGGGGGTGGACAGAGAAGCGCCGGAGCCGCTTGGACGGCGATCTTCGGCAAAGGCGGCGAGCACCTCGTCGCTAGTGCGCACCGCACCGGACTGCAGGTATTCCATGGCTTCCAGAGCAGCTTCGTGCGCGGCTACAGACGAGCCGCCGACACCATCGGACACCACGCGGACGTAGAAGTCACGCTGGTGGGCGTCGGCGAAGGTGTAGTGCACGCAGACATTGGTCAGGCCCCCGACGAGAATCAACGTCGAGGCCTTCAGTCCGGACAACACGATCTCGAATTCCGTTCCGATGAAACCGGAGTAGCGCCGCTTGACGATGTGGAACTCGTGATTGGGCCCGTCGAAGTCGGGCAACAGCCGCGGGTGCAGCGGAGTGCCGGGCCGGCCGTCGACGCAGTGCACCCCTTCGGCGCCGTCGAGTTCACGCCCGAAGTCGATGCCGCTGGGTCGGTGGACTTCCTGGAAAAACACGATGGGGATCCCCGCGTCGCGGGCGGTGGCGATCAACCGTTCGGCCACCTCGATCCGGCCGTCGTAGCCGGGCATGTGTGCAATGCCCATCTCGTCGGCGGGCATGCCGCCGCTCTCCTGCATGTCGACGACGACCAGAACCGGATTGCCCACGATCAGTGGTTGTTTCGGCACCTAAGCTATCCTCCTGTTACTGCGATGCGGGGGTCTGCAGCGGCCTGGAGAAGATCCACGGCCGTGTTGATGAAGACGTAGAGCGCGCCGAGCATCAGCGTCACGCCGGCGATCGCGGGGAAGTCGGCCACCGGGATGCTCTGGGCGATGTACTGCCCGATGCCGGGCCAGCCGAAGACCTGTTCGACCACGAGCACCCCGGAGAACATCAGCCCCACCTGCAGGCCGGTCATCGACAGCGCCGATCCGACACAGTTGCGCAGCACGTGGCCGGCCACAATCCGGCTCTCCGACAACCCTTTTGCCCGCGCAGTTCGCGCGTAGTCGCTGTTCATGTCCGACAGCAGACTCGACCGCAGCACCCGCCCGATCGCGACAGCGGGCCCCAGCGCGATCACCAGAGCGGGCAGGATCAGGTGGTGCAGCGCGTCGGCGAACACGTCGAACCGGCCGTTCAGCAGACCGTCGACGGTGAGCAGGCCGGTCGGGCCGGTAGGCGGGTTGCTGATTCCGATTCGGCCGTTGGCCGGCACCCAGCCGAGCTGCTGGTAGAACACGATGATCCCGAGGATGCCCAGCAGGAACATCGGTGCCGAGGCGCCGGTGAACAGCACGCCCCGCAGCACCGCGGATCCCCGCCACTTCAGCGTTGTGCTGAACGCCAGCAGCACCGCCAGTAGCAACGCCAGACCCATTCCGTAGAGCGCGAGTTCGAGGGTGGCCGGGAAGAACGACCCGAGGTCGGAGGCCACCGCATGCCGTGTCCGGTAGGAGGTTCCGAGGTCACCCCGCACGGCGCCGGTCAGGTAGTTCCAGAACTGGGTGACGATCGGCTGGTCGAGGCCCAGTGCTGCTCGGCGGGCAGCGACCGCACTGGCCGAGGCCTGCGCACCCATCTGCGCCTTGACCGGGTCCAGCGGTGAGATCTTCTGCAGCACAAACATGACCGCGGTCAACGAGACCAGGATCGCGACGGTCGCCGCGAGTCGCGAGGCTATGAAGGTTCGCACCGACGCTCTCCTAGTTCGTCTTCATCAGGTTGCGCAGGCTGTCGCCGGCAATGTTGCCGATCAAGGCCAGGACCAGGACCCCGAGCCCGGGCATCACCGGAACCCACCACTGCTGAAGGAAGTAGCTCAGGTTGCGAGCGGCGTCGGCACCGAGTTCCGGCGCCGGCGCCGACTGGCCGAGCCCGAGAAAGGACAACGCCGCCAGGGTCAGGATCAGCGTGCCGATGTCGAGGCTGGCGGCCACCACGGCATTGGGCACCGCGCCGGGCAGCAGATGGCGCAGCGCCAGTCTCATCCGGCCGACGCCCGAGAGGCGAGCCGCCTCGATGTGCGGGCGGGCCTTTAACCGGGCGACCTCACCGCGGACAAGCCTGGCGTAGAACGGCCACCACACGATCGACACGGCGATCAGGGTGTGGACGAAGCCGGGCCCGAGAGCGGCGACGACCGCGATCGCCAGAACCGGTGCGGGCAGGGACAGGAAGCCGTCGGTGATGCGCATCAGGGTGGCGTCGAACCAGCCGCCTGCCGCCCCGGCGATCAGCCCGACGAGACCTCCGATGAACAGCCCGATCGCGACCACCACCAACGCCGCGAACCAGCTGGAGCGCACGCCGTAGAGCACCCGGCTCAAGATGTCGCGCCCGACGCTGTCGGTGCCGAGCAGAAAGCCGTTCTTGCCCGGCGCCTGGAGCGGCATGCCAACCGGGATCAGCGGATCGTGCGGGGCCAGTACCGGCACGGCGACCGCGACCAGGGTCACCAGCAGGATCAGCGAAACGCCAAGCCAGTTGAGCACCATGGCGCGGTCGGTAGGCAGTGCCGCCATCCGCTTCTCGCGGCTGCGCAGCAGTCCCTGTGCCGGTATCGCGATGGCCATCAGCGCGCCTTCCGCTCGATACAGGCGACCTGGTGCGGGCTGCCCGGGATGCCTTCCAGGCGTACGTCGAGCTCGGTGTCACCGCAGGTGTCGATGGCGATGGGGCAGCGCGGATGGAAGGCGCAGCCGGTCGGCGGCGACAGCGGGCTGGCCGGTTCTCCGGCCAGCACCCGGCATTCCCGGCCCAGGTCGGGAATCGCGTCGACCAGTGCTTGGGTATACGGGTGGGTCGGGCGGCCGATGACGTCTTCGGCGGGTCCGATCTCGACGATCCGGCCCAGGTACATCACGGCGATCCGGTCGGCCACCACCCGGGCCACCGACAGGTCGTGGGTCACGAAGACCACCGACATGTCCAGGCCCCGGCGCAGCTCACCGATCAGGTTGAGCACCGAGGCGGCCAGCGACACGTCCAGCGCGCTGGTGGGCTCGTCGCACAGCAGCACCTGCGGCGGGATGACGGTGGCCCGCGCCAACGAAACCCGCTGGCGCTGTCCCCCGGAGAGCTGGGCGGCTCTCGACTTCACGATCTCCTGGGGCAACCCGACGCGCTCGAGCACCGCCGCGACGGCATCTCTGCGCTCCGAGCGCGACATTCTGGTGGAGCGCAGCCGCTCGCCGATCAGCTCACCGACCGACAACCATGGAGTCAGCGACGCGCCGGCGTCCTGAAACACCATCTGCGGGCGCTGATTTCCGGCGAGGTCGACCTGACCGGAGGTGGGTTGCTCCAATCCGGCGATGATGCGCAGCAGGGTGGATTTGCCGGAGCCGCTTTCGCCGACCAGGGCGACCGATTCGCCGTGCGCGACGGTCAGGGACACCCCGCGCAGGGCCTGGAGTTTGCCCTGCGGCGTCCCCGATCGGTCCAGCCAGCGACGCCGCACGGTGAAAGATTTGGTCACCGCGCGGACGTCGACGGCGGCCGGCTGCGCGGCGGTGGCTTCTGGTTTGACCTCGAACGGCTCGGTCACGGCGGCGACCACCCCGTCGAGCTCGGTCCTCATCTCCTCGGGAGGCAGGATGCACGCGCTGACGCGGCCCATCGCGACGGGCACAGGATCCGGTGGGGTGACCGAACATGCCGGTCGCGACAATTCGCATCGCGGCACGAATGCGCAACCCGACAACGGGGACGTCGGGCTGGGGACCTGGCCGGCCATGGCGACCAGCGGACGGTCCCTGGCGGTATCCAGGGTGAGTCGCGACCGCAACAGGCCGTAGGTGTAGGGGTGCGCCGGATTGGCGAGAACATCGGCCGTGGGCCCGATTTCGGCAATCCGGCCGGCATAGAGCACCGCGATACGGTCGGCAATCTGAGCCGCGACACCCAGATCGTGAGTGATCAGCACGATGCTGCACCCGATCTCAGCGCGCAGCCGCTGCAACAGTGCGAGTACCTGCGCCTGCACTGTCACGTCGAGCGCGGTGGTCGGTTCGTCGGCGATGATCAGTTCCGGGTCGCCCGCCACGGCGATGGCGATCATCACCCGCTGGCGCAACCCGCCGGACAGTTCGTGCGGATAGGCCCGCATCCGTCGTTCCGGTTCCGGAATACCTACGGCGGTAAGCAGTTTGAGCGCCTCTTCGCTGCTGCCGGCCACTTCTTCGACCTGCTTGCCGATGCGCATCGTCGGGTTCAGCGACGTCATCGGGTCCTGGAACACCGCGCCGAGGTCGAGGCGGCGGACTTTGCGCATCTGCTTGGCGGCGCCGGTGAGCATGTCGGTCCCGCAGACCTCGACGCTGCCACCGGTCTTGGCGGCCGGCCCGAGCAGGCCGAGCATGCTGAATCCCAGCACGCTCTTGCCCGAACCCGATTCGCCCACCAGCCCGATGATTTCGCCGGGGGTGATGCGCAGCGACACGCCACGCAGGGCGTGTAGATCCTTGCCGTTGCGGCGGAAGGTGACGCACAGATCGTCGACCGCGGCGACGACGTCGCCCTCCGGCGTCGCCGCCGGGGCGTCGGGTCGCAGCGCAACACTTGCGGCGCTCGCCATCGAGGGTCTCCCGTGAGGTGAGAAGGTCGCGAGGATGCGCTCTGCGGTGAGCCATCAGCCTGTCGATTGACAGTTTTGCGGGCCTCGTGTCGCCGTGGGTGTCGCTGGCGTAACCAATCCAAGACGGCGCGTAACCGCTACGTGTCGCGCGTTTCTGTCATGTGACAGAAACGCCCGAGGGCTGTCTTTTCCCAGGTGGTGTCAGTCACGATCGAACTCATGGCGACGACGCGGGCGGGGCGCCCGCGCTTGACCGAACGGCGCAGGCCCGGCACGACCGCCCGGGAGGAGATTCTGGACGCCGCGGCGGAACTGTTCACCACCCGCGGTTATGCCAGCACCTCCACCCGCGCGATCGCCGACGCGGTCGGCATCCGGCAGGCCTCCCTCTACCACTACTTCAAGACCAAGGACGAGCTGCTCTCGGCCCTGTTGCACCAGACCGTCACCCCCACTCTGGACTTCCTGACAGCGATGCGCCGCGCCGAACCCGCGTTCTCTCCCGATCAGTGCCTGCATGCGCTGGCCGTCTTCGATGGTGCGCAACTTCTGGCCTCGCGCTGGAATCTTGGTGCGCTCTATTTGCTTCCCGAGCTGCGTGAAGCGCGGCTGGCGACGTTCTGGACCGAACGCGAGCGGCTGCGACTGGGCTATCTGGAGTTGAGTCGGACGATCCTGGCCCGGACCGGCATCGCCGACGACGCCGCCGACCTGCCCTTCCGCCTAGTCGAATCGCTGGTGAACATGTGGGCGCACCCGCCACGTCCCGACAGCGCCGCGCTGCCTCATCACGTCGCCGACGCCTGTCTGCGGGTGCTGGGCGTGACCGACGACGTCATCGTCGCCCTGCGGCAGGCAAGTTCTGACTACCTGGCCCGTTACGCCGAGGCCGACGGGCGCAACGGTGCGGGCATCTCGGTGGGCTGACCCAGCGCGCCCCGAGGCTCGGACCGCCCCGGCGTTTGTAGGATCAGCAAATGCCGCTGGCCGACGGCGAGACATTCGCCGGTTACACCATCCTGCGATTGCTGGGTGCGGGGGGAATGGGTGAGGTCTACCTCGCCCAGCATCCCCGGCTGCCCCGGCACGATGCGCTCAAGGTGCTACCGGCCTCGGTCAGCGGAGACGACGAGTACCGGGCGCGGTTCGAACGCGAGGCGGATATTGCCGCGACGCTGTGGAACCCACACATCGTGGGAGTTCACGACCGCGGCGAGTTCGACGGGCAGCTGTGGATCGCGATGGACTACGTCGACGGCACCGATGCCGGCGAACTGCTCCGGAGTCATCCCACCGGCCTGCCGCAGCGCGAGGTGCTCAACATCGTCACCGCCGTGGCCGAGGCGCTCGACTATGCCCATCAGCGGCACCTACTACATCGCGATGTCAAGCCCGCCAACATCCTGGTGTCACGCCAACAGACCGGCACTGAGCGAATTCTCTTGGCGGACTTCGGAATTGCCCGCTGGGACAACGACGCCAGCGGCCTGACCCAGACCAACATGACGGTTGGGACCGTGTCCTACGCCGCCCCCGAACAACTGATGGGACGCGATCTGGACGGCCGCGCCGACCAGTACGCGCTGGCCGCGACCGCCTACCACCTGCTGACCGGCTCGCCACCGTTCCAGCACTCGAACCCGGCGGTGGTGATCAGTCAGCACCTGACGTCGTCACCGCCGAGTCTGGCCGACCGTCGCCCCGAGCTGGCCAACCTCGATCCGGCGCTGCGCAAGGCACTGTCGAAGAATCCGGCCGACCGCTACGAGCGGTGCATGGATTTCGCCCGCGCGCTGGCCCACCACATCACCATGCCGCTCTCCGGCGACGGCCCCGCCGACCCGGACTCCACCCGGCTCACGCAGATCACCGACAGCACACCGGCCGGCGGAGAACCGCGGCCGCCGACCGCCCCCTGGCTGCGGGCCAAGGTCTTGGTCCCGGTGCTGCTCGCGGTGCTGGTGGCGGGAGTGGCGGTGGCCTTCTTCGCCGGCCGTGACCGAGGCGAGACGGTCGTCTCCCAGGACGAGCGGTCCTCGACCTCGGCCGTGTCGACCAGCGCCGTTCCGCCACCGCCCATCACGTCACAAACCACCCCGGCGGCGACCAGCACCACCGCGCCCACCGACACCGACGTCGTCACCGTCGAGCAGACACCGACGGCGGTGATCGGAGCCAACTGCACCGAGCCGGGCGCCACCGGAACCACCGCGGACGGCGCCACGGCCTACTGCACCCAGCTGCAGTACACCAACCGCTACCTGTGGTCGGTGCACCAGGACTTGATCCCCAATCCGGTGCTGACCTCGTCGCCGACCGCGCCGCCGCCCGTCGAGAACGAGTCGCCGGTACGGATCTGCATGCAGGAGACCGGCCACACCAGGCTGCGGTGCGCCGAGGAGATCCTGCGCGGCAACGGCGGTTAGCCCCGGGCGCGTCTCGACCGACTGTGCCTTCACGGCGGGTTTTCCGGTCGGATGTCGCCGCTGACGCACAGTCGGGTGCACCAAGGCACAGTCGACGGGTCACCAGGAGGTGAAACATCCCGACGTCCTCGTGACGATAGAGGTCGCAGAGGCTGGTGGGATCTGTTCATTGGGCGGCCTCCAAGCTCCCTGCGCTATGTTCGACCGGATACACAAACGGAGGTTGGCAGTGAAGAGGCTCATTCTGGTGGCCGCCGGCGCACTCGCCGCGGGCTCGGCCGCAGCCGCTCTCGGCATGGGATCCAGCAGTGCCGACCCCAACGCCGGTGGCACGCTCAACGTTCTCGGTGAGCCGTACTACAAGGCGGTGGCGATCCTGCACGCTCAGGGCGTCTCGTCGGTCTTCGGCGGATCGGTCGGCAGCGACGTGCAACAGGCCAAGTGTGTGGTGCAGAGCCAGAAGTACCTGGCCAGCGGCAAGATGTCGCTGATGCTGAACTGCACCGCGGCCGCGCAACCCGAGGCGCCGTCCGGGCCGGCCACGGCCGGTACACCCGCCATTCCTTCCGACGGCGGAAGCCGTCCGACCGCCGGCGCCCCGGGCGTCGTCACGGTCACGCCCACCCAGGTCGGCTAACCCGCTCAGCTAAACTTCCGCGCAGTCGGGGCCCGCGGACTGGGGAGGTTCCTGGAATGCTGCGACAAGACCGCACCGGTGACGACGTCGATCCCGGACCGGTGCAGATCCATGCCCGCAAGGTCGCGTTCGACCTCGCCGATGTTCCGCTGCACTGGATCCCGGGGCATCCTGTCGCCTCGAACATGATCGGCCTGCTCAATGTGGTGCTGCCCGCCGCCGAGCGCTGGTTCGTGGCGACGTACAACGAGGCGCTGCCCCTGGTCAAGGATTCCCGGCTGGCCGAGGACATGCGGGGATTCATCGGCCAGGAGGCCACCCACGCCGACACCCACGAGCAAATCCTGCAGGACTTCATGATCGCCCGCGGGGTGGACCCGGCGCCCATCCTTCGCCAGGTCGACTACGTGTTCGGCCAGGTCCTGTCCCCCAGCACAGCCTCGAACCCGCGGCGCCGGCACAACCATCTGTGTGACCGGCTGTGGCTGATCGCGGCCGTCGAGCACTACACCGCGGTGCTCGGCGACTTCGCCCTGAACTGCGCGTGGGACGACCACGGCGCCGACCCGACCATGGTCGATGTGTTCCGTTGGCATGGCAGCGAGGAGGTGGAGCACCGCTCCGTCGCCCATGACGTGGCGGCGTACTTCCACGACAGTTACCTCAGCCGGATCCGGGCCATGACGCTGGCGGTGACCCTGATGGCGGGGTTCTTCCTGCGCGGCTCGTGGTATCTGTGCCGCAAGGATCCCCAGCAGCCGCTGGGCTGGTGGCAAATGCAGCGGATGCGGGCCACTGACTCCGGGCTCGGACTGCTTCCCAAGTACCGCACGCTGTTCGGGACGACCACACTGACCTACTTCCGCCCCGGGTACCGCCCGGAGGAAGTGGGCTCGACCGCCCAGGCGGTGTCCTACCTGGCGAGCTCGCCCGCCGCGCGGGCCGCGCACCTGTGACGGGACTGCGCCGGCGGCTGCTCGACGGGCCGCCGACCGCGTCCGGCCGCCGCCGCCACGACGTGCTGCTGGGCCTGCTCGACGCGACGATCACCGGGATGTGGGCGGTGAGCGGCTCGGTGCGTCGACCTGTCATGCCGGCCGATCGACCCGGTTTGCACACCCTGCGGGTCGTGGAGCGCCACGTCGTCGCCCGCGACCAAGACGTCGTCGCCCGCGACCAAAACGTCGTCGCCCTCACTCTGGCCGCGCCGGACCGGCGGCCGCTTCCGCCGTGGCGGCCCGGCGCACACCTCGACATCCACCTGCCGAGCGGCCGGATCCGGCAGTACTCGCTGTGCGGCGAACCGGGCCTGCGCTCCAGTTACCGGATCGCTGTTCGCCGCATTCCCGACGGGGGCGGCGGCTCGATCGAGGTGCACGACCTGCCCCTCGGCGCGGCGGTGCACACCAGTGGACCCCGCAATGCGTTCCCGCTGACCCTGCCCGGGTACGGCTCGCCCGCGCGCCGGCTGCGGTTCGTCGCCGGTGGGATCGGCATCACCCCGATCCTGCCGATGCTGACTCTGGCGGAGCGGATGAACGTCGACTGGTCGATGATCTACGCCGGGCGCACTCTGGCGTCGCTGCCGTTCGTCGATGAGGTGCGCAGGTTCGGTGACCGGGTGCAGATCCGCACCGACGACGTCCACGGTGTGCCCGGTGCCGACGAACTGCTCGGCGAGGACATCACCAGAACCGGCATCTACGCCTGCGGCCCCGCACCGATGCTCACCGCGCTGGGCCGTCGCGTGGCCGCCCGCCGCGACGTCGAGCTGCACTTCGAGCGGTTCGCCGCGCCGCCTGTGCTCGACGGCACGGCCTTCACCGTGACGATGGCCTCCACTGGCACCACGCTGTCGGTTTCGGCTGAAGAGACACTGCTCGCTGCGCTGCAGCGCAGCGGCGTGTCCGCGCCTTACTCCTGTCAACAGGGGTTCTGCGGCACCTGCCGGGTCCGCGTACTCGATGGTGTTGTGCAGCATCGGGATACGCTGTTGACCGCCCCGGAACGAGCTGCCGGGATGATGCTGACGTGCGTCTCGCGCGCCGCCGAGGGCGAACATCTGGGGCTGGACCTGTAGGTCAGTCCGCCTTGGGCATCGGGCCAGGGACACCGCCCACCGGTTGACCGCGCGGGGAATCGCCTAGAGGTGGTAGGCGCGGGTGACGACCTTGGCGGGGAATCCGGACAGCACGCCCAACGGGTTGGCGACGGCTTGGCACGGTCCCAGGTCTACCACCAGACCCATGTTGCGGTGCTTGTATTTCGCCGGCGACCCGTAGCCCAGGCTGGCGGCCACGTTGCGGGCCAGCGTCTTGCCTTGGCGGGTGGCGTGCTGGGCGGTGGGCGGGGTGATCGTGCCGGGTTGGGTCAGGTCCGGAACGGCGGCGGCGTCTCCGGCGGCGAAGACGTCAGGGTGCCCCGGCACCTGCAGATCGGCCTGCACTGTGAGCCGGCCCCGCTCGGTCGGCAGTCCCAGCGTCGCGATCAGCGGGGCGGCGGTGACGCCGGTGAACCATGCGGCCGTACGGGCATCCACCCGCGAATCATCGCTGAGCACAACGTGATCGGCGTGGACCTCCTTGAGCGTGACACCGAGGCGCATGTCGATGCCGCGGGCGATGAGCACGTCGCGCGCGGCCTTGCCCAGTCTCTTACTTACCTCGGGCATGACCTCCTCGGCCACGTCGAGCAGCAGGAATTTCACCGGGTCGGCGCCGAAGCCCGATTGGGCAGCGGCCGCGTCGGCCAGCGCCCGCGGCTGCACGGCCAGTTCGGTGCCGGAATAGGACGCACCGACCACCACGACGGTGCGCCGGCCGGCCGCGGGCGTGGGTGGTGTAGATCAGCGTGTGCGCCGTGAGGTCAGCTGTCTCCACCCGGCCACGCACCGCGCGGACCCCGGGCAGGACCTGAGCCGCCGCCTTCCGAAGCGTTCGCTGCAACCGCCGCGCGCATTCGAAACCGGTGAAACCGCTGCCCACTACCACCACCGACGTCATCGGGGGCCTATACCCGCGGCCCGGAATCACAAACGCACCCCAGCCGTTGCGCCGCGCCGAGGTGACCGAGAAGGATGGGAAACCCTATGGCGCGTTCGCACAGATCGACCCGGTGGGATCTTCTGCGGCCATTGGAGCTGCTGTCTTCGGTGTGGTCCACGGCGGCTGCGCTGCCGCCGGTGAGTTCCGGTGCGGCGGTCGCGTATCGCACGCTGTTCGTGACGGTCCGGCGGCTGGTGGTGGGCCGCACGCTCACCGCCCGACTGGACAGCGGTGACCTCACGGCAACTGTCACCGAGTTCGAATCCCGTCTCGACATCCGCCGGCTCGCGGTCGGGCAGCTCGACGACGTTCGCCTCACCGCGGTCGACATCCACTGGGATAAAAGGCATTTCGAGCGTGCGACGGTGGTCCTGCACAATGTCCATCTCCGCCCCGGGGTGCCGCCGGTGCTGGTGGCCGCGCCGGTGGATGTGACGCTGGACGTGTCGACCCACGTTTTCGACGAGGTGTTCCGTCAGGTGGTCCCCCTCCTGTCGGGGCAGGTCGACGACCACGGTGTGGCCCGGCTGCGGTGGGCGCGCCGGCCGGGTCTCGGCGGTGTGGAGGTCGACGTCACACTCGACGGGTCCACGCTGTGGTTGCATCCGCGGGCGCTGTGGATTGGACGGCGCCGCTGGCGGCTGCCGGCCCGGGTACCGGCTCGTGCAGTGCGGCTACCGGAGCCGGCCGGCGGACTGACCCTGACGGGTCTGGAGTTCGGACCGGGGACCCTGCACCTGACCGGCAGCCTGCCCGAGTGGTGCGCCGAAGTGCCACGAAGCCGGGTCGAAGACTTCCTGGCCCAGCTCAGCGCGATCGGCAGAGAACTCAACGTGAGTCGACGCCGCCCGGCGGCGACCATCGACCCGCTGCAGGGCCAGTAAGACGGCGGCCGCCAGGAGCCAACCGAGCAGGATGTCGATCACGTAGTGCTCGGCAGCGTAGACCAGGGTGAAGGCCATCACCAGTACGTAGGACGCCAGCAGTGGGCGCCACCGCCGCCCGACGCGGCCCCACAGGAACGCCGCGATCATGGCGGACAGGCCCGCATGCAGCGACGGGATGGCGGCGACCAGGTTCACGCTCGCTTGCCCCTCGTCGAGCAGGGCGCGGGCGACGTCGAGATGCAGTGTCGCAAATCCGCGGCTCGAGATCCGCTCCACGAAGTCCTGGGCACCGGCATGCAGGCTGTTCACCGGTCCCAGCAGTCCGCCGTCGGCCGCCGGCCCCGGCCGGAACATGCACGGCGGGTCGGCGGGACCGCCGGTGACGTCCCCGGGGTGACAGCGCGCGGCCGCCCAGGGCGGGGCAGCGGGAACGACGACGTAGACGACCAGCGCCGCGAAGGACAGCACGACGAAGCGGCTCGCGAAGGCTTTCCACACCTCGCGATCGCGCAGCCAGAGCAGTCCGGCCACGACGTACGGCAGGACGAAGAACGACATGTAAACGGTGCTGATGACCACCTCCCACCACGGCGGGGAAGGCATCTTGAGGTGTTCCTGCAACCAGACCGTGGGTACCGCGCCGAAGAACATCCATCGGTCCACCTGGGGCTGCCACACCCACTGGGTGGGCGTGCCGACCAGATGCGCCGCTCCCCTGCTCAGGTCGTAGACGATCAGCACCAGCGCGAACGGCAGCCAGTCCCGCACAATCAGCAGCACCCGGCGCCTGCCGATGCTGGCGGCCAGCAGTCCGGTACAGATGTACACCAGAAGCAGTTCGCGATTGAATACCAAACCGGTTGTTGCCGTGCGGATTACGATCACTAACAGCCAGACGGTGACTGCGGCGCGGCGCAGCAGCGTCAACCGTCGGGCACGGCGGTCCACCGGATCGAGCGCCGGTGCCTCCGGCTCGAGTTCGGTCGCGGTCATCGCCCACCACTCAACCGGGTCATCGGTCTCAATTACCCAGATTCGCGAAAGTTTCCGTTCGGCAGTTGTTTCCCGGCGGGGAGCCGACCGTTTACCGCGACGTCAGTCCCAGGCTGACGCCACCGCTTCGGCGACGTCAACGACCTTGGCCTGCTGCGATCCCGGGCTGTCGATCTCATCGGACACATAGGCGGCCACAAACCGCCGGATCTCGGTGTCGACGCCGGCGACGATGCGCAGGATCTCCCCGCGCACCGAGTTCGCGGTCACGTGCACGGCGATATCGGACGGGCGGGGCTTGGCCACGTCGATGACCAGCAGCAGCGGCTCGGCTGCGCGGGCGGTCGCCCGCAGCACGATGTCGCCGTCCACCGTGAACCGTTGCTTGTCCAGGCGCAGGTCCACCACCAACTCGATGACCAGCGGGATGCGCAGGTTGAAGGTGAGGGTGTCACCGACGGTGCGCCGCGCGACAGGCTGTTGGACCTTGACCTTCGCGGTCACCCTGGCCAGGCCGGCGGGCCCCTGGGCCATCGGTCCCATCTCGAACTCGTCACCCGCGATCTGGGCGAGCGCCGCTGCCACGCGTTCCTCGGTCACCGCGACCTCGAAGAATCGGCGACCGAATTCCTCGTACGTGACGAAGTTGTGCGTATGCATAGGGCTCTACGTTCTCACGCCGGAGGTGCATGCCAGGGCGCGGACCGGTAACAAATCGGTCGGCGGCCTCACCCGTGCCGCCGACCGCGCACGCTCAGTGCTGGCGATGCGCGCCAGGCGAGGTCCGCGATCGCCTCGTAGTAACCGTCGCCGATCGTCGCGTCCGCGGTGCAGAGGGTCCGGACGCCGGCGACCCAGTGTCGGCTCACCATTGATTCGTCGATCCGGTGCTGAGCTCATAGCCTCGACGAAAGTTCCGCCCGCACAGCTGGTTACACGGTCGCCATCTAAGCAGTTCGGTTAGCAACGGGCGGCCGCGCGATCCCGGCATCGGCGCTATCGTGCTTCCTGACGCCGACCGCCCCGGGAGAACACCAGAGTGCCGACCGATCAACAGAACACGAACACCTCGCCGCTGCGCCGGGTCATCACCGGCGCGGCGATCGGCAACGCCGTGGAGTGGTACGACTTCGCAATCTACGGCTTCCTCGCCACCATCATCTCGGTGAAGTTCTTCCCGCCCGGCAACGAGACCGCCGCGCTGCTCAACACCTTCGCCATCTTCGCCGCCGCGTTCTTCATGCGCCCGCTCGGCGGTCTGTTCTTCGGCCCGCTCGGCGACCGGATCGGCCGCCAGCGGGTGCTAGCCCTGGTGATCCTGCTCATGTCGGGCTCGACCTTGGCGATCGGCCTGCTGCCCACCTACGCCGCGGCTGGGGTGCTCTCACCGATCGGACTGCTGGTGCTGCGCTGTCTGCAGGGCTTCTCCGCCGGAGGCGAGTACGGCGGCGGGGCTTGCTATCTGGCCGAGTTCGCCACCGACCGTAGGCGCGGGCTGGTGGTCGCGTTCCTGGTCTGGTCGGCCGTCCTGGGCTTCCTACTCGGCTCGATCACCGTGACCCTGTTGCAGACGCTGCTGCCCAGCGGCGCCATGGAGGCCTATGGCTGGCGCATCCCATTCCTGCTGGCCGGGCCGCTGGGCCTGGTAGGGCTCTACATCCGTGTTCGGCTGGAGGACACCCCGGCGTTCGCCGAACTGTCCGAGGCCGACCGGGTCGCCGCGTCACCGCTGAAAGAAGCCGTCACCACGGCATGGGTGCCGATCCTGCAGGTGATCGGCCTGATGATCATCCACAACGTCGGCTTCTACGTGGTGTTTACTTATCTGCCAACGTATTTCATCAAGACGCTGCACTTCTCCAAGACCGCGTCGTTCGTGTCGATCACCATGGCTAGTGTCGTCGCGCTGATCCTGATCCTGCCGCTGGGCGCGCTGTCGGACCGGATCGGGCGCCGCCCACTGCTGATCACCGGCGCGGCCGGGTTCGCGGTGCTCGCCTATCCGGCTTTCCTGCTGTTGAATTCGGGGTCGTTGGTCACCGCTATCCTGGCGCACTGCCTGCTGGCCGCCGTCGAGGCAGTGTTCGTCTCGGTGTCTCTGGTCGCGGCCGCGGAGTTGTTCGCCACCCGAGTGCGCTACAGCGGACTGTCGGTCGGCTACAACGTCTCGGTGGCGGTGTTCGGCGGCACCACGCCCTACATCGTCACGCTGCTCAGCGCCCGAACCGGTAACGATTACGCCGCAGGCATTTACGTCGCGGTTGCCGCGGTGGTGTCTTTGCTCACCGTGCTGACGGTGCGTGAGACGGCCAGCCGCCCGCTGCGGGCGCTGGGGCTCACAGTTCCAGCAGCACCGTGACCGGGCCGTCGTTGACCAGTTCCACCTGCATATCGGCCCCGAACAAACCGGTCTGCACCGGCGCGCCCAACTCGCGCAGGGTGTCGACGAGTGTTGTGACCAGTGGTTCGGCGACCGGTCCCGGCGCCGCCGCGTTCCAGGTCGGCCTGCGTCCCTTTACCGTGTTGGCGTAGAGAGTGAACTGACTGACCACCAGGATCGGTGCGCCGATATCGGCGGCCGACTTCTCGTCATCGAGAATCCGCAGCTGCCAGAGCTTTTCGGCCATGCGAAGAGCGACGACCTCGGTGTCGGTGTGGGTGACGCCGACCAGGGCAAGCAGACCCTGGCCCTGCGGCAGGATCGCGCCGACGACCGCACCGCCCACCGTCACCGACGCCGACGTGACCCGCTGGACCAGCACCCGCATGAACGCCGATGCTAGCCCCTGCTCCACCGCACGGGCCGGGGCGTAACCCCGTCATCGAGCGCGAGTTGCGCGCCCGGCGCGGGTAACCACATTCTCGTCTGCATAGAATGCCGCTATGTCTGGAGATTACCGCTTCATCACCTATGAAGAGCTCGATGAAGGGCGCATCGCGCGGATCATGCTGAACCGGCCTGACGCCCGCAATGCGCAGAACCGCGGCCTGCTGGTCGAGTTGGACGAGGCATTCCTGCGGGCCGAGGCCGACGACACCGTCCGCGTGGTCATCCTTGGTGGCATGGGGCCGATGTTCTCCTCCGGCCACGATCTGGGTTCGGCGGCGTCGCGGGAGGAGTTCACCCCCGGCCCCGGCCAGCACCCGAGCTACCAGGTGAACGGGGGCACTCGAGAAGGTGCCGAGAAACTCATGCTGCAGGAGTGGCACCACTACTTCACCAACACCCGGCGCTGGCGTGACCTGCGCAAGATCACCGTCGCGCAGGTCCACGGTGACGTGTATGCCGCGGCGTTGATGCTCATGTGGGCGTGCGATCTGATCGTGGCCGCCGAGAACACCCGCTTCGCCGATGTGGTGGGCACCCGGCTGGGCATGTGCGGCGTGGAGTACTTCGCTCACCCGTGGGAGTTCGGACCGCGTAAGACCAAAGAACTGATGCTCACCGGTGACGCACTGACGGTCGACGAGGCCTACCAGCTAGGCATGGTCTCGAAGGTGTTCCCCGAGGCCGAACTGGCCGAGAAGACACTGGCGTTCGCCCGCCGAATCGCCGAGGTACCGACCATGGCCGCGCTACTGGCCAAGGAGGCGGTCAACCAGACCATGGACAACATGGGCTTCTACAACGCCCTGAACGCCTGCTTCACGCTGCATCAGCTCAATCATTCGCACTGGGCTCAGGTCCACGAGAACGGTTACCCGGTGGGGCTCGAGGAGGACGGCCTGCCCAACTGGCGAAGCGCACCCCCGATCGTGCCTGCCGTCAAAGACCAGGTCCGCGCCGAGGGCTGATTTTCGGCCTCGGTATCGCGCTTTCAGGTGCGGTTTCGTCGATACAACGCCCTCGCGGGCGGACGAAACCGCACCTTTCGCGTGTCACGGCCCGGCGGCGGTTCGAGCGCATCTTGATCGATCAAGCAGTCTCGGCCATGTCACGAATCACCCGCGTCGGCCAACGCGCCCGAGAAAGCGCCTACGACCGCTTCCAGCGCCCAAAGTTACGAAATCTGGTTGTTTCCAACTTATTTCGCTTTCTGCGCAAAGATGCTTAGCGCGAATGCGCACTGGTTTCCTGGAGTTTTTGTCGTATGCGCCATACAAATTCGCGAAACGTGATGGAAAGCACAGACTTTGGTATGCGCACTCGTTGATTGTTACTTTCGAGGTCATGTTTGCACTTGCGACGTTGATGACGCTGATCTCTCAGGTGTCAGGCACGCCGTACATCCCAGGCGGAGATTCTCCGGCCGGCACGGACTGTTCGGGCCTGGCGTCCTGGGTGTCCAATGTGGCCACCGGCAGGCCCGCTTTCGGCAGCAGGTTCCACACCGGCAACGAAGAGGCGGCCCTGCTGGCCCGTGGCTTCCACTACGGAACCGCCCCCAACTCCCTGGTGATCGGCTGGAACGGCCGCCACACCGCCGTCACACTGCCCGACGGCACCGCGGTGTCCAGCGGAGAAGGCGGCGGCGTGCGGGTCGGCGGCGGCGGAGCCTTCCAACCGCAGTTCACCCACCACATGTACCTACCCATGCAGGCGGACGAGATGCAGGACCCGCTCGCGCCACCGGCACCCGACGCCGCGCCTCCCCCGCCGCCCGACGGCCCGGCCTTCGTCGACGCGGCCGACGCGCCGCCGGCGCCCGAGTCGCCTGTCGACCAACAGCCCGCGCCGGCCGGCGACGTCATGCCGGTCGCCGATGTATCCCCCGCGCCCGATTCCGCGCCGCAGCCCGCCTAGATCGGGTTCCGATCAGGGGTTGATGGTGTTCTCGCCGACCTGGCGTCCCCACACGTATTCGGTGAGCAGCGGCTGGCCGAGTTCGAAGTGGTTGTACGGAGCGATCGATGCGCCGTCGTCGACTACCAGGTAGGGCGCCGGCCAGAAATTGCGGTCGATCGTCTGCCAACAGCCCGGCGCTCCGCCCGGCCCGCCGCGTCCGTTGGTCCTCGGCAAGTTGTCGGGATAGACGTAGGGGTTCGGCGCGCCGAGGATCTCGGTCATGGTGTTCAGCGAATAGCCGTTGCCGCCAAAGGCATCCAACGCCGCCGGCGCCACCTGCGCGAGATTTCGCAAGCTGCAGTACAACTCGGGGCTGTACTTGTCCAGCAGGCGGGTGCTGGGTACCAGATCGGACAGGCCACGCACCAGGTAGGGACTGCCCTGGCCCAAGACGTCCGCGCCGGTGTTGCCGAACCCGATCGAGGCGAGCAAGGCCGCGTCGATGTCGTTCTGCTTCGCGTTGAAGGAATGCGCGGTGGTGACGGCATGGTCGAGTGCATCCCACAGATCGGGGCCGGCTTTGATGTAGACGTCGGCGAGGTCGGAGAACCGCGAGACATCCGCACGGATCTGCGGCATCTGCGGGTTGACGTCGTCGAGCACCGAGTTGCCGTTGACGATCGACCTGCCGAACTTGGTGCCGAGTCCGCTCAACGCTTGTGCGGTCGCCGACAGCGTCACGTTGAGTTTGATCGGGTCGACCTTTTCCGCGATCGAGGTGATGGTTTCGAACAGGGTGTTGAACTCGGTGGTCACCGTTCCGGCTTGGATGACGTCGGCCGACGTCAGGCGCGCCGACGACGGGTTCTCGGGGACCGTCAGGGCCACGTACTTGTTGCCGAACACGGTGGAGGCCTTGATGTCGGCGTTCACGTTGGCCGGCATCCGGGACAGGTACCGGGGATCTACATAGAGCGTGAGCCGCGCGATGGTGGCACCGTCTCGTTCGGCCGCAACGACGTCGGCGACTCGGCCGACGATCACGCCGTTGTAGGTCACTTTGGAACCAGGGTCCATCACCAGGCCCCCGCGGCCGGAGAGCACCGTCAACGCGGCCCGGGTTGACAGATCACCACGAAACTGGAGATAGATCAGGCCCACCACCGAGATCAGCACAGCGAGGAAGACCACGCCCGCGATCTTGCGAGGCGGCCGGTCGCGCTCGCTCACCGACCCACCCGCACGACCCGATGACTGGGGCCACCCCTTGTCCAACGTGTCCGACTTGTCCAACGTGTCCGACCGCCGAGCATGTCGCCTCCTCCCCGACCCGAAGCGAATGGGCTCTGTCACACGGTTCCCGGGCCAGTGAAACAGACCACAGGAATGTACCTGATGACTCCAAAGGCCGCGTGCGCACGTCCCGCGATTCGCCATTAGCGCAGTTGCGGAATATGAAAATGCGACCGCGTCAATATGGTGGCACATCTATTGGCAGACGAATCCTATTGTTCACCAGCATGTTCCGGACCACGGCGCCGACTCCGACCGCGACGGCCGTTGCCGGCGGGCATCGAACCAGGGTGAATTTGCTGAGCGAATGACGCACGCAGGTTGCGGGCGCGGTCGGTGTGAAATGCGTGGCGCCGTTACGGGCCGCGCCGTCGCCCAGTGATACCAAAGCCACTCCAGTTGGCGGTGGAGTCGGGATAATCGAAGTCGCCGCCCGGGGGAACAGCGCCTGTGCGGAAACCGGCTCAGCGAGGAGCGTGAGACCACATGTCCACCATCGAAGCGGACCCTCAGACCCAGTCGCCGTTTGAGCGTGAGGTTGCCGATACCCAGCGCTACTTCGACAGCGCGCGGTTCGAGGGCATCACCCGGCTCTACACCGCCCGACAGGTCGTCGAACAGCGCGGCACGATCACCAACGACCACACCGTCGCACGCGAGGCGGCCACCGCGTTCCACAAGCGCCTGCGGGAGCTGTTCGCGGCCAATAAGAGCATCACCACCTTTGGCCCGTACTCCCCCGGCCAAGCGGTCACCATGAAGCGGATGGGTATCGAGGGCATCTACCTCGGCGGCTGGGCAACCTCGGCAAAGGGGTCGACCACCGAAGACCCCGGCCCCGACCTTGCCAGTTACCCGCTCAGCCAGGTCCCGGATGAAGCGGCCGGGTTGGTGCGCGCCCTGTTGACCGCGGACCGCAACCAGCAGTATCTGCGCCTGCAGATGACCCCCGAACAGCGCGCCGCTACGCCGGCGGTGGACTACCGGCCCTTCATCATCGCCGACGCCGACACCGGCCATGGCGGAGATCCACACGTGCGCAACCTGATTCGTCGTTTCGTCGAGGCAGGAGTCCCCGGTTACCACATCGAGGACCAGCGCCCGGGCACCAAGAAGTGCGGACATCAGGGCGGCAAGGTGCTGGTGCCCTCCGACGAGCAGCTCAAGCGACTCAACACCGCACGCTTCCAGCTCGACATCATGGGAGTGCCCGGCATCATCGTCGCCCGCACCGACGCCGAGGCCGCCAACCTCATCGACAGCCGTGCCGACGAACGCGACCAGCCATTCCTGCTCGGGGCGACCAATCTCAAGGTGCCGCCGTACAAGGCCTGCTTCCTGGCAATGGTGCGCCGCTTCCACCAGGCGGGCGTCACCGAACTCAACGGTCATCTGTTGTACGCGCTGCCAGAGGGCGAGTACGCCGCCGCCGACGCGTGGCTGCAACGCCAGGGGATCTTCGAGGCGATCGCCGAGCAGGCAGCCGCCTGGAGCGACGGCCGCGAACCCTCGCTGGATGCCCTGTTCGACAAGGTCGAGTCCCGATTCGTCGATGCCTGGCGAGACGATGCGGGGTTGGACACCTACGGCGACGCGGTGGCCGAGCTGGTGGCCTTCCGCGAGAGCGAGGGTGAGCCGCTGGAGATGAGCGTGGCCGAATGGCGGGCATTCGCCAAGACGGCATCGCTGTACGCCGCCCGTGAGAAGGCCCGGGAATTGGGTGTCGACGCGCCGTGGGACCCCGAGCGCGCCAAGACCCCCGAGGGCTACTACCAGGTTCGTGGTGGCATTCCCTATGCGATCGCGAAATCGCTTGCAGCAGCGCCGTTCGCCGACCTGCTGTGGATGGAGACCAAGACCGCCGACCTGGCCGATGCGCGCGAGTTCGCCGAGGCCGTGCACGCGGTCTACCCGGACAAGATGCTGGCCTACAACCTCTCGCCGTCGTTCAACTGGGACACCACCGGCATGAGCGACGAGGAGATGCGGGCCTTCCCCGAAGAGCTGGGCAAAATGGGGTTCGTCTTCAACTTCATGACCTACGGCGGCCACCAGATCGACGGTGTGGCGGCCGAGGAGTTCGCCACCGCGCTACGCCAGGACGGCATGCTGGCGCTGGCCCGGCTGCAACGCAAGATGCGCCTGGTCGAATCCCCTTATCGCACACCACAAACTCTGGTCGGCGGTCCACGCAGCGATGCGGCGCTGGCGGCGTCCTCGGGCCGCACCGCCACCACGAAGTCGATGGGCAAGGGCTCGACACAACACCAGCACCTGGTGCAGACCGAGGTGCCGAAGAAGGTGCTCGAGGAGTGGCTTGCGCTGTGGAGCGAGCATTATCAGCTCGGCGAGAAGCTGCGGGTCACCCTGCGGCCGCGCCGGGCCGGGTCCGATGTGCTCGAGTTGGGCATCTACGGCGACGCCGACGGCGAGAAGCTGGCCGACGTGGTGTTCGATCCGATCAAGGACCGGCACGGCCGCAGCATCCTTCAGGTACGCGACCAGAACACCTACGCCGAGAAGCTCCGGCAGAAGCGGTTGATGACGGTCATCCACCTGTGGATGGTGCACCGGTTCAAGGCCGATGCGGTCTACTACGTGACGCCCACGGAGGACAACATCTACCAGGCCGACAAGATGAAGGCGCACGGCATCTTCAGCGATGTACACAAGGATGTCGGTGAGATCATCGTCGCCGATGTCAACCAGTCGCGCATCGCCGAATTGCTCGAACCCGACCATGCGGCGCTCAAGCGGCTGATCACCAAGGCGGACTGAGCTGCCCTGGGATCCGCCCATCGCGCGGTGCCGAGCATTTCCTCCAGATCGCCGCACCTAGACGTCACGGCTGTCGTCGAGGTAGGCCACGATGGCGTTGGTCAGACCGCGGCGGGCCTCGTCGAGATCGGAATAAGTGCCGAGCTGTTTCTCCGAGGCGATCCCCCGCATGGCACCCGGAATCAGCGAGGCGACTTCGCGCACGCGGTGCGGGTCCACGTTGAGGTCGGCGAACGCCGTCTGGCAGGTGGCCTGCCAACCCTGGCCCCAGGAGAACAGCTCGGCGGCGGTCTGCGGATACGACCGCTCGAGTTCGGCGTAATCGCGCGGCAGCACGGCGCGTAGGTTCTCGATCGCCCGCGAGTCCCGGTTGGTCAGCCCGTCGTACAGCGTGTCGATGATGGCGGCAACCCGCTCGCGCAGACCGGCCGAGGTGTCCGGCGCGGCGAACATACTGGCACGCCGTTCGGCGGTGCGGCGCAGCACCGCGGCCCAGAACCCGTCGGTATCCCCGAACTGGTACTGCACAGTTCCCCACGTGGCGCCGATTTCCTTGGCGATGCGGTTGGCCGACACCGCACCGGGATCACCGGACGCCAGCGCGGTGAGCGCGGCTTCGAGCAGGCTTTCCCGCGTCGCCGAACCACGCCGGTTCGGCCGCCGTCGCGCGCTGTCCGCCTCCGCCACAGGGCGATCCTAGCCGGGTGGGAGCATTTCATTGACACCTCTATGAAGCATTTCTAGACTCGCGGGCATGGCCAAGCCATCCCTGTCGATGACGCCTACCGGCTGGTTCCAGGTCGCCTGGTCCGACGAGATCGCGTTGGGCGGCGTCCACCGGATGACGTACTTCGGCCGGGACATGGTCGCCTGGCGCGCGCACTCGGGCGCCCTGACGGTGATGGACGCCTACTGCGAGCACCTCGGTGCGCACCTCGGTTACGGCGGCCAGGTGGTCGGTGAAGTCATCCAGTGCCCCTTCCACGGCTGGCAGTGGAATCACGAGGGGCGCAATGTCTGCATCCCGTATCAGGACCGGCCCAATCGCGGGCGCCGCATCCCGACCTATCCGGTCACCGAACGCAATGCGTCGGCGTACATCTGGTTCGACAGCGAGGGCCGCGAGCCGTTCTTCGACGTACCGGACATCTTCGCCGACTTCGGCGACGGCAGCAGCGCAGCCGACTACTACCCGCAGGCGCGCCTCTACCGCACCCAGCTCGAACTGCACCCGCAGTACGTACTCGAAAACGGCGTCGATTTCGCGCATTTCAAGTACGTGCACCAGACCCCGATCGTTCCGCTGTTCACCCGCCACGAATTCGACCAGCCGGTCTCCTACGTCGACTTCACCATCACATTCGAAGGTGACGAGGGTCAGGTCATCGACGACGTGAACAGCGGGGTCGAGGCCATCAACGGAGGCCTCGGCGTCGCGGTGACGAAGAGCTGGGGCATGGTGGACAACCGCACCATCTCGGCGGTAACTCCGGTCGACGACCGCACATCCGACGTCCGCTTCATGGTCTACATCGGCCGCATCCCGGGCGACGACAGCCCCAGGGCCGAGGCCAAGGCACAGCAGTTCGCCCAGATGGTGATCGACCAGTTCGCCGCCGACATCGAGATCTGGCGTCATCAGCGCTATACCGACCGGCCGGCACTGGCGACCGCGGAATTCGAAGGCTTCACCGCAATCCGCCGGTGGGCCAAGCAGTTCTACCCCGACGATGCCGAGCGACGATCCCCCGCCGTGGCCGAAGAACGCTAAGGAGAACCCAAAGTGTCAGCGCAGAAACCGATTCGAGTGTTCCAGGTCGCGACCGGCAATGTCGGCACCGAAATGATCAAGCGGATCGCCAACCGTTCCGATCTGGAGCTGGTAGGCCTGCATTGCTACTCCCCGGAGAAGATCGGTCGGGACGCCGGCGAGATCGCCGGGCTCGCACCGATCGGCGTCGCGGCGACCGGATCCGTCGAAGAGATCATCGCCGCGCGGCCGGACGTGGTCACGTTCCACGGCGTGTTCCCCGACGAGGACCTCTACGTCGCCGTGCTCGAGGCCGGTATCAACGTGGTGACCACCGCCGACTGGATCACCGGGTGGCATCGTGACACCAACCACCCACACCATTCCGGCAAGAAGGTTTCCGAGCTGCTGCAGGAGGCCTGCCTCAAGGGCGGTTCGACGTTCTACGGCACGGGGATGAACCCCGGGCTCAATCAGATTCTGGGCGTGGTGTGTTCGGCCGATGTCGCCGAGATCGAGAACGTGACCACCATCGAGTCCGTCGACGTGTCGTGCCATCACTCCGCCGACACCTGGAAAGAGGTCGGTTACGGACTGCCGGTGGACGATCCAGCGCTCCCCGGCATGCTCGAGAAGTACACCCGCGTCTTCGCCGACAGCGTGCTGATGATGGCCGACTGTTTCGGCCTGGAACTCGACGAGGTCACCTTCAGCTACGAACTAGGCGCCTGCACAAAGGATGTCGACCTCGGCTGGTATCAGCTGCCCAAGGGCTCCCTGGGCGGGAACTATCTCAAGTACCAGGGCATGATCGGCGGGGTTCCGAAGGTGGAGACACACCTGGAGTGGCAGATGACGCCGCACACCGACCCGAGCTGGGACATCAAGGGCTGCTACATCACCCAGATCAGCGGTGACCCGTACGTCTACAACAAGCACATGATCTTCCCGAAGCCGGGCGTCGACCTGTCCGATCCGACGTCCTTCGCGTCCATCGGGATGACGGTCACCGGTTTGCCCGCCCTCAACGCGATCGCGTCGGTGGTGGCCGCCCCGCCGGGACTTCTGACCAGTTCGGACCTCCCGCTGCGAGGTTTCGCCGGGCGCTTCAAGAAATAGCCGCATGCCGTGGCGCGCACCCGGACGCCGGCAGAGCGAACCGAAAGCCCTACGGTATCGGAATGAGTTCGGTTCGGTGAACGGAAGATGAACATGCAGTTCAGGCGCCTGTTTCGATACCGAGCGACCGGCGCGGTCAAATCTGTCACAATGTCCGTTCAGCAACCACACAGCCACGCCGGAGCTCGCGCCAGGGCCGTCGCGCGGCCGATCAGAGGATAGCGAAGGACGCGCTAGCGCCGGATCGGTCCAGGTAGAGTGCCATGCGTGGGCAAGCATCGGTTAGCCAAGCCCCGGCGCCGCTGGTCGGTCGCCGTGGCCGTGCTCGCTGCTCTGCCGGTGGCCGCCGTTCTCACTGCCAGCACCGGCGGCCCGCCCAGTCGACTCACTCCCGACGGCACCGCCTGCTGCGCGGAACTGGTCGCCGCCGCCCAGGAGCTCCCCGCCACCCAGATCGCCGCGCACTACACCGTGCTGACCCAGGCCGACCTCGCGGCCAGCCGCAGCGCGGTCCACCGCAGCTCGTTACGCGCCCTGCCGGCGGGATTGGCCCCGGAACGCGGCCTGCAGATCAAGACAATTCTGGCCGAGCGGCTGATCAGCGCGTACTTCCCCGAGATCCACAGCATTGGCGGAGTTCGACCGGATCCGCTCAAGTGGCATCCGATGGGGCTGGCCATCGACGTGATGATCCCGGACTATCGGTCACCCGCGGGCAAGGAACTCGGCGACCGGATCGCCGCTTTCGTCCTCGCCAACGCCGACCGGCTGTCGATCAACCATGTGATCTGGCGTCGAATCATCTACTCACACAACGGGAAAGCGTCACTCATGCCGAACCTCGGCGGCGACGACGCCAACCACTACACCCACGTGCACATCGCCACCGACGGCGGCGGCTATCCCACCGGCAGTGAGCAGTACTTCGGTTGAGCCCCCCATTCACCCCGGCCGCGAGCAGACACAAACTTATAGAAATCGCGGCTGCAAACTATAAGTTTGTGTCTGCTCGGCAGGGAAGGCGCCCTGAAACGCGGCCCCGCTGTGTAACAACTGTCACTTCCGACGCGGTAATCACTGTATGAGTCGCTACCGCTGCCTGCCCGCCGCCGCGCTGGCCGTGGCTACCCTGCTGAGCGCCGCACCGGCACACGCCGACGAGGCGTTCTGGGGCGGGTGGTACAAGATCACCTTCCACACCGACCAGAAGTCCGGCACGAGTATTGCCGCGGGACAACAGGAGATGCCCTATACCGCGTCGTACAAGATCACGACGGACTGCTCCTCGGGCACCTGCGTGGCCTCGGTGCTCGACGGCCCGACCCCGAAGGACAACGTCGCGCAGACCACGACGTTTCAGTGGACCGGGTCGCAGTGGACGCGGTCGAACAGCTGGCGCTGGGACTGCACGCTGCCCGACGGCACCATCACCTACGACCCGGCGAATTCGGTGACCACCTACGCACCCCAGTCCGACGGCTCGCTGGCCGGCACCTTCACGACCACCATCGACAGCGGCGCCTGCCAGGGCACGGTCACCATCCCGGTGACGGCAACACCCGCCTGAGTCCGGTTCCGGCGACGGGATCAGCGTTCGGCCACGTCCCCGCACGGCTCCTCACCGTCGGCCGCCGATTCGACCAGCAGGGACATGCCGTGGTGGGGCGGCATCTCGACCCCGAAGCTGTGCAGGTCGTCGACGCGGGCGAAAGACTTGCCGGTGAACATATCCGAGACGCAGGCGCCCGGCGGCAACGCCTCGGAGCGCACCGTGCCTGCGACGACCTCGTTGGCGAAGTTCAAGACGGTGAGCTGGAACTTGCCCTCGTCGGCGAGCTGGTGGACCAGGACCAGCATGCCGCGATGCGACACCTCCGGAATGTCGACCTGCCGGCTGGTGGCGATCCCGTAGTAGGACCGCACCCGCAAGATCGCCTGCAGCTGCCGCAGGAAGCTCGTCTCGTCGCCGAGTTGCTCCGGAATCGATCCGTAAAGGCTTCGACCCCTTGGCATTCCAGCTGACGACTGGTTCGCCGACGGATTGACTCCCATCAGGTCGTGGGCGGCCCGGTGGATCCAGCGGGTGTCCCCGCCGCGCAGCAGTGGCGCGACCTCTGACGGCGCCAGCGTCAGCATCCCGCACAGGTCCCAGCCCGACAATGCGAAGACGCCCGGCTGCAGCGCATTGAACATCGCCAGCAACAGGTGGGCCCGGCGGATCCGGTCGATATCCTCGGCATCGGAGATCTCGTCGAGATCGTCGAACCCGAGGATGGCCGCCACGATCGTGGCCGTTGTGCAGGCGATGCCGTTGGTCGTGAAAACCAGGTTGTACGGCGCGTTGTCGCCGGTGAGCTTGTCGATCAGGTCCTGACGGACACTCTCACCGAGCGCTCCACCGGTGATCTCCTCGCCCTTGTAGGTGTAGATGTCGTCGCAGTGCCCCGTCGACCAGTGCACCAACTCATAGGTCAACTCGTCGTGGTTCTGGAGCGCGTGCACCAGCGACGCCGGATCCACACCCAATTCCAGGGTGGTGCGCAGGGTCAATCGCAGGAACTCGGTGTCGGCGGTGGCAAGCGCGTGCTGATAGGCGGGCCTGTTGACGAAGTCGTAGGACAGGTCGGCGCCGGCCTCCCCGATCTGACGGATGTCATCGATGGTCAGATTGAGCTCCTGGAAGGTGAAGCCACCGACCTTGCGCACCATGCTCGCGATCAGGTGGTTGGCCGCCTCGGACAGCGGATGTCCCTCGGACCACGCCGAACTGTCCTCGGCTGCGCTCTTCTCGGCGCCGAGGAAGCCGTTGGCATCCAGGCGCAACCCACCGGTACCCAGGTCGGTCAGGGAATGCAGTGCGTCACCGATCACCAGCCGCATCCCGGCGAACGACGGATCCAGCCAGTTGATCGACGGCTGGCCGTCCTTGAAGTAGTGCAGGTAGACCCAGCGGCGCTCGACTCCGTCGATGCCGGTGACCGGCCGGGTGACACTCCAGTTGGTCTCCTTGACACCCTCGGCGTAGAAGATCACGCGTTGCAGACGGCCGATGATGTAGCCGGCCTTGTCCAGCCACTCCTCGGTGGCCGGGTCGATGTTGACCGAATCGGCGCCGTCGGGCACCACGGGCAAGTGCTCCCAGTCCCGCGGATCGATCTCCACCATGTGGTAGATGCCCGGATAGTCCGCGTACTTCATCTCGGCGAGGCGGAAGTCGGCGCCCTTGCCGGTATGGCCGGGTACGACGTCGTCGATGATGGTGCCGCCGTACCAGTTGGCCGTACCGCACATGTGACGGAACTCGTCCTCGGTGCCGAAGACCGGGTCGATCTGGGTGCTGATGCGATCGAAATGCCCGTCGACGCTGGGGGTTTGATCCCATCCGGAGATGCCGCCTGCGCGTTTCACCGGCCCCGTGTGGATGGCCTCGATCCCGATCTCGGAGAACGCCTTCCACATATCCTCGTCGGCCATCGCCTGCAGGAACGACTCGTTGGCGCGGGTGATCAGCGACACCGGATACGCGGTGAACCATACCGAGGCGGTGTCGACCGCCCCGCGCGGGCTGGGGGTCGCGTAGGGGTTCTGCCACATCGAGCCCTGACCGGAGAACTGCTGGCTGATCTGGTTGGCGTCGGCCAGCATCGACTGGGAGACCAGCCACGACACGTACGCCGGATTGGTGCCCCTCGGCAGCCCGTCCTGGGCCGGCGATCGGCGGGTGAACGGTGTCTTGACGCGCGGCCGGAACCGCAGCGCCCGAGGACGCGCCGGGTGCAGATGCTCGTCGAACGTGATCTCGGTCGGCTCATTCACCTGATCGTCGGGGACCTGCTCGTCGGGACCCAGATCTACCGCCTCTGACATGTATCCCCTTCACAAGAGTCTCGACCGGCCTGGAGTGAGTATTGCCAGAGCGTCACCGCATTGAAACGCGCAATAACACCCACGGTACGGATTGGTGCGCCGAGCGGTGACCCGTGGGCGGTCGCCGCTGGCATCCTCCGATCGCAGGAGGCACGACCATCCACCGCACGGGCTCATTTACCGATACCGACGGCCATTGCGCACGGCGATAGTCGACACATGCCCGCAGCACCCGGCAGGCGGGCCCGCTCGGAACGAAGAGCAATGATCTGGTTCTGAATCCCATCCCCGCCGAAACCCATTCTCCACAAAGGAAAGTGACCACGATGGACGTCACCGCACAATCGACACGGCGCGCCGGATTCGTCATCGGCGTCGCCGCGATCCTCGCCATGGCCGGCGCCGGGATCGCTTACCACGGCACGGACGTCAGCCCCGATCACATCGCCAACAGCGTCGGGTACCCGTGGGCGCCCGGCCCCAACGGCGTGGCGGGATTGATCGGCCGTGACATCGCCATCCGACTAGGCCGGGCCTCCTCGCAGTGACGAGGGGGCCCGTAGGGTTCCAGGCGTGAATCGTCTCGATCGTTTCTTCGAGATCACGGCCCGCGGGTCGTCCATCGGGGCCGAGGTTCGTGGCGGCGTAGTGACGTTCATCGCGATGGCCTACATCGTGGTCCTCAATCCGATCATCCTGTCCGGCGCCGCCGACGTCACCGGCCAGAAACTGGGCTTCACCGAGGTCTCCGCCACCACCTCGCTGGCCGCAGGTGTGATGACCATCCTGTTCGGAGTCGTCGCGCGACTTCCGTTCGCCTTCGCCGCCGGGCTGGGCATCAACTCGTTCCTGGCCACCACCGTGGTCGGCACGGTCAGCTGGCCCGAAGCAATGGGGCTGGTGGTCGTCAACGGACTGATCATCGTCGCGCTGGCGGTCACCGGGCTGGCATCGCCGCCGGTAGGCCTCGGCGGGGGCGGTCATGGGTCGATCAGCGCCATCCCCACGGTGGTGTTTGTGTTCACCCTGCTTGTCACCGGCGCCCTGGTGGTCCAGCAGGTGCGTGGCGGTATCCTCATCGGATTGGTGGCCGGCACCCTCGTAGCGGTCGTCATCGAGGCGATCTGGCACCTCGGGTCGGCGGCCCAGCACCCCGGCGGGTGGACGTTGTCGGTGCCGACGTTGTCCGGCTCGCCGTTCGCGCTGCCCGACCTGTCCCTGGTGGGCGCGTTCAGTTTCGACAGCTTCGGGCGCATCGGGATCCTGGCCGCGACGATGCTGGTGTTCACATTGGTGTTCGCGAACTTCTTCGACGCGATGGGGACATTCACCGGATTGTTGCGCGAAGCCGGGCTGGCCGACGCCCAGGGCAACTTCCCGCGACTGCGGTCGGCGCTGATCCTCGAAGGTGCCGGCGCGGTGGTCGGCGGAGCGACGTCGGCGTCGTCGAACACCGTGTTCATCGAGTCCGGCGCGGGCATCGAGGAGGGCGCCCGCACCGGGCTGGCCAACCTCGTCACCGGCGCACTGTTCCTGGCCGCGATGTTCGTCGGCCCGCTGGCACAGATAGTGCCGACCGAGGTGGCCGCCGCCGCGCTAGTGATCGTCGGCACGATGATGTTCTCCCAGCTGCGCCACGTCGACATCACCGAGTTCTCCGTCGCCCTGCCGGTCGTGCTCACGGTCGCGGTGATGCCGTTCAGCTATTCGATCGCCAACGGCATCGGCGTCGGCTTCGTGGTGTGGGTCGTGGTGCGCTCGGCGGCTGGCAAGGCCCGCGAGATCCGCCCGCTGTTGTGGATCGTCGCGGCCGGCTTCGTGCTGTACTTCGCCCGCGGCTGGATCGAATCCCTGCTGAGCATGTGAGGAAACCTGTGCTGCCCACCGACAATCACGTGCACACCCGCTGGTCCTGGGACACACCGGGAACTTCGAGGATGGAGCTGGCGTGCGCCCGCGCCGTCGAACTCGGGCTACCGGGGCTGGCGTTCACCGAACACGTCGACTTCACCGGCTGGAACCACGACGACGCCGGCCATCACCGGGGCCCTGCCGTCGGGCCACGGCCCGGGGTACAACCGTTCGACGTGGCCGGCTACTCGGCCGATCTGGCGCGCTGCCGAGAGAGGTTCCCGCAACTGCGGATCATGTCCGGAATCGAAGCGGGTGAACCACACCTGTTCTCCGAAAGCGTTGCTGCCGTGCTGACGTCGGGCGATTTCGACCGGGTATTGGGCAGTCTGCACGCCATCGAGCACGACGGCGTGCTGCGCTTTGTCGACCGCACCCTGTTCGGCGACCTCGATGCCGCTGAACTGATGGACCGCTATTTCGCCGAACTGCTGACCCTGGTGGAGAGTTCGTCGGTGTTCGGCATCCTCGCGCACTGTGACTACGCACGCCGGTACTGGCCGGACCGGGCCGGGGACTACCGCGAGCACGACTTCGAGGACGGCTACCGCACCGTCTTTCGCGCCCTCGCCGGGTCCGGCCGGGCACTGGAGATCAACACCCGAAGTCCCCTGGCCTCGGTCGATCTCGTGCGCTGGTGGTGGCAGGCCGGCGGCGACGCGGTCTCGTTCGGCAGCGACGCCCACGACCCGTACTCGGTGGGAAGCCGGTTCGACGTGGCGGTGGACATCGTCGAGGCCGCCGGATTCCGGCCCGGCCGTGACCGATTCGACCTCTGGCGCCGTTGACTAGTTGTCGACCAACACCGTCTGGAAAGCGACCCGGTCGCCGCGATACAGCGCCCGCACCATCTCGATGGGCTTGCCCTCGGCGTCCAGCGAACGCCGGCGCAGATGCAGCATCGGCATCGCCGTAGTGGTCAGCAACAGCCCGGCTTCCCTGGGAGTGGCCAGGATGGTTTCGATGATCTCCTCGGCGGACGCGAAATGCACGCCGGTGGCGCGGATCGCCGCATACAGCGAGGTCTGCGGATCGAAGGTGGTATACAGTCCGGCGAACCGAAACGACGGCAGGTAGGTGCTCTCCAAGCCGATGCGTTCGTTGTCGGCCAGCAGGATTCGCTCCAGGTGCATGACGAGCTCCCCCGGTCTGATGTCCAGCCCGGCTGCCAGTTCCGCGGTGGCCTCGATGTCTTCCCACGACACCAGGATGCGGCCCGGCTTACGCCCCATTCGTTCGGCACCCTCGGTATAGGACCGCAGCGACAGTGGTTGCGTCAGCTTGGGTTTGGCGACCACCGTGCCTCGGCCACGGCGCTGGATCCGACCTTCCAGCAGCAATTCGTGCAAGGCCTGGCGCACCGTCTCGCGAGCCACCCCGAAGCGGGTGGCCAGGTCCCGTTCGGCGGGCACCGGGTCACCTTCGACCAGATCGGCGAGCAGTTGGTCCAGCCCGGTGCGGACCTGGTGTGCCTTGCTCATCGCCGCCGCAGCACCCGCTCGGCGATCAGCAGCACCTCGTCGATGCTCATCGCCGCCGCCCCGGGGACTTTCGCGGCGTCGTCGTAGCGGCGCAACCGCACCGCGGCCGGCCACCAACGGTGGGCGGTCAGGTCCTCCTCGACCCCAGCGCCACCCTGCGCCGTCAACGACACCACCGACGTCGGGGACAGCGTCTCGGCGTAGCCGGGTTCGGTGGCCGCCAGGTAGCGCTTGGCCGCCACGTGCGCGCCGGCCAGCCAGCCCACTCGCGCACCGAAGCGCGGGGTCAGCCAGCCGCGGGCGGCCACGTCGTGACGGTCGCGATCAGGCGAGTCGCACAACGGGCTGTGCGCCAGATCGTGCAGCGCTGCGGCCAGCACCAGTTCGTCGTCGGCACCGTCGTCGACAGCACGAGCGGCAGCCTGCAGCGCATGGTCGAGATCGTCGACGGCATCCTCGTCCCAGACCCCGCGCAGCGACCGCAATAAGGCCGCCGTCTCGGCGATCACCGCACACTCCTCGGTGTCAATCACACCGAAAATCCTACCCTGAATTGGTCTATACCAATCGTTAATCTTCTGTTCAGGCCGGTAGAACCGCGCGGTTGGCCCACCGTCGGTCGGGGGGTGAAACCTCAGCGCCATGCGGGTGACGATCGTGGGCGGCGGCGTGCTGGGCACCGCGCACGCCTGGCACGCGGTGTCCCGCGGTCACACGGTCGTCCAGCTGGAACGCGAGACCGAGGCCAGGGGCGCCACCGTGCGCAACTTCGGTCTGGTGTGGGTGTCGGGGCGTGCCACGCACGAACTCGAGGCCGCACTGCGCGCCCGCGAGCTGTGGGAGCACATCGGCCGGCAGGTGCCCGGGGTGGGCTTCCGCCCGGCCGGATCGCTGACCCTGCTGCGCACACCTCGCGAAGTCGCCGTCGCCGAGCAGGTCGCCGAGCGGTCCGACGCGGGTCGGCGGGGCTTCCGAGTCCTTGACCCCGAGTCAGTTCGAGCGCTCAATCCTGCGCTGCGGGGCACATTCCTTGCCGCCCTGCACTGTTCGCACGATGGTGTGGTCGAGTCCCGCCAGGCATTGCCCGCGATCCGCGCGTACCTCGCCGACAGCGGGCGCTACACGTTCGTGCCGGGGACCGAGGCTCGAAGCGTCGACGGCGGTGTGGTGCGCGATGACCGCGACCGCAGCTACGAGGGCGACCTGGTGCTGTTGTGCCCCGGTGCCGCCCACGGCGGGCTGACCCGCGAGGTTGCCGGCGAGCTTCCGGTGCGACGGGTGCGCCTGCAGATGATGCAGACCGAGTCGCTCGGGGAAGCGCTCACCACCGCGATCGCCGACGGTGACAGCTTTCGCTACTACCCTGGCTTCGCCGGCTCGGCGCTGAATGCGCTGCGCGACAATGAACCTCAACACCCCGTCGCCGACCGCCAGCACATGCAGCTGTTGTGCGTGCAGCGGTTGCACGGTGGGTTGACCATTGGCGACACCCACGAATACACCGAGCCATTCGGCTTCGACGTGCACGAGGAGCCCTATACCTACCTACAGGGGCGGGTGGAGGAATTCCTGGGCCGGCCGCTACCGGCGATCCGGCAGCGTTGGGCAGGCGTCTACAGCCAGTGCACCGATCCGGGTGATCTGGTGTGCCGACGCGACGCCGGTGACGGCGTCTGGGTGATCACCGGGCCGGGTGGGCGCGGGATGACGCTGGCGCCGGCCATCGCCGAACACACCGCCGACCTGGTCGAGCTGTGACGGTCAACCGAAGGGAATCCATGGTAAACAACGAGATTCAGTTGGCCGTCCTGGACATGGCCGGAACCACCGTGGCCGACGGCGGTCTGGTGATCGAGGCGTTCGACGCCGCCGCCACTGCGGTAGGTCTGCCCACCGCCGGCCAGGATCGCGAACATGCCCGCCAGTACGTGCTCGACACCATGGGCCAGTCGAAGATCGCGGTGTTCCGCGCCCTGTTCGGTGACGAACAGCGGGCCCAGCAGGCCAACCGTGCCTTCGAGACCGCCTACGACACACTCATCGAGAACGGTGGCGCGCACCCGATTCCCGGAGCCGCAGCGGCCGTCGCGGAGTTGCGCCGTGCCGGGGTGAAAGTCGCGCTCACCACTGGCTTCAGCCCCGCCACGCAGGTGAAGTTGCTGGCCGCGCTGGGCTGGCAGTCCCTGGCCGATCTGAGCCTGGCGCCCGGTGCGGGTGTGCGCGGCCGTCCCTATCCGGACCTGATCCTGACCGCCCTGATGCGCCTGGAGATCGACGGCGTCGGCAACGTCGCCGCGCTCGGTGACACCGGCAACGACGTCGACAGTGCGCTTCGGGCTGGCTGCGCGATCGCGGCCGGCACGCTCACCGGTGCCCACGAGGAACAACAACTGCGCGACGCGGGCGCCACCCACATCGTGTCGACAGTGACCGAGTTCGCCGACCTAGTCCTGCAATCCCGTTGACCCCGAGAGGTACTCATGAACACTCGTAAAACCCTGGCGGCGCTCACCATGGCCGTCGTCGCAACCATGGCCACCGCATGCGGGGGCACCGGAACCTCCGGCTCCGGGGGTGGCACCACACTGACCGTCTACAGCGCCGACGGGCTCGGCACCTGGTACAAGTCGCAATTCGCGAGGTTCACCAAGGACACCGGCATCAACGTCAACGTCGTCGAGGCCGGCTCCGGCGAGGTGGTGTCGCGGGTGGAGAAGGAGCAGTCCAACCCGCAGGCCGACCTGCTGGTCACCCTCCCGCCGTTCATCCAGAAGGCAGACAAGTCCGGTCTGCTGCAGCCCAGCGGCACCGACACCAGCGGCATCGCGCCCGAACTGGTCGGACCCGACGGCGACTATCTGCCGATCGTCAACAACGCGCTGAGCTTCATCGCCAACCCGGGCGCCAACCCGCAACCCGAGACCTGGGACGATCTGCTCAAGCCGGAATTCAAGGGCAAGCTGCAGTACTCGACTCCCGGCCAGGCCGGTGACGGTACGGCCGTGCTGGTGCTGCTGCAACACCTGATGGGCAAGCCGGCGGCCCTGGAGTATTTGGGCAAGTTGCAAGCCAACAACGTCGGGCCGTCGTCGTCGACCGGCAAGCTGCAGCCCAAGGTGAGCAACGGTGAGCTGCTGGTGGCCAATGGCGATGTACAGATGAACCTGGGCTCCATCAAGGACGACGGGTCAACGTTCACCATCTTCTTCCCGGCAATGGCCGACCACAGCCGCACCACGGTGGCCCTGCCTTACGTCGCCGGCGTCACCAAGGGCGCTCCGCACGCCGACGATGCCAAGAAGCTGCTGGCCTTCCTCATCTCCGACGACGTGCAGAAAACAGTCGCCACCGACGCATTGGGTATTCCGGTGAAGGACGCCATCGCGAAAGCCTCTGGCGGATCAGCGGATCGGAACACCCCGACCGGGCTGCTCGACGGAGTGCAGATGTGGACCCCGGACTGGAACGCGGTGCTCGCCGACCTCGACACCGATGTCGCCGCCTACCAGAAAGCCACCGGGAGCTGACCGTGACCGAAATCGGCGTCGGCTCCTCCCCCAGCGCGGCAGCCACATCGCGGCAGACGCCGGCACCGACTCCGGCCACCCCGGCGATCACCTTCGATCGTGTCGGGGTGGCCTTCGGGCGCGGCAAGGCGACGACCCACGCCCTGACCGACTTCAGCCTCCGGGTCGCCGCCGGCGAGACGGTGGCGCTGCTGGGTCCCAGCGGTTCGGGCAAGTCAACCGCGCTCAACGCGCTCGCCGGTTTCGTACGCCCGACCACCGGCCGGGTTCGGCTCGCGGGCCGTGACGTGACCGACCTGCCACCGGCCAAGCGCGGCATCGGCGTGGTGCTGCAGTCCTATGCGCTGTTCCCGCACCTGCGGGTCGCCGAGAACGTGGCCTTCGGGCTGCGGTCACACCATGTCCCGCGCAGCCAGATCGGTCCCCGCGTGGCCGAAGCGCTCGACATGGTCGGGATGTCGGCCTTCGGAAAGCGTTTGCCACGTGAGCTTTCCGGCGGCCAGCAGCAGCGGGTGGCGATCGCCCGCGCACTGGCGATCCGCCCCCGGGTGTTACTGCTCGACGAGCCGCTGGCCGCACTGGACGCCCAACTGCGCCAGGCGATGCTCGCCGAGCTCCAGCAGCTCAAACACGCACTGCCGGACACCGCGATGTTGTACGTCACCCACGACCAGACCGAGGCGCTGGCACTGGCCGATCGCATCGTGGTGATGAACGACGCCCGGCTGATGGACGTCGACACCGCCGAAAACCTCTGGAGGCGCCCGCCGAGCAGTTTCACCGCGGCCTTTCTCGGGGGTGCCAACCTGATCCCGTGCACCATCGGTCGCGTCATCGGCACGTCGGCATTGGTCAGCATCGCCCACAAGACCGTCAGCGCGGAGGCGCCGCAACCGGCGGTGGGCAGGACGGACTGGGCGCCCGGCTCGCCGGCACTGCTGTGCATCCGTCCGCACGCACTGCAGATCGTCGGCCTCGGGCATCCGGAGGCGTTGCGCGCCAACGTGACCGCCTCGGTGTGGCGCGGCGCGACCACGCGCGTCGTGGTGTCGGTCAATGGGCTGCCTGACCGGCTCATCGAAGTCGATGCCGCCGGCCAAGCCGGCTATCCGGTGGGCACCGAGGTGGGATTGCGATTCCCACAGCCGGCCGGCGTACTGGTGCAGGCCGGCCGATGACGGCGATCCTCGACCACCCGGGGCCGGCCGCCGATACGCCCGTCCAGCAACCGGCCCCGCGGGTGCGCCCGGTGTTGTGGACGCTGCCGCCGCTGATCGTGGTGCTCGTGGCCGCCGGCTATCCGCTGGTGAGGGTCTGCCTGGAGTCGGCCAGACTGCGCGACGGCAGTGTGGGACTGGGCACCTGGACGTCGGTGCTGGGCTCGCAGGCATTCCGCTCCGCGCTGTGGCGAACGATCGCGATCGCGGCCACGTCGACGGCCGGCTGCCTCGTTCTGGGCACCTTCCTGGCAATCGTGTTAGCGTTCGTGCCTTTTCCCGGATCCGCGCTCGTCGGCCGGCTGATCGACACGGTCTTGGCGTTGCCGTCGTTCCTGATCACGTTGGCCTTCACGTTTCTCTACGGCAGCGCGGGCGCGGTCAACGCGGCCATCACCTCGCTCACCGGGTCGCCGGCGCTGGATTTTCTCTATACCCCGGCCGGCGTCGTCGCCGCCGAGGTCACCTTCTTCACGCCGTTCGTGGTACGGCCGCTGCTGGCTGCCTTCGCGGTGTTGCCCCGCCAGCAGCTCGACGTCGCGGCAAGTCTGGGCGCTTCGCCCTTACGGGTCCTGGTCTCGGTGGTGATGCCGGAGGCGTGGCCGGCGTTGACGGCAGGCGGCAGCCTGGTGTTGTTGTTGACGCTCAACGAGTTCGGCATCGTGTTGTTCACCGGCGCCAAGGGCGTGATGACCCTTCCGGTGCTGATCTACACGCGCGGAATCGTGACATTCGACCTGCCCGGCGCGGCGGTGATCGCGACCGTCCAGATCGTCCTGTCACTGTCGCTCTACGTGGCATACCGGCTGATGTTCGCCCGGCTGACCAACCGCACCGGTCCGGAGAGATAGCCGATGTTGGTGTGGAACAAGAGAAGCCGGGCCGTCATCCTTGCCGTTTTCGCCCTCGTGGTGTCGGTCGTCTTCGTCGCGCCGCTGACAACCGTGGTGCTCGCCGGGCTGGCCGGCTCGTGGAACGGGCCGCTGCCGTCTGGCCTGGGTTTCGCCCGGTTCGGGCAGGCCCTGTCCGGAGAGAACCTCGCCAGCCTGTCGGTGAGCCTGCAGACCGCCCTCGTCGCAGGCGGCCTCGCGCTGCTGCTCGGCAGCTGGGCGGCCATCGCATCGCGTGATGCCCCGCGCTGGTTGAGCCGACTGACCGACGCCATCTTCCATCTGCCGATCGCGGTGCCCTCGGTCGCGATCGGGCTGGGCCTGCTGATCACCTTCAACGCCCGTCCACTGCTCCTGGGCGGCACCCGCTGGATCGTCATCCTCGCCCATTTCGTGTTGGTGCTGGCATTCGCGTTCAGCGCAGTGAGCGCCGCGCTGGACCGGCTGAACCCGGCGTTCGGACACGCCGCCCAGTCGTTGGGTGCCTCGCCGGCCCGGGTCTTGGTCCGGGTCACGCTGCCGCTGCTCACACCGGCGCTGGGTGCCGCGGCCGGGTTGGCGGTGGCTCTGTCGATGGGCGAGCTCGGTGCCACCGTGATGGTCTATCCCGCCACCTGGAAGACGCTGCCCGTCGCGATCTTCGGCCTGACCGACCGCGGACAGGCGTTCCAGGCCGCAGCCTGCACCACGGTGCTGCTGTGCGTGACGCTGGTGGTGCTCGTCGTCCTGGGGCGCGTCCGCGGCCGCGCCGCGCTGCGGTGACCGGTGCCGCGCACCGTCATCGCGGCAGCGCGGACGTCGCTAGAGTTTTCCTCGGTGGTGCGTGCGGTGCGCTGGCACCGCGACGAACGGAGGAATCTCGCAGATGCCCAAGCTGAAAGTGGCGGCGCTGGTCGCGGCGGCCGTGCTGGCCGGCTGCCCAGGCATCGCTGCGGCGGCCCCGAAGAATTACTGCGTCGACCTCAAGGGCGTCGATTCCGGCCAGACCTGCCAGATCACGGTGTCCGACCCTGCCTACCAGGTCAGCATCGCCTTCCCGAGCGACTATCCCGACCTGACGCCCGTCGCCGCCTACGTCGGCCAGACCCGCGATGGCTTCCTGAACGTCGCCGAGAGCTCGAGCCGGCGGGACATGCCCTACGAGCTCGACATCACCGCGAGTTCCTACGACTCGGCGGTGCCGCCCCGCAGTACGCAGTCCCTGGTGCTGCAGACCTACGAAGACATCGGTGGCGCCCACCCGCAAACCCAATACAAGGCGTTCAACTGGGACCAGACCAACCGCAAGGCCATCACCTACGACTCGCTGTGGCAGCCGGGCACCGACCCGCTCAAGGCGGTCTTCCCCATCGTCCTGGCCGAGCTGCAGAAGCAGACCGGCCAGGACGTGGCGATCGACCCGACCGCTGGGCTCGATCCGGCCAACTATCAGGACTTCGCCATCACCGACGACGGGGTGATCTTCTACTTCAGCCAGGGCGAGCTGCTGCCCGAGGCGGCCGGCGCCACCCAGGTGCTGGTGCCCCGCTCGGCGATCGCCCCCCTACTGGCCTGATCCGACCGCCGGGGTCACGCAGGCACCGCGCCAGGGCGTGTTGCCCGGCCGCCACCATCGGCAGCTGTCCAGCGCTGCTGCTGCGCCCCTCCTCGGCAGCCGGAATGTAGGCCCACGCCGTGGCGCCGTACACCGCGTCGATCGGGGCCAGCGGCATGGCGCCGCTGAGCCGGCCGGCCGACTCGAGCCAGCGGGTGATCCAGCCCTTGCGCGTGATCGCTGTCGTCATGACGATCCTCCCGATCCGATGGTGATGCTGTCACCGTGGACTCTGCCCACTCCCGCGGTCGCGCGGCATCGGGTGGTTGGGGGATGCGCCGGATGAACCGGCCGTCCACCGATCGGAGGACGGTTGTCTGCGGCAGCCGCCGTTGGGATGCTGATGCCATGCCCCGACTCCCCCGCCGGATCGCCGCGGACCTGACCGCGAAGATGCGCAGCGCCGAAGCGGCCGCGGCGATTGCCGGGCTGGAAGGCAAGCTGACCGAGCGGCGGCGTGACCACAAACTGCAGTCCGGCGCGTTTCGCGGGGTGCAGGTGCTGGTCTATCGCGGGTACGTCGCCGCAGACGTGGTCAAGGTCCGCGTCCGGGTCGCCGAAGCCCCTGAACTGCCCGGCGACAGCCGCATCCCGTATTGGGAGGTCGCGCAGGGAAACCTGCGCCGGCACGCCGCGTTGCCGATCGTCGGGACCGAGGTCGAACTGCGGATCGGCACGCACCGCGCGACCGAGGTGACCGACGCGCATGGCTTCGCCGCCTTTTCGCTGCCGGTACCAAAGCTCCGGGCGGGCTGGCATGCCGTCGAAGCGGTCGCCGCGCAGCTGCTCGACGGTGAACCGATCACCGGCACCGGTTCGGTGCTCAAACCGGCGCTGGACGCGCCGTTCCTGGTGATCTCCGACATCGATGACACCATCCTGCTCACCGGCCTGACCGAGGGATTGGCGATGGTGGCCAGGACCGTGTTGCGGGAGGCCGAGCAGCGCACCGCGATTCCGGGCATGTCGGCGTTGTATCGGGGGCTTGCCCGCGGCGTTCCCAGGGGCAGCGGTCATCGCCGGGCACGGCCGGGCTTCTTCTACGTCTCGACAGGAAGCTGGTCGTTCTATCCGATGCTGGAACGGTTCATCGGCGTGCGCGGTTTCCCGGACGGACCGATGTTCCTCACCGACTGGGGGCCCACCGAGCGCTACCTGCGGCGCAGCGGCGCTGAGCACAAGCGTGCGGCGGTGCGCCGGCTGATGACGGCGTATCCGCGGATGCGCTTCGTGCTCATCGGTGACAGCGGCCAGCGTGACCCGCTGATCTACGAGGAGATGGCCCGCGAGTTTTCCGGTCGCGTCCCGCTGATCCTCATCCGCCAGGTCGGCGCACCGGACGACGACCGCAACAGCCGGCTCCGGGAACATGCCGAAAGCCTTCGCGGCGAGGGTATTCCGATGCATCTGGTCGCCGACCCGGCCGATGCCGCGGCGCTCGCCCACGATGCGCGGCTCTGCGACGCAGAGACGGTGGTGGAGGTCCGCGCGGAACTGGCCGGCGGCGAAGACCGGTAGAGCTCGAAGCTGGGCGCCGACCGGTCACGTATGCGAGTACTGATCCGCTGCGCCAGGCACCGATTCGACTGAACTCTGACACTAATATTTGCTGCAGTGCTAGCCTCTGCTGGCAGATAGCACTGTTACCAATTGCCCAGGAGGCGGGATGCGGACGTCGAGCTATGCCGTGGGCATCGCGCTGACGCTCGGCGCCGCGGCCGCCCTGCTCGCCGGACAGGGGGTCGCCTCGGCTGATCCGGCTTCGGGATCTGCAGGCCCGTCGGCGTCATCGGCACGCTCCGCGCACGCCACGGCGAGCCGGCCGCGCCGCGTAGCGCGGGTCCCGTCGGCAGCGCCGGCTTCCCGCCCAGCCGGTACCGATGCCGGCGCACGGCCACGCGCGATCGGCCACCGCGCCCCCTCGGCGCGTACCGGCCGCGCTGACACCGTCACCGTCACCGCGCCCGCACCGACACCAACAGTGTCGGTGACGCTGCCGCACCTGCCCGTCGTCACCGGGGCCTCGTTCACCGTCTCCGAAAGTTTCATCGCCGGATTCGCCGAGAAATACCTCGCCGCCGGCGGCAACCCGGTTGACAGTGCCCGGTTCTTCTTCGGCGATCTGGCGGTCGCGAGCCTCGACGCACTGGCGCAGAACGCCGCCGAGCCCACCGAATTGCGGCTACTGCTCGGCAATCTGGCGGCGTCGGGCTACTTCGGCGGAATCTGGTTGCGTGACAGCCTCACCGGCACCGGCGCCGCTGCGGGGACAGTCCCACGGGTCGCCGCACCCACGGTCGACCTCTCCCCGTCGGCGATCGGCATCCGGCTCTTCGATGCGGCGACGGGGACGTTGGCGACGGTCGCGACGAGCAACCCGTGGCTAGTCACCGCGGTGGCGCACGCCGCTGTTCCGGTGTTGCTGGCGTTGTACGGGTACAACCGCGGCTATCTGGATGTGGTGCTGGACAATCCGCCTGCCGGCGTGCCGTCCATGCGGGACACGTTGTCGTGCAGCGGCTTCCTCGCCTGCAGTTCGACGGCATTCCCGCTGGAACTGGCCACCCGCTACGACAGCGCGCTGAGCAAGCTGGCGGGACCGACCGATCTCGGCTGGGCCGAAATGGCGATGTGGACGACGGTGCTGCAAAGCGCCACCGGCGCCGGCCGATTCGTCTGGGAGGGACTCGCCCGAGCGGGCTTCTCGCCGGCGACCTACACCGCGCTCGTCGAGCTGAGCTCCGCCTATCTGATGGTAAGCAAGGCCGCGGTGCTGTCCGCGATGACCGCCTACGCCGACGGCGACGCGGCCGTCGGCCGCGCCTCGCTGCGGCTACAGGCCGGGCTGTGGATGTGGTCGGGAGCGTATTTCGCCGGTCTGGCATCGGGCGCGCGTCCCGGCACCTTGCCGTCGATCATGGTGAGCTGAGCGCGATTTCGCGAAACTAGTTGTTCCCCGGAATGGCCGTCGGACCCGGACTTATCGGTGGGTACCGGCGCCGGAGAACTGCCACCCGTCGTCGCCGGTGCGGTCGAACTCGGCGGCGACGTGTTGGTGGTCGACGGCGCTTCTTCGCCCTTGTTCCCACAGGCGCTCAAAGTGCCCATCCCGACGGTCGATCCCAAGATATCGCACCTAGCAGCCTATTTCGCGCTGAGTTGCGAAGCTCCCATGCCCAGCTGTTGCTGGCCAAGACGTTGACGTTCCTTACCGGACAGGATTCCGCCGTGATCGCACCAGATTCGGTGGTGAAGCGAGCCCAACAGGAGCCGATCATCGAGCGAAGGCACGGCGGTAGGCCGATGGAGTAAGGCCGGTCTGATCGGCGAGACGATGTCGTAGGTTGGCAGAAGTTCCAAGGCCGCTTCGATGAGCGATCTGGTCGACCGACAGGTCGGTCTGCTCGAGAAGTCTGCGAGCATGCTCGACACGCACGCTGGTCAACCATTGGTTCGGCGTGCACCCCAGCTCGTGCCGGAAACGACGGTGCAGGGTTGCAGGGCTCATCGCTGCTTGTGAGGCGATGTCCGCAACCGAGATTGACCCGGTGGCGTGTTGTTCTGCCCAGACGAGGGCTTCGGCCAGTGGGCTTTCGCGTTCCTTCGGGATGGGGCGTTCGATGAATTGTCGTTGCCCACCGGGGCGATGCCCTGGGAACACAAGACGGCGCGCGACCGCCGCGGCGATCTCAGCGCCGTGGTCGCGACGTACGACATGGAGAGCGAGGTCGAGCGCAGCAGCGCTGCCAGCGGAGGTGAGAATGTCGCCGTCATCGACGAACAGGACGGTTTCGTCAACACGCACGCGTGGATACCGGGTGCGGAACTCTTCGGTCCATTGCCAATGCACCGTGGCCCGGCGTTCGTCCAACACGCCTGCCTCTGCCAAGGTGAAGGCACCGCTACACATGCCTATCATTCGCGCCCCGCGCTCATGAGCACGCGATATCGCCTCAAGGACGTCCACGTGATGGGGCGTCGACGTGTTTGGCCGGTTGGGGACGATCACCGTGTCAGCGTGCGCCAGCGCGGTGAGGTCTGCGATACCCGTCATGGTGAAAAAGCCCTGCCGCATCAGCACATCGGGCTTCCGTGCGCACATCTGGAAGTCATAGAGCAGACCGCCCACCTCTGGACGGTTGATGCCGAGAACCTCAGTCAGACACGCGAGCTCGAAGGGATTCGAGCCCTCATCCACCAACGCGACGACGACGTGTTGGTGCGAGGATTGTTGCGACATGCGTCATTCTTTGCACTGTTCGGTCAGATGGGCAAGACCGCATGATCAACGAATGGCCAATCTGAGCACAAACATCGACACCGTCCTGGGGTCCTTCCAGGAATGTTGGAGCCCACGCATCCTCACCCAGGTCAACGATTGGGACGTCCGCCTGGCCAAGGTCGGGGGTAGCTATGTCTGGCATTCCCACCCCGATACCGACGAGTTGTTCATTGTGCTCGAAGGCAGCCTCGACATCCACCTCCGCGATTCGTCGTCGGCCGGCAGCGTCGTGCACCTCGAGCGCCATGACGTCTTCGTGGTCCCCCGCGGGACTGAGCACCGCCCGGAGTCGTCGAACGGCGCTTCGGTGATGTTGTTCGAGCCAACGGGAACGCTGAGCACCGGCAGTTACGCTGGCGATATCCCGGACCACATCACCTCGACGACTGGGTTTCTCGTCTAACCGGCGCTGCCTGATGAAAGGGCCGTGAACGCGGTCGGCTGCCGGCACCGTTCGGCGAGAACCTGCACCCGGGCAGCGATATCGTCGCGAATGAGACGCATCCGATCGAGCCCGTCGATTGCCCGCAACGATGGTTCGTCGGTGTCCCAGTTCTCGGCTTCGGGTGTTGCCCACTGATGTCGACACCAACCTCCAGCAGGGACTGCTCCGAGGGCAGGTTGATCGATGTGCCGGGATGAGTGCCCGCGGAGCGCACGTCGATCTTGTCGCCGCGGATGCTAGCCATCAAAGCCGCTGCCATCTGCGATTTGCCGCTGTTCTCGACGCACACGAACAGCACCGAAGGTTTCGTCGTCACGCGGTCTCGGCGGGCATCAACTCCGCGATGAGCGCTTCGACCCGAGTCCTGATCTCGTCGCGGATCGGGCGAACGGCCTCGACTCCCATGCCGGCCGGGTCGGGCAGTGCCCAGTCGCGATAGCGCACGCCTGGGAAGACCGGGCAGGTGTCCCCGCAGCCCATGGTGATCACCACGTCGGAGGACTCGACAGTGTCCGGGGTGAGGATCTTCGGCGACTGGTCGGCGATGTCGATGCCGACCTCGGCCATGGCCGCCACCGCTGCCGGATTGATACTCGCCGCGGGAGCACTTCCCGCCGACCGGACTTCGATGGCATCCCCGGCGAGGTGCGCGAGGAATCCCGCGGCCATCTGGGAGCGTCCGGCGTTGTGGACGCAGACGAACAGTACTGACGGTCGAGAACCCATGAGCTACCTAGCCTTTCGTTGGGGCGCGAAGCGCTTGCGCAGCGCCAGCGACACGTAGACCAATGCGACCAGCACCGGAACTTCGATCAGCGGCCCCACCACTCCGGCCAGCGCCTGCCCGGAGGCGGCACCGTAGGTGGCAATCGCGACAGCGATCGCCAGCTCGAAATTGTTGCCGGCCGCGGTGAATGCCAGCGTCGTGGTGCGCGCGTATCCCAGACCGAGGGCGGCCCCCAACAGGTAGCCGCCACCCCACATGATCGCGAAGTACGCCAGCAGCGGAAGGGCGATCCGCGCGACGTCCCACGGATGCGACGTGACCTGGCTGCCCTGCAGCGCAAAGAGGATGACGATAGTGAACAGCAGTCCGTAGAGCGCCCACGGGCCGATCCGCGGCAGGAAGGTCGACTCGTACCAGGAACGCCCCCTTGCCTTTTCACCGTAGCGTCGGGTCAGGAACCCTGCCAGCAGCGGAATGCCGAGGAAGATCAGCACGGATTTGGCGATCTGCCACGGTGAGGTGGCGATGGTGGTCGTCGCCAGGCCGAGCCAGCCCGGCAGAATCGAGAGGTAGAACCAGCCGAGCAGCGCGAACATGACGACCTGGAACACCGAGTTCAGCGCCACCAACACCGCGGCGGCTTCCCGGTCACCGCAAGCCAGGTCATTCCAGATGATGACCATGGCGATACAGCGGGCCAGCCCAACGATGATCAGGCCGGTGCGGTACTCCGGCAGATCCGGCAGCAACAGCCAGGCAAGCGCGAACATCAACGCCGGCCCGATCAGCCAGTTGAGCAGCAGGGAACTGATCAGCATCTTGCGATCGGCGGTCACCGAATCCAGGCGGTCGTAGCGGACCTTGGCCAGCACCGGGTACATCATGATCAGCAGTCCGAGCGCGATCGGCAACGAGATCCCGTCGATTTGAACGGCCGAGAGCACGTCACCCAGGCCCGGGATCATCCGGCCCAGCACCAGACCGGCGGCCATCGCGATGCCGATCCACACCGGCAGGAACCGGTCGAGTGTGGACAGCTTGCCGACCACCGCCGCGGTGCCGTCGCGCGCCGTGGTGTCGGTCATGCCGGCGCTCCGACCGGCTGCATCGCACCCGCACCCGCGCTCAGCACCACCGAGAGTGCGGTCAGCGCTTCGGGAACCACCGCGTAATAGACCCACGACGCGCGCCGCTGCGAGGTAAGCAGGCCGGCGTCGCGCAGCACTTTGAGGTGATGCGAGATCGTCGGCTGCGACACCGCCATGCCGGCCGAGACGTCGCAGACGCACGCTTCGCCGCCAGCATGGCTCGCCACCGAACTGAGCAGCCGTAACCGCACCGGGTCCGACAACGCCTTGAACTTCGCCGCCATGTCCGTCGCCGCGGCGATGCTCAACGGTTCCGCCACCAACGGCGCCACCGGGCAACAGTCGACGCCGTCACCGCTCCCTAGATTCGACATACGTTGATATTGACAATCATCGAATTGGGACGCAAGCGAACAATGAGTGAACGTCGGGCCGGGCGATCGATCAGCAGCACGGCGCACCCTTCTCGGTCTCGGCCTCCGCATCCACGTCCAGATGCCGCGGACTACTGCCGAAGGTATCGGAGTCGCCCAGCACCGTATAGACCTCCCACTTCTCCCCAGCAGGCCCGGTCACCCACACCTTGTCCTGGGTGGCGAAGCAGCACGTGGTGCCTATCTCCTCATCGGTGAACAGCCCCTCGCCGGCCAGCCGGGCGATCTCGGCGTGCACCTTCTCACTGGATTCGACCTCGACCCCGAGATGGTTGATGGTGCCGCCCCTGCCGGGGTTCTCCAGCAGGACGAGCTTCAGCGGCGGCTCGGCGATCGCGAAGTTGGCGTAGCCGGGTTTGACCTTTGCCGGTTGCGTGCCGAACAGCTTGGCGTAGAACGCGATCGCCTCGTCGAGATCGTCGACGTTGAGGGCGAGTTGGGCTCGTGACATGGTTCCTCCGACTTGTGAGACATATATCGAATTACTACACAGGCCCAGCATGGCGACCTTTTGGATATATGTCAAGATTCTGGCACCATATCGGTTGTGCCCAAGACGCTGCCGGTGGTCGACATGTCCGCTCCGGTCTGCTGCGCCCCGGTGGCGGCCGGACCCATGAGCGACGACGACGCCCTCCACGTGGCGCTGCGCCTGAAGGCGCTGGCCGATCCGATGCGGGTCAAGATCATGTCGCTGCTGTTCAGCGCGCCGGACGGCGAGCAGAACAGCGGCGAGCTCGCCACCGTGCTCGGGCTGTCCGAATCGACCGTCAGCCACCACCTGAGCCAGTTGCGCAAAGCCGGCCTTGTCGACTCCGACCGGCGCGGCATGAACGTCTACCATCGCCCGCACCGCGATGCCGTCGCCGCGCTGTGCGTGGTGCTCGACCCCAATTGCTGCCGCTGATCGCTGGCCCAGGGCGAAGCGTAGCCCTGAATCGGGGCAGTTTCGCGGCGATCTCGGCCGGCGCTGCAACCACCCGTTGGCCCGAATCCCCCTGCTCTCCATGGCCATCTGCTCGGTTAGGTCCTAACTTCGGCGCCGAACGCCTCAGAAACCTCAAGGCGCTGTTGGACGTCTCCTACACGCAGGGCGTCTTCGTCAACCGGTTCGTCGCCTTGGCGGCAGCTCGATCCTGCAGAACACCAACGAATTGCGTGCTGTTGCAACAGCTTGCCGATGAGTGCGACGTCGAGCCCCGAAGCCTTCGACCAACGCGTTGGTGCACCCCCTTGATCCGTAGCTCGACGTCACACCCGAATCCGTTCTGGTGCTGCGCAGTGCCGGGCCCCAGGGTGCACCTGGCATACCGGAGTCGAGCCAGCTGCCGATCCCGAACACGCTGCGCGGCTATGGGGTGACCGGCGTGGTCCGCATCTCCGACGCGCAGATGAGCGGCACCGCCTACGGGAAGTGCGTGTTGCATGTCAGCCCGGAGGCGGCGGTGGACGCACCGCCGCGCACAAGCCTGGCCCGTGGCGCATCATTGCGGATATGAAACGAGAAGTGGGCGCCCAGCTCGACGTCGAGATCACCGCGCCCACCACCCTGGAATTCCAGATCGCGATTGCCCCGCATCCAAACACCGTCGTGACCGAATCGCTGAGCTTCGTACTGAACGGGCAGCCCATCCAGGCCATGGAGATCAGCGGTGAACACGGCAACCGCATCCACAAGTTCGACGCCGCGGTGGGAACACTGAGCGTCAGCTACGCCGCCACCGTCATCGGCCAGACCGATCCGGCACCGGTCACCGAATACGACCTGTCGAAGTATCTGCGGCCCAGCCGATACGCCGAGGCGGACAAGTTCTACGGTTTCGCCGCAACCGAATTCGGTGCGACCGACGACCCCGTCACGTTGTTGGAGAACGTCAGCTCCTGGGTCGGCACCCGCCTGAACTATGTGCCCGGCTCGAGCGATCCCATCGACGGGGCCGTCGAGACCCTCCTGGCCGGTGAAGGCGTTTGCCGCGACTACGCGCACCTGGTGGTCGCACTGTTGCGTGCGGTGAACATCCCGGCCCGATTGGTGTCGGTCTACGCACCAGGCTTGTACCCGATGGATTTCCACGCGGTGGCCGAGGCATTTGTCGAGGGTCAGTGGCGTGTGGTGGACGCGACCCTGTTGGCGCCACGTCAAGCACTGGTTCGGATAGCCACCGGCCGCGACGCCGCGGACACCGCGTTCCTGGACAACCACAAGGGCCAGATCACCCTGAACAACATGACGGTGAGCGCGCTGGTCGCCGGGGACCTGCCGGTAGACACGGTGGACCACCTGGCCTCAATTCGCTGAGCCCAAGCGCTCCCCTGCCACCACCGTCGCCTTCGCAGCAGGTGCCGAGCATCTTCCGATCGCCGACGCATGGGTGGACACCATCGAACACGTCCGTTCCTCGTCACGCTTCCTGGCGTCGCGGCAAGACCCATTGGTGCGGCCCCGGCCCGGCTTCGCCGGTGGATGGGTGTGCAACCGCACACCACACTGGATACGTTGCGCGTCAGTGGTTTCCATGTATGACGCCCCTCGGCGACATGGTATGAGATGCCGCCGATCGTCGGTCCGCTCGCCGTTGGGCGCGCGACCCGCTGACCGCCTATCGCCTCGTGCCTCAAACCGGTATGACGCCGAGTCCAGCGAGTAGGGCGCGGCTACTCGGTGTCGAAAGCCGCGAGACGCTCGGCCACCCGCGCCAGCGCGTCGTCGAAGATCTCCACCTTCTCACCGCGCTTCTCGTTGGCGGGCTGGGCGGCTCCCCGCGCCGCCTCGGCTTCCACCCGGGCCGCGCCCTGGCGCCGCAACAGACTGAAGTTCTTCTCGCGGGCGTTCCGGAGCCGGGTCTGCAGTTCTTTCAGCGACTTTTCGTCCAGGCGCTCCAGAACAGCAGCGTCGCTCTGATCGATCAGCGAGGTTTCCTGCGGGGTCAGGTTCACGTGGTGAGTGCTCACCGTTGATTCATAGCCGTTGCGCCGCGCCCCGTGGCGGCGAATCGCCGAACGGCTCGACTAATCGTTGCGAGCAGGACATATTCTGTTCACCCGGCCGGACCGGTCGCACTTCGGCGCTACGGCAATCGACAACCGGTGTAGGCGGAGACGACCATGTTGCCCTTGTAGGAGAACTTCACGAACATGCCGGCGGGCCCGGTGAACCACACATCGTGCCTGCCTGGCTGGTCCTGCATGACCTGGACTTCGGCGGCGCCGACCGCGGTGGCCGCGTTCTTGACGATGTCGAGCAGCCTTTCCCAGTCGCTTTCGCTCACGGTGACGTTCTCGGCGACCCGGTTGGCGAGGTAGGCCGCCTTGCCCCCGGTCTGCTCATAGGGCGCCGAACAGCTGCTCCCCTCGGCGTTGTCTGCGCTCTGCCAGACAACGCCAGGCACGTATTGGGTTGCCAAAGTAGTGATCTTGGTGAGCGCGTCCTCCAGTTGGGCTTTGGTGGCCTCGAAGGGCGGTAGCGATTTCAGTTCGTCGAGTGCCTGGCCGGCCGCGGTGGACGGGGTTGGGGCATAGGGCTGTTCCACGTGACATCCTGTCGTTGCAACGATGAGGGCGAGCACCCCGCAGAGCGGAAGCCTGGCGATCTGCCGGGTGGTGAGGAGCCTCATACGTCTGCTTTCTATCTCTGGCGGACCGCGTCGCCGCTGAGCCCGGCGATGACGGCGGCGATATTGAAGTTGGTCGTGCGGGGCAATCCGTCGTCGGTGAATCGTGGGTATTCGCTGTGGCCGTGCGCGGCATCGAGATTCAGTGTGCCGCCCCCACCGTCGGGGACGCTGACGGCACCGGTTTCCAGGTGGACGAAGTTCGGGTTGGTCGCCGGGTTGGGGCCGAACTTGCCGGCGCCGGAGAGATCCATCGTCCGCATGATCGATTCACCGAAGTCCCGGAACGGGGGCGGTAGCGTCGCCGCCGCGACATGCGCCCACGGCGGTAGGTCGTAGACATTCTGGATGGGGTCGTCCGGTGTCTCCATGGTGAAGACGTGCCCGGACTGCAGGCCCAGGTCAGCAGGTGTCGAGGCTTCGATGCCGGGTGAGCCGTAGAGGATGGCATCGCCGACGCTGTGGTTGCCGGGCTCTTGCAGTGCCAGCCCGGTGGTCAGGGAACCGTAGGAGTGGCCGACCGCGGTGAGGTGGACCGGACCGCCCTCGTGCGCGCCGGCGATGCCGTCATAGAACTTCGACAGGTCGACCGCGCCGGCCCGGGCCACCGCATCGTGGCTGACCTCCCAGCCTCCTGCTGCCGACCCACGCAGGTCGTCCCATCCGGACACCTGCGGGGCGTCGTAGCCGATCCACGCCACGGTGGCCACCGTGTCGTGGGCGTGACCGGGGTTGGCCTGGAGCTGCCGAAGCGCCTCCTGCCGCAGGTGTGCCGCTTCGTTGGCCATCCCCTCGACGGCACCGTGCACGGTGGTGTTGAGACCGGGGGTGGTCACCGAGACGTGATCGGCTCGATCCGGGTCGCCGACCGCGACGGCCGCTCGAGCCTGCCGGCCGCTGCTGGTGTCCAGGAGCATCAGTTTGCGTTCGGGGTGATCTTTCACCGTGGCGTCCACCGCCTGCAGATCCGGCAGGTACTTGGAGCGGGCGCGCGTGTCGTCGTATTGCCGTTGCCACGCTTCGTATTTCAGCCGGTCATCGAAGATCGCTCCCGGCCTGCTCGGCTCGGGGACGCCGCGGCCGTCGGCCCAGTCCGGGTGTTGCGCCTTGAGCGCGTCAGCCTGCGCCTGGGCGGTCTCGGCATCGGAGAGCTGATCGGCGAGATGGAGCCGGTTGTAGTGGTCGCTGCCCGGGTACTGGTCGTCGCCGGCGGGCATGCCCGGGTGGTTGCCGATGTTGTGGTCGTGGCTGAAGAGGTAGTCCTTCTGATCCCTGGACAGGCTTCGCCAGTATTCGGCGAACTGTTTCGGGTCATCCGGCGGCGGGTGATCAGGGATCTCCGGGTGCGGCCCCGACGGTGGAATCGCGGTCGTACCGCTCGCCATGTTGATGGCGTTGGCCAGTGCCATATCGACGAGGTTGGCCTCGGCCACGATCGTGTCCAGCCGCGGCTGCAACTGGGCCTGTTTGAGTTGGGCTTCCATCGGATTGCGGACGGTCGGCCCGGGCACGACGGTGCCCGCTATCGGATCGATCTCCATCCCGAGCGACTCGGCGTCGGCCTTCACCGTCGCGAGTTCGGATTTGATGCGCTCGATGTTGTCGGCGGCGCTGCGGGCGGCGTTGGCGACGACCAGCGCCTCCTCGCCATGGGCGTCGAGGTCTTTGCGGGTCTGGCTAATGGCGTCGGTGGCGGCCTCGGCCGCCTCACCGCCCCACGTCTCGAAAGCGGGCAGCCTCGCCAGGCCGTCGGCGGCATCCTTGATCGCCTGGGCCCGGCTGCTCGCGGCATGGAACACCTCACGCACGTCCCCGGCGTTCCAGCGCTCGATGTCGGCGACGGTCAAGGTCACAACAGCTCAGCGTTCGGACTGTGCCGCGATCGCGTTCGCGGCCGCTGCCGGCTCCTGCAGCGCTTGGCTGTGTCGCTGCTCCATCTCGACGAAGTCCAGGGCGCTGGCGTGCAGGCCCTGGGCGTGATCGCTCAACCGGTTCACCAATGCACTCGTCGTGGCCACCCACTTCTCGGCCAGCACTGTCATGGCCTGCGCCGAGGCGCCCTGCCAGCCGCCCTGGGCGGCGTCGATCCGGCTGGCTGCCACCGCATGGGTGCTCGCCACATCCTCGCCGTGGCCGGTGACGGCGGTACCGGAAGCGGTCAGATCACCGATGTTGACCCGAAGCGACACCTCATCCCCCTTCAGACCTGCTGGCTTATGGATACCAGCAAAGACCAGTCGGACGCCAGTAACCCTGGATGGCTGCCAGCCACTAGGCGCCAGCCACTAGATTGAAGGGCGCTAACCACACGGGAGCGCACACCGGGTGCGCTGAGAGGACGGCTCGTCCGTCGACCGTACGAACCTGACCGGGTAATGCCGGCGTAGGGAGTGAAGAGAATGAGTGTGTCGTCCGTTTCTGAAAACACCGGCGGCGCCCACCAGGTGCCCCGCTGGCGCGTCATCGACATTGTGGTGGCCAGCGTATTGGCAGTCGCCTCGGGCATGGTGTTCGTGTTGTGGAACGTCGCCGCCAACCCCATCAGCGCTCCACTGGGTGCGGCCCTGCCGGGGTTGAATGCGCTTGTCGGCGGGGGCTGGCTGTTCGCCGGTGTGCTCACCGCGCTGGTCGTCCGTAAGCCGGGGGCGGCGGTGTACGGCGAGATGGTCGCCGCCACGGTGTCCGCTCTGGTCGGAAACCAATGGGGGGTAATGACATTGGAGTCCGGACTGGTGCAGGGCCTGGCTGCCGAGCTGGTCTTCGCGATCTTCCTCTACCGCCGCTGGGGTCTGCCCGTCGCGGTGCTTGCCGGTGCCGCCGCCGGTCTTGCGATGGCCGTCAACGACATCGTCATCTGGTATCCGGGCTCGGCAGCGTCCTTCGTCGCCATCTACACCGTCGCCGGCGTGGTCTCCGGCGCCCTGCTCGCCGGGCTGCTGTCCTGGGCGGTGGTCCGAGCGCTGGCCCGCACCGGCGCCCTGTCGCGCTTCGAATCCGGTCGGCAGAGTCAGGATCTCGGCACCGTGTCGTGACCGGGCAGCCGCAACCCGGCTCGGCGGCCGAGGTCACCGCGCGGGGATGGGGGTGGCGTCACGCCGGGCGGGCGCGACCCACCATCGACGGCCTGGACCTCACGATCGAGGCGGGACAACGGGTGTTGCTGCTGGGCCCCTCGGGAGCCGGTAAGTCCACCCTGTTGCACGGGTTGGCCGGTCTGTTGGGCGGCAGTGAAGACGGCTCGGAGACCGGCGAATTGCTGGTCGACGGCGCTCCCCCGGCTCGTCGGCGGCACCGGATCGGCATGGTGCTGCAGAATCCCGACGCGCAGGTGATCCTGCCCCGTGTCGGAGACGATGTCGCCTTCGGGATGGAGAACTTCGGCGTCAGCCGCGACGAGATCTGGCCCCGGGTCCGGGAGTCGTTGGCCGCGATCGGACTGGACCTTGCGCTGCAGCACAGTACGTCCGCGCTGTCGGGCGGGCAGAAACAGCGCCTGGCATTGGCCGGTGTCCTCGCGATGGCACCCGGGCTGATCCTGCTCGACGAGCCGACCGCGAACCTCGATCCGGCCGGCGTGGCCGAGGTGCGCGACGCCGTCGCTGCGGTGGTGCGCCGGACCGGTGCGACGCTCGTCGTGATCGAACACCGAACGTCGGTGTGGCTGCCCGTCGTCGATCGGGTCGTCGTGCTCGGCGAGGACGGCGCGATCGCGGCCGACGGCCCCGCTGCGGAGACCATCTCCCGGGAACGTGATCGCCTCACCCATGCCGGCATCTGGGTGCCGGGCGATCCACTGCCCCGGTTGCAACGCGACCGGAAGCCTGACGGAGACACCGCGCTGGTGGCCGCTGGCCTGGGCATCGGGCAACCAGCCGCCCCGCCGTTGCCGCACACCCTCGATTTCACGATTCCGCAGGGCGCGACGACTGTCATCACCGGACCCAACGGTGCAGGAAAGTCGACTCTCGCCCTCACCCTCGGCGGCCTGCTTCCCGCGCGCTACGGCAGCCTCTCGGCCACCGCGGCGCTCGCGCCCAGTGGGCGCAAACGCGAACCGATCCGCTGGCGTTCACGCGAACTGCTCACCCGCATCGGCAGCGTCTTCCAGGACCCGGAGCACCAATTCCTCACCGGGCGGGTGCGGGACGAAATCGCACTCGGGCCAAGCGCATTGCGGCTTCCCGCGGCCGAGATCTCGAAGCTGACCGACGATCTGCTGCGCCGTCTGCGGCTGTCACACCTCGTCGACGCCAACCCTTACACGCTGTCCGGCGGCGAGAAGCGCCGCCTGTCGGTGGCCACCGTGCTCGCCACCAAGCCACGCGTCATGGTGCTCGACGAGCCGACGTTCGGCCAGGACCGCAACACGTGGGAAGAGCTCGTGCGCATCATGGCCGAAGCGGTCGACGACGGCGTGGCAGTGGTGGCCAGCACGCATGACAGCGACTTCATCGACGTGCTCGCCGACCATCGCATCGAGCTGCCGGGCGGACGAGCATGACCGTCGTCCCCGTCCCCGTCGCCGTCGCCGCGCCGCGGCTGAATCCGGTGGCGAAGCTGGCCACGGCCGTGGTGATCGCCGTCGCCCTGATCCTCAGCCTGGACTGGGTGTCGGCGTCGACGGCGCTGGTGCTCGAACTGGTGTTGATCGTCGTATTACGGATACCCCTGCGGCCGTTGCTGTCTCGCAGTGCTGCCCTTCTTCTGGCTGCGACGCTGACTGCGGTGACCATCCTGCTCTACGGTCAGGTCAGCGGCACGGTGCACTGGCACTTTCTGCTCGTCACTGTCAGCGACGGGTCGATCACGTTGGCGGCGGCCACATTCCTGCGGGTGCTGGCCATCGCGTTGCCGTCGGTTGCGCTGTTCATCGACACCGATCCGACGGATCTCGCCGACGCGCTGGGGCAGATCCTCCGGCTGCCCGCTCGTTTCGTCCTCGGCGCGCTGGCGGGTCTGCGTCTGGTCGGCCTGCTCGGCGACGATTGGCGCACGATCGGACACGCTCGCCGGGCACGCGGCGTCGGCGATCACGCCCGGATTCGGCGCACCGCCGGCCAGGCGTTCGCGCTACTGGTGTCGGCGATCCGGCGCGGCTCGACGCTGGCGACCGCGATGGAAGCTCGCGGATTGGGAGCCCATCCGACGCGCACCTGGGCAAGGCCGTCAGTGCTGACGTGGCGGGACGGGGCAGTCGTCGCGGCGGGACTGGTGATCGCCGCGGTGGCGATCACCGTGTCGATCGCCGCCGGACACTGGAATTTCATTGCAACGCCCTGATATTGCGGACCAGTTGCGCCGGGTCGACGCGCGCACGGTGCTGATCGACGGACGGTCGGGCTCGGGCAAGACCACACTGGCCACGCAACTGCACAGTGATTGGGCGGGCAGCGTGCTGGTCCATCTCGACGACATCTATCCGGGCTGGGATGGGTTGCGCGCCGGTAGTGAGCACGCCCGGCGCTGGTTGCTCGAACCGCGCCGGGCGGGACGCCCCGGCCGGTGGCGGCGGTGGGACTGGGCGACGTCAGAACCGGCCGAATGGCACACCGTCGATGCCGATGCGCGGGTCATCATCGAAGGCGCGGGCGCCCTCACCACCGCCAGCCGCGCGCTGGCCGATCTCGGCGTGTGGGTCGAATGCCCCGCGGCGGTGCGTAAGCGGCGGGCCCTGCTGCGCGACGGCGCCATCTTCGACGGCCACTGGGAGCAATGGGCGGCCCAAGAAGACGACCACATCGCCCGGCACCGGCCGCAATCGCTGGCCGACGTCGTGGTCATGGACGGGGCTGGGTGAACCCACAGATGCCCTGACCGGCCGATCGACACGAGGGTGACGGCGGTATGCGAAGGGCCACGTGGTGACGGCCTGTTCCCATTAATCTGATGCGGGAAGCACCCGACCAAGAGCAAGGACGGTTCGCCCTCATGACGATTCCTCGACTGCATCTCTCGAGGCCCGCGGTGGTGCTTCCGGATACCGCAGTGGACAACGAGGAGTTGATAACCCGGGTCCGTGACTCGTTTCGGGGCACCAGCGCCGACTGGGCGCCCATCGAGCTCGCTATCCGATATGCCTTCGACCGATGTAACAGCAAGATGCGGTACCTCGAAGAGGACGCCACCGTGTCCCCCGGGGAGTTCGCCGCGCGCGCAGCGGCCGCCTGCCTCGAACAGAACGGCGTGGCGGCCGGCGACATCGACCTACTGGTCTACGGCGGAATTGCCCGCGACGCTTTCGAGCCCGCCACCGCCACCGAGGTCGCCGGCCGGCTCGGCGCGACCCCCCTGCATGCCATGGACGTCACCTGCGCCTGCGCCGGCCTGCTCGAAGCGCTCCACGTTGTCGCCGGCTACTTCGCCCTGCACGACGACATCGACACGGCACTCATCTGCGCCGGGGAAATCACCCGAGACCGGGTCAGCTACGACTTCCAGACCATCGACGACGTGTCAGTCGAGGTGGCCGGACTGACACTCGGTAACGCCGCCGCAGCCCTGCTGGTCACCCGGGACCTCCTGCCCGCGGGCGGCGCGCGGGTGTTGGCGCTGCAGCACAAGACACTGTCCGAACACTATGACCTGTGCCGGGCGCCGGTGGACGGCCACTTCGTGTCCAGGTCCACCGAACTGTTCGCGCTCGGCGTCCACGTCCCGGGCGAAATGCGGCGCCTGTTGTCCGGTGTCGGATGGGTGCCGGAGGACGTCGATCACTACGTGTTTCACCAACCCAGCGAGTCGATGGTGGAACAGGTGCTGAACGGCCTCGGTGCACGGCCGCAGGCCGGAATCGTCACGCACGCCTTGTTCGGTAATACCGCCAGTACCTCGTGGGCGCTGGCGTTGGATTACCGCCTCAAACAAGGTTCGGTGCACGCCGGCGACAGGATGATCCTGGCCAGCGCCGCCGCCGGCTTCACCATCGTCGGGGCCGCTGCGGTATGGGCGGACCGGTGAGCCACTACCTGCGGCTCTACCGGGTCATCAGCCAGACCTTCGGGTTCAGGGTGCGTCCGATCGGCGCGTTTCTTCTTCTGCAAGTGCGCCAAGCCATTTCGGCGGTGACCCTGGGCATGGATCATCTCGTCTACCCGCGCCACCGCACGCAGCCGATCGATCGGCCGATCTTCGTCGTCGGCAATCCGCGCAGCGGTACCACTTTCCTGCACCGGTTGTTGCTCGGTGCGGGCGGCATGGCCTCCTTCGAGCTGTGGGAGATGCTCTTCCCCGCCATCACGGCGCGAAAGCTGCTCGGGCGCATCGTCCCCCGCATGGACCGGCTCTCTCCAGCCCGCTACCACGCCTCCGACGTACACGACACCAGTCTGCGGGGCATCGAGACCGACGACGTGGCGTGGTTCTTCCGCACCCTCGACGGCCCGTTCTCCTGGGCTTATTTCCTTGCCTGGCAGGACAACTGGGGCAGCGAACTGTCCCAGCACAGTTTCGGCATCGTCGACGTGACCGACCACGAACGACAACGCTTCTTCCGGTATTACGAGGCCTGCTGGCGGCGGAACCTGTTCTACAAACGACGCAACCGCATCCTGGCGAAAACAAGCATGCTGGCCTTCCGGCTGCCGGAAGTGCTGCAGCGCTACCCGGATTGCAAACTCGTCTACATCATCCGCGACCCGGTCGAGGTCATTCCGTCCGGTATGTCGCTGCTGGCCGGGGTGCTGGAGAACGGCTACGACGTGTGGAACCGCACCCGCAAAGAGGACCAGGAACGCTGGATCGAAAACCTCTACCAGGCTTCCTGCGCCATGCTCGGCACGTTCCACGAGGCACAGACGACCGGCCTCATCCCGGAACGCAATCTCTGCGTCGTGCGCTACACCGACCTGCTGCACAACCTCGAACCGACGATCGAGCGGATTCTCGACTTCATCGAAATCGAACCCACGGCGCAGTTCCGCGAAGAGGTGCGGCTACAGGCCGAACGCCAACGCGCCTACAAGAGTCGTCACGAGCACTCCCCCGACCAGTTCGGCCTCGATCCCGAACGCATCCGAACCGACCTCCAATATGTGTATGAGGCTTATGGCCTCCCGGACCGTACTGGCTGAACTGAAAGAGTGGTGTCGAGCCATGAGTACTTCACACCGGGCGTCAATGTGGATCGGTCGGGTGGGTGGCCTCGCGGTCGCCCTCGGGGTGGGAACCGTGGCGTTCGCCGGCTGCGCGATCGCCTCCGCCGACTCCGGATCGACGGAGTCATCGGGGACCTCGGCGAGCAGCTCACCCGCTCACGGCCCCACGCACGCGCGATCGGCTCGAAGCGCCACCCGCACCGTGACCGGAAAGCAGAATTCGCGGGGCAGTGCACCCAGCGCCGTGGCCAGAACAGTTGACGCGCCGACAGCGGACTCGACAGGCTCCAGTGCCGACACCGCGGAGGCGGCGATCCCCTCGTCACCGAGCACCACGGCGACACTGTCTTCTCGCGCGCGGGCATCGGCAAAGGCGCTCAACGGCGCCCGGACAGAAGCCGTCACCGCGTCGGTTGCCGTCGCGTCGGCGACGGCCACTTCGGTGTCGGCCACTTCGGTGACGGCGCCCCAGATCGCGGCGGTGGACCCCTATGCACTGAAGCCGAAAGTATCCCCTTCGGAGATCTGGACGGCCGTTGCCTCTTCGCTGGTCGGCATCGCACAGGCGGCGTTTCGCGCGGTGTCGATCGCTGTCCACGTGGGTCCGACCGTGTCGACGCTGAACCAGACGCTGCCCTTCAACGGTTACAACCTGGTGCCCAGCTCGACTGAAGTGGTCACCTCGTTCTACGGGCCGTGGACGTTCTGGCCCGGTGGACCGACGTTGGTTCAGGGGCAGCAGCAATACAGCGTTGTGGATCCCGTGACCAACGCGAGCCTGGGAAGCTTCGGCACCCTGGTCAGTACCGGTAGTCCGTTCAACCTAGGCAGTAAGTACGTCGAACTCCTGGTCACCTCGAACGACGGCGCCAACGTCGGCACCGGACCAGGTCAGGTTCCGCCGGTCGGTTCGCTGATCTCGAGGTTCGACCTGATCGGTGGGTTCGGCTGGTCCTACTCCGCCATACCGTCGTCGACCAAGGACATCGTCACGTTCAAGATTCTGACGCCCTTGGGCGACATCCCGATTCCGTTCACCTTCGACGCGGCCAAGGGTATCGCCGACCACACGGTCGACAACAGGCCAGTCGACCTCGGTAACGGATACAGCATCGTTCCGGCCGATCCCGCCGGCGAAACATACGTCGGGACAAGCGGATTCCTGCCCTACTACACCACGGTTCAGGCCCGTGAGGTCTTCGAAGTCCGTGACGCGGCGGGCAACACGGTGGGAAGTTTCGAAGGTGTTCTCACCCCCACCGCAGACGTCATGGGCGTCACGACCGAGGCAATACTGGTCACCAAGGTCACCGCTGGAACCGCCGGGACAGCCGCCGGCGACGTTCCGCCGGTGGGTTCGGTGTTCAACGTCATGTACGAGGCCAACGGCCACACCTACGCCGTGTACTCGTCGCTGCCTTCTCAGTTCGGGGACAAGGTCTCGACGATCCTGGTGAACGACGGCAAGGTGTCGAACATCGGCACCTTCCCGCTGAATCTTCTCGACGCGTCGGCGCTACCCCCCGTCAAGCGACTGCCGGCCCCCGGCGGCTTCAGTTTCCTGCCCACCTCTGATCTGGTGCCCAGTGGCGTGAATGGTTTGCCGCCCAGGGAGATTCAACTTCAGGGCTATCAGCAGTTCGGCATCTATGACGCGGCGGGCATTCAGCAGGGAAGTTTCGACGCCGACGTGTCGACCCAGCTGGACATGTACGGCACCTACAGTCAAGCAATCCTGGTCACCAAGGTCACCAGCGGCACCGCCGGAACCGACGCCGGCGATGTTCCGCCGGTGGGCTCGATGTTCAGCTACACCTACTTCGGCAACACCGGGTTCGGCACCTACTACGCCGATGTGCGTTCGGCATCGGGCGACAAAGTCACCTTCAAGATCCTGACACCACTCGGCGCCATTCCCACCTGGTCGACGTACGACGCTTCAGCCGGGTTCGGCAGCGTCTCCTTCTTCGATCCGTTCGCGACAGCGTGAGGGCACGCGCGGCGGTGTCCGCGGCCGGTGGTCAGGGTCGCTGACATGCCGGGCATTGGCCCGCCGGTATCGTCGTGACCGCGATCCGACGCTCTCGCAGTGCCACTTGCAGCCGCAACAGCACGCGGGGATCGCCGAGGGCGAAATCCTGTACTGCGCCGAAATTGTCACGCACGGCGTCCACACGGTCGTCGCAGTCCCACAACGCCGCCGCGTACCCGAAGTTGTAGGCGGTGCGATAACGCACACCACACACCTGCGGCCCAGAGGGCTGATCCTCGAAGATGGCGCGCGCCCACTGCTGGGTCAGTGAACGGGGCTCGTTGCCGGTGGCCAGGGACGGCAACGCGCCGATGGCCAGCGCGGCGCCCGGTGCGGTCAGATCGAACAGTGCCAGCGCGCTGGTGGGGGCCAGCACTGCCACCCGGTAGCGGGGGCAAATCGCGGCAACACCCGCCTCGCCGAACACTTCACACGCCGAAGTCGCCAAGTCCTGCCCGACGTAGAGCACCCGCCGGCCCGTCGGGTCGTCGGCGGGCGGGTCAGCCTGGTGGTGATGATCCAACCGGTACAGCGGGCCGTACCGGCGGAACGTCACACCGTCGGGGGTGTGAGCGCCTTCGTGGTAGACCCGGCACCATTGCCACCTCTGTTGCCCTTGTGGCGGTGCCCAGGCCCAGCGGAAATCGGCGTACGGCAGTGGACGTTTGGGCGGATCGAGTTGCCTTACCACGCAGCGGCGGTCAACGCCCGGGCCGCGGCGATCACCGCGGCGGCATTACCACTGCGAGCGATCTCACTGCGCGGCGTTCGACCGCCGAATTCCGGGTTGTCGCGCTGCATCCACCGAGAGAGGCTGACGACACCGCCGGGGAACACCTCCTGCAGGGCATCCAGACCGGGCAGGACGCCGGAGGGGTTGTCGGGGTCGAACTGCCACACCGGCAGGCGCCATTCGCGACCGGCCTTGAACCCCACCAGTTTCCGCGCGGCAAGTTTGGTGGTGATGCTCTGAGGCGCCACCCCCAGAAGCTCGGCCACCTGATCGCGGCTCATGCTCTGGGCGGCAAGTGCGCGACGCGCCGCGAACTGGTCGGCCAGATCGTCGAACACCGCGTGCGAGGCGACCTCCGATTCCGGCGCCGGACCCCAGAACCGTTCGTCGAGTCCGTCATCGGGCCCGGCGACGACTGCCGAACGCAGCCGATCGAGTTCGGCGTCATCTGCTTGCCCGACAACTGCGGCCACAGTGTCCCGCAGCCGACGCCGATCGGCGGTGGCGGCGCCGCCATCTGCCGCACCGGCGCCGCGGAGGGCAACGATGTCGATCCCCTTGGCGCGCAGCGTCTGCTCGACCTCGTCAACCTTGGACGAGTCGACCAGCAGAACCTCCAACACGGCGACCACCTCCTCTACGCAGGATACGCGGGATACGCCGGATGTGCTCCCGTACGAGGACGTCTGGCGGGTTGCCGGACCGCAAAAACAAGAAACCCGCTCCGACGCTGCTCGGAGCGGGTTTTTGAAAGTCGGGCTGCTAGCCGTAGAGGATGTCAAGTGGGACGGCGAGACGCCGACACCCGGCGAGTGGCTACGCATCAACGAGGACAGCCGCGGCACCGCAACGCTGTGGTCACCAAACTTCGACAGGCCCGGAACGGTCAAGGTCGCCCTGAATAAGCGCCGCGAAGGTGTCCTGCACGCCATCTACGACAACGACGGCGTCCTCCGGCCGTGTTAAGGCCCGAACGACTGGCTCACCTCTACAGCCGGGCACGCGGACCGAGCGAACTGTCGACGCGGGCACGCCGAACGCGACGTTGTCGGACGCAGCGGCCGCAAGCAAGAGGGGCCTCTGATCCGCAACTCGGCTCGGGCAGGATCGCCATCGGGGGAGCTGGCATTACGAAACTCCTCATGGCCGGAAACTCTGATCGCGGTCGGCAGCCACGCGAGGACGGCGATAGCGGTCGTCATGACGCACCAGTGCGCCGTCGACACGAGTTCCCGTCCATCCCTGGCAGCACTCGGCAAGTTCGGCTGCCACAAATGCCTTATCGACCACCTTGGATTGTTCTCGTCCGCCCCTTCGTCGGAGGTCATCACTGTCCGATCTCGTTGAACGTTGCAGTCAAGCCCTGAAGGTTGCCGAGTTTTGCAAGGTCGTCCGCGACATTCCGCTCGGGTGCGTCCCGAAGTACCTTGCATTTTCGGTGGGCTGACGGTCATATGCAGTTCTGAAAACACATGCAGTTCTGAAAGTTGATCCGCGTTGCGCAGTCAGATCCGAACGTCGAGGGCGTCGCTGGGGCCGAAGCGACTACCGGTCCTCGGGGGTGGTTTGGCAGAAGCGGATCGTGTTGGAGAACGGGTCGATGACTTCCATGGTGGGTCCGCCTGGTGAGTCGAAATCGATGGCGGGATTCATGCGGTCGTACCCTGTGGCGTGGAGCTCACCATGTAGCGCAGCGATGTCACTGACCGGTACCCATACGGTCGAGCCCGGAGTGCCGTCGCCGTGGTGTTCGGACAGGTCAAGAACGAATTGGTCGCGACGCAAACGCATGTAGAGGACGGTTTGTGCGTAATCGAAGCGGTGCTCCCACTCGATGCTGAAGTGCAAGTAGTCGATGTAAAACTCGCGGGCGCGGGCCTCGGCGAGGCTGCGGAGCACGGGTACCGGGGCGCTCATGCCTTGGCGTTCACGTAGCCGCGCGGATGCGGTGTTCCAGTCGCGAAACCCTAGTTGTTGCGCCACGATCTCCAACGCTCTGGAGTGTGTGAGATCGGCGGCGGGTAGTTGGTCGCGGAGTATGCGTGCGGCGCGTTTGGCGTCGCCAAGGGTCAGATCCATCACTTCACCTACGTTTCCGGTGCCCGATGTGCAATCCAGTGCCCGCGTTGCTGAAATGTTCAGGCACCAAGGCTCGTAGACGAGTGTGGTGGTGACCGATCTTGCGATGTATTCACCTCACCGATGTCTCGGCGCGGACGGCGGGTCACATCGAACCCGTGCTGACGCTACGGGCTGCGGACAGAGGTTTCAACCCTTGTCGGTCAGGACGGATCTGCCCTTGGCGCGGGTCTGGGCCGGGTGCAAGGAGTCGGTGCCGGTTTCGATGATGTTGCCGCCGAGGCCGAGTCGATCGACGCGCCCACCGGCCGATGCTGAGTTAGTACACGGATCGCAACGCGTCACCTGAAGGCGGTCAGCGTGGATTCAGTGGGGACGCTCGCGGATCCCACCACTCCAGTACTCGTGTCGCGAATAGAGTAAGCCACTTCGACGGCTGTCCCGCTGCTAGTTCGACCTGGAACCACACCCGTCCGGGGTGCCGATCGCCTTGCAGCCATGTGCCGTCCGATTGCTTTGCAGCGCGGATGACCTCGATCGCATCAGCCATGCGCCGATCCGGTGGGGTGCCGTCAATCTTTGAGGCCTGGCTAAAGTAGTCGGCTGCGTTGAGGACGTTGTAGGACCAGCGAAACGGGTAGGCGAAGTTGTACACCCATGGGGCCACTGGGTCGCTCGTCGAGAGACGGCGGAAGAGTCCGCGCTGTAACAGGTACTCCTCACCTGAGCGGCGGGCGGCTCGGGTCTCGTCGGTCCCTCCGGTCGCAATGTCGTAGGCAAGCAAGCCCTTTAGCGAATTGAACGTCGAGTGAAATGATGATCGGGTCGAGCCTTCGACCCAGTCGCAGTTCCAGCCGCCTTCAGACATCTGATGTTCGATGAACCAGTCGATGATGCCGGCGATATCCGCACCCAGCCACACCCCGTTGGCGACAGTCCAGGCGTTGATACAGCAGTCGACCTCGCCGCTCCAATACGGTAGGCCTTCGTACTCCCAATGACTGTTCTCGGCGAGCAGCTCGACGGTACGGCGCTTACGAAGGGCGTTGGAATCGACGCCCCATTCCCGCAGTGAGTTGAGTGTCCACGTCGTCGCAGTCCAGGGCCGACCGGCACCATCTGCAGCCTCGGGACCGTCGAAGTCGAAGTCTGACGGGAAGAACGCCCCCACCCGCCCATTGGCCATCCGGATCCTGGTGCGCGAGAAGCCGCGCGCCAAAGCCTTCGGTCGCGGTCCGTGCCCGCGTAGCTTGCCAAATCCCAGCGGGTTCGCCCACGAGGTCACGCTCAACTTGCCAGCGCAATGCCGGATCGGAATCCAACAGCCACTCGAGCACAGACCCAGCCCCCATGCGCCGGAACTGTAGCGACACCGACCGACATGAAAGCGGATCTTCGCCGGGCAGCCGGGCGCCAACCGCTCACCCCGGAGCCGCGCCGCGGTGCTGCCTGGTTTCGCGGGCGCTGAAGCTGCGGCGGCGTTAGCGTGATCGCTGTGGACTGGGAATTTGAGGCCGAGGTGTTTCAGTGGCGAGGCCCTGCACCGTATTTCTTCGTCGCCACACCCGCCCATGTCGATGAGTTCCTGCACGCTCACCACGGTGAGCTGACCTACGGCTGGGGTGTCATCCCCGCGCAGGTGCGCATCGGCACCACCGAGGTGACCACCTCACTGATTCCCAAAGACGCGTTGCGACGGAAGGTGAGGTGTTTCGGCCGTATCCAGCCTCATTCGGCGTCGGGCGGAATGAGTCGTCGCGGCCCGGGCCCGAGTTCGGACAGTTCGTCTCCGGGGTTGACGATGCGGCACGTGGCCAGGGAGAGGCATCCGCAGCCGATGCAGCCCGTCAACTCGTCCTCAAGCTTCTCAATTTCGCGCCGGCGGGCTTCCAGCTGGGCGTGCCAGCGGCGTGAGATCCGGGTCCAGTCCCGCTTGCTGGGCATCCTGTTGTCAGGCAGCCCCTCGAACACCTCGGCGACCTCGGCCAGCGTGATGCCGAAACGTCGGGCCGCCAGGATGATGCTGATCCGGCGCAACACGTGCCGGGGATATCTGCGTTGGTTGCCGGTGGTGCGCACGGAGCTGATCAGTCCCTGGTCCTCGTAGAACCTGACCGCGCTGGTTGCGATGCCGCTGCGGTGCGCGACCTCGCCGACGGTAAGCATGTCGGTGGGCGCGAAGGGCATTCGGTGCTCCCATCTTGACTTCAACAACGCTTTAAGTTCTAGCGTACCCGCATGCACAACGACGCAATCGAATCCGAAACCCCGCCACACTGGCGAGAGCTGTTCGGCCGTCCCCATGTTCTGGCGGTCGTCGTCCTGGCGGGCGGCATCGGTCTCTACGCGATGAACCTGTACTTCACCGCCGCCCTCATGCCGTCGGTAGTCAAGAGCATCGGGGCGATGCACTACTACGCGTGGTCATATACCGGCTATCTCATCAGCGCGGTCATTGCGACCCTCGTCGTGGGTCCCACCTTGACCAGCCGGGGCCCGGCACCGTCCTATGTCCTGGCTTTCGGACTGTTCGCGCTGGGGACCGTGCTCAGTGCGGTGAGCCCGGTGATGGCACTGTTCGTCGCGGGTCGGATCGTTCAGGGCATTGGCGCGGGAATGCTGACCGGACTGGGCTACGCCGTGATTCGGGTGGCGCTGCCAGCGCGACTCTGGACGCGGGCGACCGGGCTGATCTCGGCGATGTTCGGTGTCGGCACGTTGGTCGGTCCGTCACTCGGTGGTCTGTTCGCCGAGTTCTCCTCCTGGCGAATTGGTTTCGCTGCACTCGCGGCACTCGCCGTGATCCTGGCTGCACTGGCCGCCCGTGCCCTGAGCGGGCAGGGTCCAGCCGGGCATCACTCGGGAATCCCGGCGGCCCCGGTGTTTGCATTGGGCGCTGCCGCTGCCGCGCTGAGCGCGTCGACCACCGTCTCGGGAGGGTGGATGGCCATCGTGGTCCTGGTCGGTGCCCTGTTGCTGGTGGTGTTCCTCGTACTCGATGCCCGGCATTCCTCCGGCGTCCTGCCGAGACTGACTTATATGCGGGGTAACCGCCTCAAGTGGGTGTATCTGACTGTTGCCGGACTGTGCGCCGGGGTGATGGTCGAGAACTTCATCCCACTGTTCGGACAAGAGTTGGCGGGACTGAACCCTCTGACGGCAGGCCTGTTGGGAGCAGTGCTGTCGATGGGGTGGGTCGTGGCACAGCTCTTCAGCACGTCGATTCCAGGACACCGCACCGCGGCGGTGATCCGGTGGTCGCCGATCCTGCTCACCGCCGGACTGGCCGGGTTCGGCCTGCTCCTGCACACCGCCCCCAGCAGCGGACGCATTGTTGCGTGGATCGCGATGCTGGTGTTGGCGGGGGTCGGCATCGGGCTGGCGTTTCCCCATCTCAACGTGGCGGCCATGGCCAGCTCCACCGATGAATACGAGGGCGCCAAAGCGGCAGCTGCCCTGAGCACCACCCAATTGATCGCGTTCACCCTGGCCTCCGCGGTGGCCGGCATTCTTCTCCAGATCGGCCATGGTGATCGACTGGCGGCGGCCCGTTGGGTGACTCTCGGCCTTGCCATTCTGACCGCCCCCGCGCTGTTCGCGGCGATGCCCGCGGCCCGGGTGAAGAGGAACGTCGATGCGTGACACAGCCGTGCCGAACGTCTTGGTTGCCGGAGCTGGAATCGGGGGACTGACAACACTATTGGCGTTGCATCGGTACGACATCCGGGCACGCGCGGTCGAATCGGTGTCGGATCTGCGGCCGGTGGGTTGGGCATCAACCTGCTCCCCCACGCGGTACGCGAGTTGCACCGGCTCGAACTCGGCGAGCAGCTCGACCGGATCTCGACGAGGCCGAGCAGTCTGGCTTTCCACGACAGCTTCGGCCGGTTGTTGTTCCGCGAGGATCTCGGTACGGCGGGTGGGTACGGGTTCCCCCAGTGCTCGGTGCACCGCGGCGACCTGCAGGCGTTGCTGCTGCACACGGTCGCCGACCGGTTGGGCTTCGATGCCGTTCGAACCGGTACCAGGGTCACCGATTTCACCGACGGCACAGCGGGTCTTGTCGTGACCACCAGCCAGGGCGATATGCCGGCCGACGTCCTGGTGGGTGCCGATGGCATCCACTCCGCGGTGCGCGCCAAGCTCCATCCGCCCGCAGCCGATCCGCTGTTGTGGTCGGGTGTACGGATGTATCGTGGCCTCGCCACGAACACCCCGCTGCTGGACGGCCGCACCATGGTCAACGTCAAGGCCGACAACGGCGACGAACTCATCGCATATCCACTGACCTCGGGCCGCACCAACTGGGTCCTGCTCGTTCGGGAGACGTCGCCGGGGCTTCCGGTCGAGACGTTCCGTTGGGATGCGCCTGTCGACCGCGGCCAGGTTGCCGAGCGGGTATCCAACTGGCAGCTGGGCTGGTTGGACCCGGGCACACTGATCACCGACACCGAGACGGTGCTGCAGTTCCCGATGGTGGATCGCCAGCCACTGTCCTCATGGGGCAGCGGCAAGGTCACGCTCCTCGGTGATGCAGCTCATCCGATGTATCCGGTGGGCGCCAACGGGGCGTCGCAGACCGTCGTCGATGCCGCGGCCCTGGCCGAGTGCGTGGCGGCCGATCCGGTGGGTGGGTTGCGCAACTACGAGCAGCGCCGGATCACGGCGACGCGCGCGGTCGTGCTGGCCAACCGGGAGCGCCATGCCGACGGTGCGGCGGATCTGGAGCGGACGGCCGCGAGGTACCGCGCACAGACCGGCGCGGACATGGGAGGCGAAATCTGATGGAGGTCGACGAATTCCTGAGCGAGCACAACGTCGCGGCGATGATCACCGTCGGGACCGACGGGCGGCCCAAGGTCGCCAAGATGGAGCCCGCCGTTGTCGATGGCCGACTGCTGAGCGTCGGGCACCGCCACAAAGTCCGCACCCAACGACTGCGCCGCGACCCCCGCGCGACGCTGTTCTACGACGCGCCCGGGCCAACCTGGCTCTGTGTCGAGACGACGGTCGAAATACTGGACACGCCAACAACTCCAGCCGACATCGTCGCTTTCATGAGGGTGCGCGAGAATCGGCCCGAGGGGTTGCTGGCCTGGCATGGTGACAACGGGGTCGAGATCGAATTGACCGAAACGGAGTTCGAACAGACGATGCGTGACGAGGGGTGCGTGCTGTACCTGTTCCGGATCGACAGGACCTACGGCAACCTGCCCGACTGAGCACGCCTCGCGATGCGGTGCCTGCGCACCGCATCGCGATTGGCACAGTTGTGTCGGCAGTATCTCTGGGTCCCGGGGCGGGTGAAGTCGACGAACGCGTTGTCGCAGTCAGCCCGAGCGCACACGCGGAAGCGACGCATACCGCGCGCGGTGAGAAAGTGCGCCGCGGCAGCCGTCGTTGCGCCCGTGAGGGTCGCGGCGAACCCGTCGTCGACATCGCGAAAGTGCAGATGCCAGCCCGTCTGCTCATGGTGCGAGACCGAGGCTCGTTCGGTGTATCGGCGCAGCAGGTCGTTGAGCACAGTGGCGCGGTCCTCGTCCGTGCCGGCGTCGACCAGCGCCCGCCAGGCCCGCAGGAAGCCGCGGACCGCGACCAACTCGTCCTTACCGGCCGAACGGGGCAGCGGCAGACCGTGCTCGGTCCACCGCTGTTCGAGTTCGGCCGCCGATGCCGGCGGCCGATTCAGGAGATCCCCAGTAGCGAACGCCTGTAGCAGCGACGCGGCGACCGCCGGGACGTCGTGGCGTGGGTGGCGATAGCCGGACAGCCAACGCAAATTGCCCAGCAGCACCGGGTCCAATCCAGCCACCAGCCGATACTCCCAACCCAGCCGGTCGCACACCTGGCCCGTCGCGGCGAACTTGGCCATGTCTTGCGCACGGCGTCGCTCGAGCGGCCGACAGTCGATCACCAGCGCACTGCCGTCCGCCCGGCGAGCGAAGAAGTCCGGCGCGTGCGAGGTCGGCACCCCTGCCTCATTCGGCCAGGACAGCCAGAACGGTTGCGCCGCAACGCCGACCACCTGCGGGTCGAAATCCAGCAGCATCACGTGGTCGCGCTCCAGCCACGACTCGAACCCGACGTGGCCGCCGGTGGTCGCGCACCACCATCGGCCACCCAAGTGCCGCTGCCCCTTTCAGGGCGTGAACCGCCGCACCGGCAGCCCACCTTCGAACCCCACGCCCCCGGCCGCGTCAAAGGCAAGTCGCTGTCGCTCGCCGTCGGCGGTCACCCAGTCGACCTCAACACTCCGCGTCTCGGTCACCATCCAGGCCGCCGCAGCCGGCACCGCCGTGACGACAAACATGCTTCCCGACTAAGCCACCGCGGCCCCGTAGCGACTCGCACCCCACTGCAACCTTTAGTCGGACACTGCAATCTCCAATGCAACCTCCATCCGGACACTGCAGCCTTCACCCACACACGACACTTGCTGCCTTACCCCCACCCCTCTTTACTTCTGGCTCCTTGGACCATCACACCTAGTGCATACAGGTCACGAAACGATAACGTCATTTCGTCCGTACGAAAGTAGACTGGCCGCGTGACTTCGCGAAAGTGTCCCCGCTGCGGCACCGACCTGCGGCCGCCGTCCGGCTCACAGAAGGCCGGCAGACCCGCGCGATGGTGCTCTCAGCGCTGCCGACGAGCCGCCTACGAGGAGCGCCGCGCAGCTGCCAACGGCGCAATCGCCGTTCGGATCGAAACGGTGGAGAAACCCGTCGAGCGGATCGTCGAACGTGTGCGGTACGAAACGAAGCCGCCACCTCCGCCAACCCCGGCGGAAGCGGCACGAATTGTGGCGGCGTCGCCCCGGGCCTGCCGCACAATCCTTGAGGTTCTGACCACCCGAGCGGAGAACGGAGAGCTCAGCTCGGCGGGTCACGGCGCAACGTTGCGGGCTGCGGCGGAACTGCTCGACACGCTGGCGCGTAAGGGCTTGTTGCCCGCGCAGAATCGTCGGCACCAGATGAGGTTGTAAGGCTGCTTCGGTCAGCATCCCGATCGGAGTTTGACTGATATCATTTGCGTGATATCGGAGGTATCTATGGAGCAGATCTTGATCCGCAATCTTCCCGAGGGAACCAAGGCGGCATTGCGCGCCCGAGCCGCACGCCATCACCACTCCCTCGAAGCCGAAGCCCGCGCGATCCTGACGGCGGGACTATCGGGCGAAGACGTCCCGATGTCAGTACTGCTCGCCGCCGATTCCGGTCACGACATCGACTTCGAGCCACAACGCCTCGGCCTGCGCGCCCGAACCGCAGACCTGTGACCTACGTGCTGGACACCAACGCAGTGTCCGCCTTGCGCGTGCCGGGACGCCACCCAGCCGTCGCCAGATGGGCAGATTCAGTCCCCGCATCCGAACAGTTCGTGACGGCGACAACAGTGGCCGAAATCGAGCGTGGCGTGATCGCCAAGGAACGTAGCGATCCACCCCAGGGTGAACATCTGCGCCGCTGGTTCGAGGACAAGGTGCTGCGGATATTTACCGGCCGCACACTCGCATTCGACCTGCCCGCGGCCCGCATCCTCGCCGCCTACCGAGTGCCGGAGCACGCACCCTACGACGACGCGATGATCGCGGCCGTCGCCCAGGCGGCCGGCAAGATCGTCGTCACCCGCAACACCCGGCACTTCGAACCACTGGGCCTCACGTGCCTGAACCCGTGGAGTGAACAGCACTGACTTCGGCCAAGTACGGCATCGCGACGTTGCGGGGTCAATCGAACAAGAGGAACTGACCCTCTTTGGCCATAGGTCTCCCGATCCGTCAAACACGCTGTGCAACAGACGTTTTCAGCGAATCGATGTGCCACATGGGTTTCGTCACCCAGGTTCGAACCTCTGACCGAGTACGGCGTTCCGAACTCGGCGAATGTTCCTGCGACCAGCCTTGTGCTGGGCTATGACTTACGAGACTCCATGCCGGCTTGAAAGCCGCCGTCGCCCAGCAGTTCGCCGGTTCGTCCTGGCAGCGCTGTCGGGTCCATTTCATGCGCAACCTGCACGGTGTGGTCGCAGCCAAGCACGCACCGGCGGCCACTGCCGCGGTCAAGACGATCTTCGCCCATACCGACCCCGCCGATGTCGCCGCACAGTGGGATCAGGTCGCTGACACGCTCTTAGCCAGTTTCCCGAAAGTGGCCGCCATGATGGACGAGGCCAAAACCGACGTGCTGGCGCTCACCGCGTTCCCGCGAACCGATTGGCAGAAGATCTGGTCGAACAACCTGATCGAGCGCCTGAACAAGGCGATCAAACGCCGCGCCGATGTCGTGGAGATCTTCCCCAACCCGGCCGCGTTCCTGCGGCTGGCCACAGCCGTGGTCATTGAAGCCCACGACGAATGGCAGGTCACCCGCCGCTACCTGTCCGAGGTATCCATGGCTGAACCGCGCAAAGTTATCGCCACCAAACACGCTGCCGCCGAACCCCTCGCCGAACAACGCCAAATCGCCTAGCATTCACCACGACTCGTTGATCACAAACGCGTGAGACCACGCCGATCCGAAGTCCACCACCCCAAAGGGCACTATCCGGTCCCGACCGTCGAGCCGGACTCGCACCGCGCCAGCGCGCCGACGCATCGAGCGCGCTCACGTAGCGCGAGCGAAAGCCGATCACGCCAAGCTTCGCAGTCTTCGCGCATTCAGCGTTCCCGACTTCGGTGATGAACACGCCGTCGTTCGATTCCCCGGTCTGCTCGCGCCGAAGCGAAAGCGCTCACCAGCGGCTACCGGAGACAGGTCAAAGCTGCGCGCCGAGTGCGTCGATGAGTTTCGGCAACTAGAGATCGCCTAATTACTAAGATCCATTAGGTTAGCCGCGTCGGACATCAGCATGGTCGCGCGCGCTCTAACAAACTCGTTAAACTCATCGTCAAAGAGACTCGGATGAATGACCTGAGAAGCCAGGATTTCGTCCACATTGTTCGCCATCATTTCTCGATACAGCGACGGCGCCTTGTCAGAAATTTCACGATTCTCTGATCGGTTCAAGAATGCGAAGTTAGCAAGGCAGCTCACATCGGCATCAAACGGCGACTTGGCTTTTCCTATAAACGCCCTTGGAAAACAATGGTGGTACTCTCGGCGGTTTGGCTCCGAAAGCACGTCGTCCAGGGTAATATTTTTGCCACTAATGAACGACCGCGGGCCATGCGCCGCAATTTGGAGAATGAACGCGCGTGTTGCAACCGTCCGGTTGTTGAATGCGTTGTCGAGATAGAACGATGTCCCGATCTCGCCATCGATTTTATCTAGAGTTACTTGGTTTTCCTCGCGTAATTCAATTGCCGCCAGCACATCACGTTTGATGTTCCGAGAAGGATTGCCGCTGTAGCGGTGCGTAAAGACAGTTCTCCAGAACCAGCGTTTCAGGACCATGCTGTCAGTTTCGCTATACCCAGTCGACTGCTTCCGTGAGAAATAAGCGCAAAGCGGGATGAGTAGACCCGCGTAGGGCAGAAATTTCAAGTGCCGTACTTGAAGTTCGTCTCGGAGAAAATCGACGGTCCGATCAAGTGCTTTGACTATTACATCGAACTTGTCCCTAACCTCAGCACCGTTGATGTCGATGAGCGCAGTGGGTGACGGGTCGCCTCGCAGGACGGTTGCGGCACACTTCAACATCAAATCGTTGTCAGTTCCAACGTCTTCGAATCCGAACGACTCAAATCGTTCAGCCAAATTCTTAAACTTCTCCTGAAGATCGAATTCTTCGCTCCAAGTCCACGCAGTTAAGAGTTGGAAGGTGTCGAGCTGTACGCCCTGCCTATTGACCCGCTCGAAGACAATGGCGACACTTGCCCGGTCTTCGCCCGAGAATGTTTCAACGGGTATAAGCACCCCGGAAAACTTCGACTGAACCGTCACGATTTCGCGCAGCTGGTCGTCAGTAAGTTTGTACTCGCGTTGCTTGGCGGCAAATTCTACCGGATCAAAAAACACCGACAGAGGAAAATGCCGTGTCGCATCTACTTGGTCTTTTGGTAAAGCCTGAAACTGGGAGTCTTGGGCGTCAGCCTTTGCTCCGAAGTCATAGTAAATAGGGAGCCAGACCTCTGGATTTTCGTCGGACGATGGCAAAGCTGTCTGGAACGTCGAGAAAATTGAAGTGATCCGCTGCTGGCCATCGAGCACGTAGTCAATTGGATAATCGGCCTCCGGTTCAGGTAGCTCGAACGTTCCTAACTTTTTCTCCGTCTTTAGCTGGTTGCGAGTCCGCCAAAGCAAGATCGACCCAAAGGGATATTCTTTGTAGATGCTGTCCATGAGCAGTGCAGCCCTGTCAGGCTCCCATACAAAATCGCGCTGAAAACCTGGCACACGGATCTCCCCGCGCAGTACGCGCTCAATCAGCCGTGTTATCTGCATGGGATCGCTCATTGGCCCCCGATTCCGAACTGGCTATGTCGCGCCGATCCTCGCACATAACCGGATCGAACCAGCCCTCCGGCTAACTGTTGGGCGGCGCCGTGTCGCGCGCGCTCGCTGGGATGACTCTGGGACGGCCGCGTTTGCTCTTGCCATAGCAAAAATAAGGCCAGCCAGACATAGTGTCATAGCTGGCCTTCGATTGTCGGGCTGACAGGATTTGAACCTGCGACCACTTGACCCCCAGTCAAGTGCGCTACCAAGCTGCGCCACAGCCCGCGGCGCTGTCCGGGATCCCCCGGCAGCAGATCGAAAGCCTACCGTAGCCCCCGCCGGGAACCCGAATCGGCACGTCCGTCACACCATCAACAGCCGGTAGAGCCCGATCAGGCCCACCACCACGATCACCGCGCGCAGCACATTCGGCGACAAGCGCCGCCCGTAGTGGGCCCCCAGGAACCCGCCGACCAGCGAACCGGCCGCGATCAGGCCGGCCGCCGCCCAACTGACGCGGTCGAACGCCACCACCGTGTAGCCGACCGCCGCGACGATGTTGACCAGCAATGACAGCAGGTTCTTGGCCGCGTTCATCCGCTGCATGTCCTCGGGCAGCAGCGCGCCCATCACCCCGATCAGCAGGATCCCCTGCGCCGCGGTGAAGTACCCGCCGTAGATCCCGACCGCGAACGTTCCCGCGACCAGCAGCGCCATCCGCCTGGGTGACACGTGCTCGATGGAGCGCCCGGTGGACTCGGCACGCCGGCGGGCGTAGGCCTGGATACGCGGTCCGATCACCACCAGCACGAGCGCACCGACCAGCAGCACCGGCACCACCCGGGTGAACACCTTCTCCGGCAGGTGCAGCAGCAGGAACGCCCCGATCGCCGCTCCCACCAGCGACGCCGGGATCTGCCAGCGCAGCCGGTCCCACTGCCCGCCGAGCTCCTTGCGATACCCCCACGTCCCGGACACCCCGCCGGCCACCAGACCGATCGCGTTCGACATCGTCGACGTGACCGGCGGATACCCCAACGCCACCAGCGTCGGGAACGTGATCAACGTGCCCGAGCCCACCAGGGAGTTGATCGCCCCCGCCCCCATCCCGGCCAAGACGATGACGATCATGTGGGAAACGGGCACCACGGAACCCTATCTGGCCGGCTCAACCCCTCGACGCTGCGGGCGCACCAACCCGAAAACTGCTCGCCTACAACTACTTACGCAACACCCCCACGGCACCGTGCACCGCGCCCTAGCCTCGGAAGCTATGACACAACCACCCACCACGGACGACGCGCTGGCCGGCCTGAGCATGCCGCTGCTCGAGGCGATGATGACCCAGCGGGCCATCCGGCGGGTAAAGCCCGACCCGGTCGACGACACGGTCATCCTTAGATGCATCGAACTGGCGTTGCGGGCACCCACCGGATCCAACGGGCAGAACTGGGAGTTCATCGTCGTCAAGGACCAGCGGGTCAAAGACCAGCTCGGCAAGCGTTACCGGCAGGCGTGGTCGCTTTACGGCGGCCTCGGCAAGCGGATGGCCGCCGGCGACGAGTCGATGGAGAAGATCCTGCGCGCCGTGCAGTGGCAGGTCGACCACTTCGGCGAGATCCCGGCGCTAGTGGTGCCGTGCCTGCGCGGCGGCATGCGGCCGCCCTACTTCCCGTCGCCGTTCGTCGCCGAATCGTCGTTCTTCGGCTCGATCTACCCCAGCGTGCAGAACCTGCTGCTTGCGGCCAGAGCGATGGGTCTGGGCGCATCGCTGATCACGCTGCCGCTGTGGAGCGTCACCTCGGCCCGCAAGATCCTGGGCCTACCGTTGTCGGTCACCCCGGTCTGCGTGGTGCCACTGGGCTGGCCGCGCGGACGCTACGGGCCCACCACCCGCAGACCCGTCGAGGATGTCGTTCACCTCGACAGCTACGGCAGACGGGCCTGGCGCAGCTGAGCGTCAGCGACCGCCGTGGCCTCCGCCGCCACCGCCCCCACCGCTGTGGTTGCCCCCGTTCCACCCCGGTTCGGCCACCTCGGCCTCGGTCAGATTGTCACTGACGTCCGGAACCACCGCCGGTGCGCAGTCCATCGAGAAGCTGTCCTCGGTGTCGGTCTCCTCGCAGGCCAGCACCCGCGGTGCGGCGCCGGACAGGTCAGCGAAAACGGCGACCGCGGGCGCGAGGGCGATCAGCAGACCGGCAACCCCGTAGACCACTCGCCGAGCGGGCAGCGATGACGCAGCAAACTCCATGCCTGGCAATCTACTGTGTGACAGCCGTCCAACGGCTCCGAACAGCCCGATTCAGCGCGGCTTGAGCTTGCGCTTCTCGCGCACGCGCACGTTGATCCGGATCGGAGTGCCCTCGAACCCGAACGTCTCCCGTAAGCGCCGCTCCAGGAAGCGCCGATACCCGGCTTCCAGGAAACCGCTGGTGAACAGCACGAACGTCGGCGGACGGGCGGTCGCCTGGGTGGCAAACAGGATCCGCGGCTGCTTGCCGCCGCGCACCGGCGGCGGCGTGGCGGCGACGACTTCCTTGAGCCAGTTGTTGAGCTGCCCGGTCGAAATCCGGGCGTCCCACGACGCCAGCGCGGTCTCCATCGCCGGGACCAGCTTCTGCACCGCGCGCCCGGTCATCGCCGAGATGTTCACCCGCGGCGCCCACTGCAGCTGCGCGAGCTCGCGGTCGATCTCGCGCTCCAGTACGTAGCGGCGATCCTCGTCGACCAGGTCCCACTTGTTGAACGCCAGCACCAGCGCCCGGCCCGCCTCGATCACCATCGTCAGCACTCGCTGGTCCTGCTCGGTCAGCGGCTGCGATGCGTCGATCAGCACGATCACCACCTCGGCGGCGTCGATCGCGCTGTGCGTGCGCACCGAGGCGTAGAACTCGTGGCCACTGGCCTGCGCAACGCGGCGGCGCAGACCGGCGGTGTCGACGAATCGCCATGTCTTGCCGCCCAATTCGATCATCGAGTCCACCGGGTCGACGGTGGTGCCCGCCACGTCGTGGACCACAGAACGCTCAGCACCCGCCAGCCGGTTCAGCAGCGAACTCTTGCCGACGTTGGGTTTGCCCACCAGCGCCACCCGGCGCGGACCGCCGGGCCGTGCAGCGACCTCCGAGGCCGCGGGCAGCGCGGCGACCACCTCGTCGAGCAGGTCGGCAACCCCACGGCCGTGCATGGCGCTGATGGGATGCGGCTCCCCGAGCCCCAGCGACCACAGTGCGGCCGCGTCGGCCTCACCCTTCTCGTTGTCCACCTTGTTTGCGGCCAGGAAGACCGGCTTGCCCGAGCGGCGCAGGATCCGTACCGCCGCTTCGTCGCCGGACGTTGCGCCGACGGTGGCGTCGACCACCAGCACGATCGCGTCGGCGGTCTGCATCGCCACCGATGCCTGCTCGGCGACCAGCTGCTGCAGACCCTTGGCGTCGGGTTCCCAACCGCCGGTGTCCTGCACGACGAAGCGCCGCCCGGTCCACGACGCGTCGTAGGAGACCCGGTCGCGGGTCACCCCGGGCAGATCCTGCACGACGGCCTCGCGCCGGCCCAGGATCCGGTTGACCAGGGTCGACTTGCCGACGTTGGGCCGCCCGACGATCGCCACCACCGGCGGCGGGGCGTAGGACTCCGCGTCCTCACCGTCGAGGAATTCCTCGCCGAGTTCCCAGTCGCCTTCGTCCGACCAGGTGCCGTCTTCGCTCATCGCACCGCTCCGCTTCGCTGCTCGACGAGGTCCAGCAGATGGGCGACCACCTCGGCCTCGGACATCTCGCTGGTGTCGACGATGAGGGCATCGTCGGCGGGCCGCAACGGCGACACCGCGCGCGTGGAGTCCAGGTGGTCGCGCCGTCGCACGTCGGCGAGCACGGTCTCGTAATCGTCGGCCAACCCGGCGGCGATGTTCTGGTTGTTGCGTCGCCGGGCCCTGGTCTCGGCGGAGGCGGTCAGGAAGATCTTGACATCGGCGTCCGGCAGGACGACGGTGCCGATGTCGCGGCCTTCGACGACCACGCTGTCCGGGCCGGCGGCCAGCTCCCGCTGGAGTGTCACCAGCCGGGTTCGCACCTGCGGGACCGCCGAGACCGCCGAGACCGCGCGGGTCACCTCGTCGCCGCGGATCTCTGCCGAAACGTCTTCACCGCCAAGGTAAGCGCCGTCGGCGTCGGGGTCGTAGCCCACCGACATGGGCACGTCGGTGGCGGCAGCGATGGCGCTCGGATTGCCCAGGTCCACCCCGTCGCGCAGCATCGACAGCGTGACGATCCGGTACATCGCCCCCGTGTCGAGGTAGCGGGCGCGCAACGCGCGCGCCAAACCTCGCGACACCGAGGACTTTCCGGTACCCGCGGGTCCGTCGACCGCGACCACCACACCGCTCATCACAGACCCACCGCCTTGTACAGTTCGCCGACTTCCTTCCGGCTGAGCACGCGGATGCTGCCCGGCCGCTGGTCGCCCAGCGTCACCTCGCCGATGTTGGTGCGCACCAGGGCTTCCACCGGGAAACCCGCCGCCGCCAGCAGCCTGCGCACGATCCGCTTGCGGCCCTCGTGCAGGGTTACCCGCACCAGCGTCTTGCCCGGAACCGCGTCGACCACCGCGAAGTCGTCGACCTTGGCCGGGCCGTCGTCCAACTCGATGCCGGCACGCAGCGTCTTACCCAAACCTCTTGGCACCGAACCGGTTACCGTCGCCAGATAGGTCTTGGGCACTTCATAGGACGGATGCATCAACCGGTGGGCCAGCTCGCCGTCGTTGGTCAACAGCAGCAGGCCCTCGGTGTCGGCGTCGAGGCGCCCGACGTGGAACAGCCGCTTGTTGCCGCGGACCCGGTGTTCCACCAGATCGCCAACGCAGGGCCGACCCTTGTCGTCGGACATCGTCGAGTGCATGCCGATCGGCTTGTTGATCGCCAGATACATCATGGTGTCGTCGACGATGATCCGCGACCCGTCCACCCGGATGTCGGCGTTCTCGGGATCGACCCGGGTACCCAACTCGGTGACCACATGGCCGTCGATCTCCACGCGGCCGTCGAGGATCATTCGCTCGGCGACTCGCCGGGAGGCGACTCCGGCCTGCGACAAGACCTTCTGCAGCCGCACTCCGTCGTTATCAGGCATCGGTATCCACATCGAAAGAGAGCTTCGCGTCGGCGGGACCGCCGGCGAGTTTGGCGAAACGTGGCTCGCTGTCCAAGTTTTCGCTCAGGTCGTCGATCACGTCGACGTCAGGCAACAACGGCGCGATGTCGGGCAGATCGGTCAGCGACGACAAGCCGAGCCGCTCGAGGAACAGCTCGGTGGTGGCGAACGTCGTTGCACCCGAATCCTCGTCGGTCCCCGCCTCGGTGATCAGCCCGCGGGCCACCAGGGTGCGGATCACCGCGTCGACATTGACGCCGCGCACGGCGCTGACCCGCGCCCGGGTCACCGGCTGACGGTAGGCCACCACCGCCAAGGTTTCCAGCGCCGCCCTGGTCAGCTTGGACCGCGTCCCGTCCAGCAGCAGCCGCTCCACGTACGGCGCAAACCGCGACCGGGTGTACATCCGCCAGCCGCCCCCTGCCTCGCGCAGGTCGATGCCGCTGTCGCGGTGCGCCAGATCGGCGGCCATCGCCTCCAGGGTGGCGGTGATCCGCTCCACCGGCTGCTCCGTCGCCGAGGCCAGCGCCTGGGCGTTGACCGGGCTGTCGACGACCAGCAACAACGCCTCCAGGATCCGGGTGAGTTCGGCGTCCTCGAGCGGGGCTTCCTCCAACTGGGCGTCGGGCTCGGCGGAGGCGACGTCGAGACCCAGGTCCGGCCCGGGGTCCACGTCGGGTACTTCGTCGGTCATGGTTGGTTCTGCTCTTCTTCCCACTCGGCTCTGACGAGCTCTTCGTTCACCAACCGGTCTCCGGTCCATGAAACCTGGAGCACACCAAGTGGTTCTGCCTGCTCGAATGCTACCGCCCTGGCCCGATACAGTTCGAGCAGCGCCAGGAAGCGCCCGACGATCTGGATCGGCTCGTCGCAGTCGGAGACGAGTTCTTTGAACGATGCCCAGTGCCCCACCCCGCGCTGCTCGAGATAGGCCAGCAGCCGCTCCGCCTGTTCGGGCACCGACACCCGCGATGCGTGCAGGTGTTCGGTACCGACGGTGGGCACCGGTCGCGGGGTGAACGCGGCGGCCGCGATCTGGGCGAGGCTGGCGGCGTCGACACCGAGCATGACCTCGGGCAGCAGGTCGGCGAACCGATCCTCCAACGCGACCGCCCGGGGGTAGCTGCGCAACGCGGCGGCCTCCAGCTCGGCGAACATCTCCGCGACGTGCTTGAACGCCCGGTACTGCAGCAGCCGCGCGAACAACAGGTCGCGCACCTCCAGCAGGGCCAGGTCCTCCTCGTCGTGGACCTCGCCCGAGGGCAGCAACCGGGCAGCCTTGAGATCGAGCAGCGTGGCGGCGATCACCAAGAACGTGGTGGTCTCGTCCAGCTCCAGTTGGGGACCGATCTGGCGGGTGTAGGCGATGAATTCGTCGGTCACCGTGTGCAGCGCCACCTCGGTCACGTCGAGGCGGTGGGCGAAGATCAGCTGCAGCAGCAGGTCGAAGGGACCCTCGAAGTTGGTCAGCCTGACACGGAAGCCCTTTTCGGGCACCGGCTCGGCGGTCACTTGCCGAAGCGGTCGATGACCTCACGGGCCAGCGATCGGTATGCCTGCGCGCCAAGCGATTTCGGAGCCCACGTGGTGATGGGTTCGCCGGCGACGCTGGTCTCGGGGAAACGCACGGTGCGGGTGACGACGGTATCGAAGACCAGGTCGCCGAAGCGCTCCAGCACCCGGGCCATGACCTCGCGGGCGTTGACGGTGCGGGTGTCGAATCGGGTGATCAGGATGCCGCTGATGGTCAGCCGCGGGTTGAGCCGATCGCGCACCTTGTCCACGGTGTCGGTGAGCAACGCCAGACCGCGCAGCGAGAAGTACTCGCATTCGGTCGGGATGATCACCCCGTCGGAGCAGGCCAGTGCGTTCACCGTCAGCAGGCCCAGCGAGGGCTGGCAGTCGATGAGGACGTAGTCATAGCGGTCGAGCACCGGATGCAGGGCGCGGGCCAGGGTCTGTTCCCGACCGACCTCGTTGACCAATTGGATCTCGGCGGCCGACAGGTCGATGTTGCTGGGCACCAGATCCAGGTTCTTGACCCGGGTGTTGATCAGCACCTCGTCGATACTCACCCGCGGCTCGACCATGAGGTTGTGGACGGTGGATGCCAGCTCGTAATGCGGGACGCCGAGGCCCGCCGAGAGCGCGCCCTGCGGGTCCAGGTCGACCAGCAGTACCCGGCGGCCATACTCGGCCAGCGCAGCGCCCAGGTTGATCGTGGACGTGGTTTTGCCGACGCCGCCCTTCTGGTTGCACATCGAGATGACGACGGCCGGACCGTGAGAGGTCAGGGGTTGTGGTTCGGGAATGGGCCGGGGCGGGCGGCCGGTGAGACCGATCGGCGTGTCGCCGTCTGGCTCGTCGGTCACGCCGTGCCCCCCGTGGTCAGGCGAATCGGCGGCGTGGCGAACATCCGCGAAAGTCTAACGGTGTGTCGGCCCGGCGAATGGCAGACCCGCGACATCATGCGCGCGGATGGGCGCCGGCCCACACCTCGCGCAGCGCATGCACCGTGACCAGGGTGTAGATCTGCGTCGTGGTCACCGACGCATGCCCGAGCAGCTCCTGGACCACCCGGACGTCGGCTCCGCCGTCGAGCAGATGAGTGGCGAACGAGTGCCGCAGCGTGTGTGGCGACACCGCCGCGGTGATCCCGGCGCGTTCGGCGGCGTCCTGCAGTACCTGCCACGCGCTCTGCCGCGAGAGCTGCCCGCCACGCGCGTTGAGGAAGATCTTCGGCGTGCCGCGGCCGCGTTGGACGAGTTCGGGACGGCCGCGGACCAGGTAGGCGTCCAACGCCGCGATGGCGGGGCGTCCGACGGGTACGAGCCGCTGCTTGCCGCCCTTGCCGCGCAGCAGCACCGAGCGGGCCTCGGTGTCGACGTCGTCGACGTCCAGGCCGACCGCCTCCGAGATGCGGGCACCGGTCGAATAGAGCAGCTCCAGCAGCGCCCGGTTGCGCAGGGTCAGCGGACCGTCCGAGGGGCTGTCGCCGCCGGCACCCTCGAGCAGCGCCAGAACCTCGTCGAGGGTCAGGCTCTTGGGCAGCCGCCGGCTCGGGGTAGGCGGCTTCACGGCGCGGGCGACGTCGGCTCCGATGATGCCCTCCGCCGCGGCGAACCGGTGGAAGCCGCGCACCGCGATCAAGCTGCGGGCGGCCGACACCGCCGACAACGGCACCGCGCCGGTGTCCGGGTCGCCGCGGCGCAGGGCCACCAGGAAGTCGCTGACGTCGCTCTCGCTGACGTCGCAGAGGTCGGCGATACCGCGGGCGGCCAGGTGCTCGACGTAGCGGCGCAGATCGCGCCGGTAGGAGCTGATGGTGTTGGCGGCCACCCCGCGTTCGATGGTGAGGTGGTCGAGGTAGCCCTGCACCTGCCCGCCGAGGGCCGACTCGACGTCAGGAGCGGATCGATCGGGGACGATCGTCACGACGGCGCCTTGTGCGCGGCCAGCGCCGTCGGCCGGTCGGGCCAGGGCGCGTCGACGGGGCGCGTATCGCGGCCGTTCACGATGACGGCGTGCGCGGCAAGCACGCCCGCAGCCGATGTCGAATTCACGATCTCGCCGGCCATCACCTGCCCGACGGCGTCGTCGAGGTCGACCCAGTGCACCGTCAGGTCGGCTTCTTCATCCTCGGCGGCGGGGCGTCCGACGTGCTCGAGGCCACGGGCCAGGTACACCCGCACCACCTCGTCGCTGAATCCCGGCGACGACGCGAGGTCCACCAACACACACCAGTCCCGCGCGGTCCAGCCGATCTCTTCGCGTAGTTCTCGGGCGGCGGCCACAGCGGGATCCTCCCCCGCTTCGTCGAGCAGGCCGGCGGGCAACTCCCAGAGCCGATGGCCGAGTGGATGACGGTATTGGTAGACCAGCGCCACCCGGCCGCTGTCGTCGACCGCGGCGACGGCCACCGCACCGTAGTGCTCGATGACCTCACGGGTCGCGGTGTTGCCGCCGGGCATCCGGACTTGGTCGACCCGCAGCGCGAGAATGTTGCCGCGGTAGACGCTTTCAGAGGAAACAGTCGCGAAGTCGTGGTCAGCCACGGGCTGAATGCTCTGGAACCTGCTCGGCCAGCGGCGGGGCCGCGGTGTCCGAATGTCCCTGGCCGTCGGAGCCGTCGGTGCCGTTAGTGTGCTGCTCGGGGATCTCCACCGGCAGGCGTTCGGCCGCCTTGTAGTCGATCGCCGCACCCACGAACGCCACGAACAACGGGTGCGGACGGGTGGGCCGGCTCTTCAGTTCGGGGTGGGCCTGCGTGCCCACCAGGAACGGATGCACCTCGCGGGGGTACTCGACGAACTCGACCAGATGACCGTCGGGCGAGGTTCCCGAGAAGCGCAACCCGCTCTCGGCGATCTTGTCGCGGTAGACGTTGTTCACCTCGTAGCGGTGCCGGTGGCGCTCCGAGACGTGGGTGGACTGATAGGCCTCGGCCACAATCGATCCCGCTTCCAACGTCGCCGGGTAGGCGCCCAGGCGCATGGTTCCGCCCAGATCGGCATCGCCGGCGACCGCGTCGCGCTGGTCGGCCATCGTCGAGATCACCGGATCCGCTGTGCCCGGGTCGAATTCGGCCGAGTTCGCATCGTCCAATCCGACCGAGCGTGCAGCCTCGATCACGATGCACTGCAAGCCCAGGCACAACCCGAGCACCGGTAGCCCTCGCTGACGGGCGTACCGGATGGCGCCGATCTTGCCTTCGATACCGCGGATGCCGAACCCGCCGGGGATCAGCACCGCGTGCACGTCGTCGAGAACGGCGGCCGCACCGCTGTCGGTCTCGCAATCGTCGGAGGCCACCCAGCGCATCTCCACCTTGGCCCGGTGCGCGAAGCCGCCGGCCCGCAGCGCCTCGGCCACCGACAGGTAGGCATCGGAGAGGTCGACGTACTTGCCCACCAGGGCGATTCGCACCGTCTCCTTGGGCTCGTGCACGCGGCGTAGCAGGTCGTTCCACTGGGTCCAGTCGACGTCACGGAACGGCAGCGACAGCCGGCGGACCACGTAGGCGTCGAGTTCCTCGCGGTGCAGAACCTTGGGGATGTCGTAGATCGACGGCGCGTCGGGAGTGGAGATCACGCCGTCGATGTCGACGTCGCACATCAGCGCGATCTTGTTCTTCAACGGCTCGGGTACGTCGCGATCGCAGCGCAGGATCAGCGCGTCCGGGCTGATGCCGATGCTGCGCAGCGCGGCCACCGAGTGCTGAGTCGGTTTGGTCTTGAGCTCACCCGAAGGCGCCAGATACGGGACAAGCGACACGTGCAGGAAAAAGCAGTTGTCCCGACCGACTTCATGACGGACCTGCCGGGCAGCCTCCAGGAAGGGCAACGACTCGATGTCACCGACGGTGCCGCCGATCTCGGTGATGACCACGTCGGGCCGGTTGCCGCGAGCGTCGGGCTCGGCCATCGCCATGATGCGGCGCTTGATCTCGTCGGTGATGTGCGGAATCACCTGAACGGTGTCGCCGAGGTACTCACCGCGGCGTTCCTTGGCGATCACCTGCGAATACACCTGACCGGTGGTCACATTCGCCGAACCGGACAGGTTGCGGTCCAGGAAGCGTTCGTAGTGGCCGACGTCGAGGTCGGTCTCGGCGCCATCCTCGGTGACGAAGACCTCGCCGTGCTGGAACGGATTCATCGTTCCCGGGTCGACGTTGAGGTAGGGGTCGAGCTTCTGCATGGTCACCTGCAGGCCGCGCGCGGTCAGCAACTGACCGAGACTGCTTGCGGTGAGACCCTTGCCGAGCGAGGACACGACTCCACCGCTGACGAAGAGATGCTTGGTAGCGGTCTGCGGATGCTTACGCAGTGGTGGCAAGAGCGGCCTCCGTGACGACGGGCAGGGGATCGCTGTGAACTAGCTGGGGCCTGCCGACCCACGGAATCTCACCCTAACACCGACGCCGACAAGGCGGTGCTAACACGCCAGTGGCCTGCGTTACCCCTGGGTTACCGCCGCGGTCACTGGGGAACGGTGACCGACGCCGCCCCGGGGCCGATGCCGAACTTCCCGGGGACGCCGCCGTTGATCAGACTCTGCAGGGCCAGCACAGCGGTGACGCGCCCCGATTCTGCGTTGATGTTGTCGACGGTGGTGACGTCGGCGGCCATGCCGGCATCAGCGCGGGCCACCGCCACCGCCGAGGTTCCGGTGGCCGAGCCGTCCCGTCCAGCCAGCACCGTTCCCGACCCGTGCGGTGCCATCCCGGCGGCAAAGCGGGCAACCGTGGAGCCCTGGTTGCCGGCGTCGTCGCCCAACGCTCCCCCGGTGACGACGACGGCGGTGTCGGCCGCGCCGATGCGGTCACCGGAATAGGTCAAAAAGCCGGTGTCGCGCAGCGCGGCTAGCACGGTGTCGCGCTGGGTGTCGTCGGCGGGTCTGGTCTGTGGATTGCGGTTGATCAGCAGGGCGATGCCGAGCAGATCTCCGGCTTGGGAGCCCTGGTCGACCAGCGTGGTGCTCAGTTGCGCCCCGGCCGGCACGATCGAGGAGTTGACCACCGAGCGCAGCTTCTCCGCAGAGTTGGCGTCTACGAACTCCTGGGTCAGCGCGACCGTCCCGGTCACAGTGCCGCCGGCCGCCCCGATGATCCTGCTCATCGCCTCGACGTCGTCGCCATCGGCGTCGGGGGTGCGAAACAGCACCACCGACTTGCCCGACAGCGCGTCACGCACCATCCGCCCGGACATCTGGGTGTCGAAATCATTGGCAGCAGAAAGCTTTTCGTTCAACGCGTTGCGCTGGTCGGTGAGCACGGTGATCTGCTTGTTGAGATCCTGCTTCTCGGTGCGCAGACCGGACAGCAGCGTGTCCGACAGCACGCCGGAGCCCAGGAACACCCCGACCGCCAGGGCAAGGAAAACCGCGGCCAACGAAATGGCATGGTGGCGTAGCGAAATCACAGCAATGAGCCTTTCTGACTCGGGTCCCGCGAGCGCCGAACCTCAGTCGGCGAGTGACCGCCCGCTAGGTCACCCAGCTCTGCACCCACAGCGTCACGCGGTTCCAGTAGGTCACGATCCAGTCGATGACGAAGGTGTCGGCCCGCGAGACCCACAGCGCGGCGATGATCGCGATCAGCACCGCCAAAATCAGCATGGCGATGGCACCGCCGGAGATGTGGTTGCGATACAGCGTGGCAACGGCTTTGGCGTCGACCAGCTTCTCACCGACCTTGAGGCGGGTCAGGAAGGTCGAGGGGGTGCTCTGCTGGCGGGAGCGGTCGAAGAAGTCCTCGATGTTGGCCGAGTGCCCCGCGGTGACGATCAGGGCGGCGCCGTGGTGGTCGACCAGCAGTAACGCGAGGTCGGCGGCCGAACCGGCTGCCGGGAAGGTCATGGCGCCGATGCCGAGATCCTGAATGCGTTCCAGGCCGCTGGCATGCCCGTCGGCGTCGGCCGGAAGGACCACCTGGGCGCCGCTCTTGAGCACCTCGGCGCTCATCTGGTCGGGATTACCGACGATCAGCTGCGGACGGTAGCCGCCCTTCTGCAGGATGTCGGCGCCGCCGCCGACACCGACCAGCACCGGCTGATATTCCTTGATGAACGGCTTGAGCGCCTTGAGGTCTTCCTCGGCGCCGGGGCCGTCGGAGACCACCACCACGTGGCGGCGGTAGACGTCGACGTCGATATCGGGGATGCCGATTCCGTCGATCAGCAACGGGCTCTCGCTGCGGATGAACTCGATGGTGTTGCCCGCGAACGCTTCCAAATGCGCCACCAGACCGGTCTTGGCGTCGTGCATCAGGTCGGCGATCTCTTCGTCGCTGCGCTCCACACCGTGGACCAGGCGGCGATCACCGGCATACACTCCGCCGTTGTGCAGGCGGATCTTCGCGCCGTCCTTGATCTTCTTGAAGATTTCGGGACCCGCGCTGTCGATCAAGGTGATGTTGTTGGCCACCAACACCTCCGGGCCCAGGTTCGGGTACCGGCCGGAGATCGAGGGCGAGGCGTTGACCACGCCGGCGATTCCGGCGTCGACGAGCGCGTCTGCGGTCATCCGGTCCAGGTCGAGAATGTCGAGGACCACGATGTCACCCGGGCCGACCCGGCGCAGCAGACGGTCGATGTCCCGGTCGACGCGGGCAGGTCCCACGACGCCTGGCCGTGCACCGGTATTACGCGAGAGAAGCGCTGACATCTTCATGGGCCGATTCTGTCGGCGCGAGCGCGATAATCCGCGGAGGCGCGCCGTAACACCAGCCACACAAGTCACACCGCGTCACAGTGGTAACACGGTTCGGACACGCCCGGATCCTGCGGCCGCGGTAGATTCCGGACGCCCCCGCCAGCGACGCGAGGCCGCGTTACGAGCAGGAGGCAAAGTCCGGTGCCGCTGCCTGAGACGCCGCCGACAATCGCGGTTCGAGGTGACACCGGACACCGCCGCAGCCGCATCTGTGTCCCCCTGTCCCCCTGTTTGTAACAGAGCTGAGAACATCTGCGGGACCGCCGTAAATTGGTCGTAAACCAGCCCGTGCCTGCGTAATTGGTCCCTTAGCCTCGGCTGCATGCCGAATGCACCACGCCCACTGGTGGAGTTCTACCGCGTGAGTCGTACGTTCGGATCGGTCGAGGCGCTGGCGCCCTGTGATCTGGCGGTCGAGCGTGGCGAATTCGTCTCGGTCATCGGGCCGTCGGGTTGCGGCAAATCCACATTGCTACGCCTGGCGTCCAAGCTCGACGAGCCGAGCTCGGGTTCTGTCGAGTTCGCCACCGATAGCATCGGCTACGTCTTCCAGGATGCGACGCTGATGCCGTGGCGCACGGTGCGCCGCAACGTGGGCCTGCTCGCCGAACTGCAGGGCCGCAGCCGCGCCCAGATCGCCGACGAGGTGGACGCCGCGCTGGCCACCGTCGGCCTCACCGAGTTCGCCGACCACCTGCCGCGCCAGCTGTCCGGCGGGATGAAGATGCGGGCCAGCCTGGCCCGCTCGCTGGTGCTCAAGCCCGAGGTGTTCCTGTTCGACGAGCCGTTCGGAGCCCTCGACGAGATCACCCGCGGCCGGCTCAACCTGGTGCTCCAGGGGCTGTTCCTCGAGCACTCCTTCGCCGGACTATTCATCACCCATTCCGTCGAGGAGGCGGTCTTCCTGTCCACCCGCGTTGTGGTGATGTCGGCCCGGCCCGGCCGCATCGTCGACGAGTTCACCGTGCCCTTCGAGTTGCCCCGCGGCCTGGAGCTGCGCTACCAGCCCGAGTTCGCCGAGCTCGCCGGACGGGTGGCCAAGGCGCTGGCGGAGGCGTCGTGACCGCACGCCGGATCGTGACGCTGGTCGGGCCGCCGCTGGCCCTGCTGGTCCTCGTAGTCCTCGCCTGGTACGCGGTGAGCTACTTCGTCCTCGACAGCACCGAGAAGTTCCTGCTGCCCCCGCCGCACGAGGTCGTCGCCAAGGGCCTGCTGGACGCCGGGACCCGTGCGGACATCATCAGCGCCCTGTGGGTGTCGGCGCGGGTGGCGGTCATCGGGCTGCTCGCCGCGATCGTGATCGGTGGCGTGCTGGCGGTCGCCATGGCACAGGCCAAATGGGTCGAACGCTCGCTGTACCCGTGGGTCATCCTGCTGCAGACGGTCCCGATCCTGGCCATCGTCCCGGTGATCGGCTTCTGGTTCGGCTTCGAGTTGTTCGCGCGCGTCCTCGTCGTCGTGATCATCGCGCTGTTCCCCCTCATCATCAATCCGCTGCAGGGCCTGCTCGGCGCGGACCGCGGCCTGCACGACCTGTTCACCCTGGCCGGTGCCCGCCCATTGACCCGCCTGCTGAAGCTGCAGATCCCCTCGGCGTTGCCGGAGGTCTTCGTCGGCCTACAGAGCGCGGCGGGACTGGCGGTGGTCGGCGCGACGGTCGGCGACTACTTCTTCGGGCGGGGCGAGATCGGGTTGGGGATGCTGCTGGCCCGGTACAGCTCCCGACTGCAGTCTGCAGCGATGCTGGCCACCGTCTTCACGGCCTGCCTGCTCGGCGTCGTCGCCTTCTGGTTCTTCGGCGGCCTCGGTCGCCGAATCGTCGGTAGATGGTCACCTGCTTGGGGAGCGCCCTAGGGGCCCGACACCCGTCCGACCGCGATGCAACGACGCCCGCGCTCGTCACTATCCCCATTGCCGTGCACGGCGTTTGCACCGAGCTGCGGCCGACTCCTGGAAGGGAACATCAATGCGCACATCCGGACTCCGGCGGTCCATCGCCATCACCGGCGCCCTGCTCGTCGCGTCCGTCGGCCTAGCTGCCTGCGGGGGTGGCAAGGGCGCCGACAAGGGCACTGCGGCACCGGCCGCCGCCGAGGGTGCGCTATCCGGCGTCTGCCCGCAGACCGTGGTGATCCAGACCGACTGGGAACCCGAGGCCGAACACGGCGGCGTGTACGCGCTTCTGGGCGACAAGTACACGATCGACAAGAACCGCAAGTCGGTGTCCGGCCCGCTGATGGCGGCGGGCAAGCCGACCGGGGTCAATGTCGAGATCCGCATCGGCGGGCCGTCGGTCGGCTATCAGGCGGCGCAGTCCTTGCTGTACCAGGACCGTGACATCTTGTTCGGCTATGGCCGCACCACCGAGTACATGATCGCCGAGAAGGACACCCCGGTGACCGCGGTGCTGGCCACCATGGAGAAGAGCCCGTACGCCATCTACTGGGATCCGCAGACCTACCCGGCGGCCAAGAAGATCAGCGACCTCAAGGCCACCGGCGCGACGGTGTCGGTGGGTCCGGAGGAGAACATGTGGGTCGACTACCTCGTTGGCTCGGGACAACTCGACGCCAAACAGATCGACCGCAGCGACCAGAACAAACCGGGAATGTTCGTGGCCGCCAAGGGCAAACTTGCCGAGGCCGGCTTCATCACCGCCGAACCGTTCATGTATCAGTACGAGATCGCCGACTGGGGCAAGCCAGTGGTGGGCGAACTGGTGGCCGATGCCGGCTACCCGGAGTACTTCCAGGCGCTAACCGTGCGCACCGACGACATCAAGGCCAAGGGCGACTGCCTCAAGAAGCTGGTGCCGATCCTGCAGCAGGCCCAGATCGACTACATCAAGAATCCGACGGCCACCAACGCCTTGATCGTCAAGCTAGTCGGCGAGTACAACACCGGCTGGGTGTACAGCGCCGCGGGCGCCGAGTACGCGCACAAGACCGCCGTCGCCGACGGTATCTTCGCCAACGGTGCCGACGGTGTGATGGGCAGCTTCGACAAGAACCGCGTGCAGACGCTGATCGACATCGTGGGCAAATACAGCACCACGGACCTCTCCGGCGTCACCCCGGACACCCTGGTCACCAACGAGTTCCTCGACACCTCGATCAAGATGGGCGGCTGACGGTGACAGACACCGCCACGCTGGCCGGCCCGGATGCCGACGCGCTGCATCCCCGCAACCGGCTGGCGTCCTCCCAACGCAAGATCCGCCCGCCGTTCGCGCTCGACCCGACGATGCGGTTCTACTCGCCGCAGGCCAATGTCGACGCGCTGCGCCACGAGCGGGTCGCCGAGTGGCTGGCCTACGTCCAGCACGACTGGGAGCCCATGCCGATGCCGGGCACCCGCGGCCGACTGGGGTTGCTGCTGCCGTGCACCAAGTACAAGCCGTACGCCACAAGCCGTGAGCACCGCGCCGTCAACAGCGCGCTGCTGGCTGCCGGCTGGCGCCCGTCGCGCCGGTACGACGGCCCGGCCGAACTGCTCGACGTGCTCGACGACGGGGCGGATCCCGACGTGCTCAACGTCGCACCCCTGCTACGTGACGGCGTTGTCCTGGACCGGTTCGTGATCTCCGAGCCGCTGGTGCTGGTGCCTTACGAGCTGACCATGACGTTCCGCGGCGCGCAGTCCCCGGCCACCTCCTACGACGACCCGGGCATGTTCGAAAACCGGAGCAGCTCCGTGTCTCCGGAACGCCACGACTGCACCGCCACGCCCCACTCGGACGGGACCTGGACGTGGGGTCCGGCCGAGCGGCAGGCGTATGCGGAGATGCACAACGCGATGGCCGACGGGCTGGGCGTGGTGCTCGCCCGGATTGCCCCGGCCTACCAGACGCTGCTGGCATGGGTCTCCCCCGGCCTGACGCACCGCAGCTTCCTGGCCGACGCCGCCTTCCGCGCCGACGACGGACTGCCCACTTCGCGGCGCGGGGTCCGGGGGGCGGTCAAGCTGCGCGGCGCGCTCGACGCCGTGCCCGGTGTGGTCGACATCCTGCCCACCCGGGAGCAGATCGCCCAGGCCAAAGGCGAACTCGCCGAACGACTTCACCGCGAAGGACGTCGCGTGGAGGGCCACTCGATTCGGGCCGTCTATGCCCGCGGCGACGGCCACGACACCCCGCTGGGGCTGCCAGAGCTGACTGCGGCACTGGTGGCGCGGCTAGCTGCCGAGGCGGCCCGGCTGTGACCCTGACCCCGCGCACCGTACGCGCGGCGGGAAGCGGCGAGCCGGTCGGTGAGATCACCGCACTGGCGCTCGACGACGTCGAGTCGGTGGTGGCCGCGGCACGGGCCGCCTACCCCGCCTGGGCTGCCGCGGCACCACACCAGCGGGCCGCCCTACTGGACGCCGCCGCCGACGAAGTGGCCCGCAGTGCAGAAGAACTCGCGCTATCTCATGCCCGCGAGTCCGGCAAGATCCTGCCGCAGGCCCGCCACGAGGTCATGGGCGCGATCGCGCTGCTACGCCGCAACGCCGAACTGGGCCGCATGCTGGCGGGCGCGCTGGCCCCCACCGGCGCGCTGCCCGGCGGCGAACGCGACCTCACCTTCGTCGAGCAGGTCCCGCTGGGCGTCGTGGTAGCCGTCATCCCGTTCAACTTCCCCATCGAACTGACGATGGAGAAGGCCGCCGCCGCGCTGGCCGCGGGCAACGTCGCGATCGTCAAACTGCCGCCGCAGAACCCACTGGCCACCCAGGCCGCCCTCCACGTGCTGGCCCGCCACCTGCCGTCCGGGGTGCTGCAGTACGTCGACGCCGACACACCGACCTCCGCCGCGCTGTGCTGCGCCGCCGGCGTCGACGCGGTGTCGCTGACCGGGTCGGTCGGCGCCGGGGTGTCGGTGGCCCAATCCACCGCCCACCTGCTGCGGCCGCTGCACCTGGAACTCGGTGGCAACGGCGCGGCCATCGTGCGCGCCGACGCCGACCTGGACCTAGTGGTCTCCGAGACACTGCGCGGCCGGCTGCTGATGAACGGGCAGGCCTGCGCGGCCACGAAAAGGCTTATCGCACATCGTTCAGTGGCCACCGAGCTCACCGACCGGCTGGTCGCCGCGCTCGGCGAAATCACCCCCCAGGACCCGCTGGCCGACGGCGCCCGCCTGGGGCCGCTCATCGACGACGCCGCGGCGGCCCGCGTCGAACAACAGGTGATCCGCGCGGTCGACGACGGCGCCACCCGGCTGCTCGGAAGCCCGCCCGACGGCGCCTGGTGCGCCCCGACCGTGCTGGCCGACGTGCCCGCCGCGGCCGCAGTGCTGCACGACGACGAGATCTTCGGCCCGGTGTTCCCGGTCACCGCCGTCGACTCCGACGCCGAGGCGCTGGCCCTGGCCAACGCCACCCGGCTGCGGTTGACCGCCGCGGTGTTCTCCGCCGATTGGCCGGCCGCGGTGGCGATGGCCTCCCGGCTCGACTTCGGCGGCGTCGTGGTCAATGGCACCAACAACTATCGGCCGCCGATCGTCCCGTTCGGCGGCGTCGACCTCGCCGGCAGCGGACGAGAAGGCCTGGGCTGGACGCTCGGCGAACTCACCCGGACCCGCTTCATAGCACTGCGGGGCCTGCGGCCAGCCGGGACGGTCCCGGCCGGCTGCCCGCGGACGTGATGGGCCGCGCCCCGCGACCCCTCACATCCAACCAGGAGATCCGTTGAACCCCACCATGTCCAGCCGCGAGATCGAGTCCTATCGGGACCGCTTCGTCGCCCACTTGTCCCAAACCGTGCCGGGCCGAAAGGAGTTCGTGGTCGCGCAGGCCCGCGGCTGCACCGTCACCACCGCCGACGGCCGCAGCTACCTCGACATGACCTCCGGCATCGGCGTCGCCAACGTCGGGCACTGCCACCCGAAGGTGGTCGCGGCGATCCAGGAACAGGCCGCCCGCTACGCCCACGTCAACGTCTACGGCCGGTTCGTGGTCCCCGAACAGGTCGAGCTCGTCGAACGGCTCACCGGCGCAGCCGGTGACGGCTTCGACATGGCGTACCTGACGTCGTCGGGCGCCGAATCCAGCGAGTGCGCACTGAAACTCGCCCGCAAGCACACCGGCCGGCCCAAGTTCGTAGCGTTCGAACGCGCCTACCACGGCCGCACGCTGGGCGCCCTGTCGGTCAGCTGGCGCGAGGAGTGGCGCCTCCCGTTCGAACCCCTGCTCGAGGAGGTGGTCTTCGTCCCCTACGACGACCTGACCGCCGCCGCGGCAGCCATCGACGAGCGCACCGCGGCGGTGATCGTCGAACCCATCCAGGGCGAGGGCGGGATCCGGGTGCCGTCCGACGACTTCCTGCCCGGGCTGCGCGGGTTGTGCGACGCCGCCGGAGCGCTGCTGATCGTCGACGAGGTGCAGGGCGGCATGGGCCGCTCCGGCAAGTGGTTCGCCCACCAACATGTGGATGTGCGTCCCGACATCATCACGATGGCCAAGGCCGTCGGCGGCGGATTGCCGCTCGGGGCGGTGCTCGCCTCGGCGGAACTGTTCGCGACCTTCGTCGACCCTCCGCTGTCCCACCTGACCACCATGGGCGGCAACCCGGTGGCGTGCGCAGCCGGCATCGCCGCGTTCGACATCATCGCCGACGGCCTGCTCGACCGTGTCGTGGAGGCCGGCGCCTACCTGCGCGGCGGGCTCAGCGCGGTGGGCGACGAGTTTCCCGGTCTGCTCATCGACATCCGCGGCAGGGGCCTGTGGTGCGCGATCGAGCTGTCCGTGGACGCCAACCCGCTGGTGGCGCGGATGCAACAGCACGGGGTGCTGGTCGGCTCGGTGCTCAACCAGTCGGGCACGGTGCGGATCATGCCCCCGCTGGTCATCAGCGACGCCGAGATCGACACCTTCATCGGCGTGCTGCGCACCGTGCTCGCCGAGGTGGCGTCGTGACCGAGTTCCTGGTCCGTGGCCGCTACGTGCTGTCGATGGCCGGCCTGCCCGCACCCGCCGAGCGCGACCGCACCCCCGGCGCTCATCTGGACGGCGTGCTCGCCGACGCAGCGGTGCACGTGCGCGACGGCGCCATCGTCGCGGTCGGCGGCTACGCCGCCCTGGCCGCCGCTCAGCCGGACCTGCCGGTGCACGGCGACGGCACCGGGCTGGTGATCCCGGGACTGATCTCGACCCACACCCATCTGTCGGAATCGCTGGCCACCGGGATGGGCTCGGAGCTGTCGCTGTTCGAGTGGGCAGACGGGGTGGTCGCGCCGCTGGGCATGGTGCTGACCCGCGAGGACGCCGCCGAGGGCACCGCACTGCGCGCCGTCGAGATGCTGCTGTCCGGGGTCACCACCGTCAACGACATGTTCTGCCACACCAACATCGGCTCGCGGGCCAGTCTCGGTGTGGTCGACGGGCTGACCCGGGCCGGGATGCGCGGCGTGGTCGCCTACGGGGCCGAGGATCTGCCGCTGCTCGAGCGCAGCACCACGGTGACGGCCGCCGAGGTGATCGACGACGTGCTCGCCGAACAGCACGACCTGGCCGCGCACGCCGCGGCCGCGCCGCTGGTGGACTTCCGCTACGGCGTCGGCACCCTGCTCGGGCAGAGTGACGAACTGCTCGCGGCCGGGGTGGAACAGTGCCGCGGCGCCGGCTGGAGTGTGCACACCCACCTGGCCGAGGTGCGTGAGGAGCTGACCACCGCCCGGCACCGCTGGGGGCACCGCACCGTGGAGCACTCCGAGCGGGCCGGGCTGTTCGAACGGCCGCTCATCGCCGGGCACGGCGTGTGGCTGACCGAGGCCGACATCGCCACCTTCGCCCGACACGGTGCCGCGATCGCCCACAACCCGGTCGCCAACATGATCCTGGCCTCGGGCGTCTGCCCGGTGCCGCGGCTGCGGGCGGCCGGCGTACCCGTCGGCATCGGCACCGACGGCGCCGCCTCCAACGACAGCCAGGACATGCTGCAGGCCGTCAAGACGGCGGCCCTGCTGCAGAAGGTCCACCACCTCGACGCACTGGTGATCGATGCGCTCGACGTGCTGACGATGGCCACCATCGACGGCGCGCGGGCGCTGGGCCTGGACCACCTGATCGGGTCGCTGGAGCCGGGCAAACGCGCCGACCTGGTGCTGCTGCAGGACACCGTGGACGTCGCGGTGCTGCACGACCCGGTGGCCCAACTGGTCTACGGCGCGTCGCCGCGGTCGGTGCGCGACGTGTGGGTGGACGGCGTGCAGGTGGTGGCCGATCACCGCTGCACCACCGTCGACGAGGCCGCCCAGATCGTGCGCTGCCGTCCGCTGGCCGACCGGGTCGGGGTGAAGGCCGGGCTGGTCGCCGCCGGTCATTCCGTGGTGTCCCGGTGAGCGCTGTGTCCGACGTGGTCGTCGTCGGCGGTGGGCACAACGGGCTGATCGTCGCGTTGCGACTGGCCCGGGCCGGGCGCCGCGTCACCGTCGTCGAACAGGGCGCCGAACCCGGCGGCTGCGTGTGGACCGAACGGCACCCGTCCGGAGTGCTGGTCGAACGCGGCGCGTTCGAGCACGGCGGCGTGTACCCGGTCGCCGTCGAGCTCGGCCTCGACGACCCTGCCCTCGGCGACCGCGCCCTGCGCTACCGCGAGCATCTGGTGCTGGCCGGTGTCGCGTTCGGCGACGGGCAGCGGCGCGTCTTCTACACCGACGTCGCGGCCACCGTCGCGGCGCTGGGTGACGACGGACCCGCCTACCAGCGCCTCGTCGAACTGTCCGATGCCCTGTTCAGGCTGCTAGACACCTTCGACAGCGCCCCTACGCTGACTCACGTGGCGGCCGCGCTGGCGGCGCTGCCCGGCGGTGACGAACTGTTCCGTACGCTGCTGCAGTCCGCCGAGACGGTGCTCGAGGCCGCCGTCGCCGATCCGCACACCCGGGCGGCGATGGCCCTGCAGGCCGCGCACGCGCAGGTTCCGGCGTGGGCGCCGGGCAGCGGCCTGTTCGCGCTGCTGCTGCCCGCGGCGCATCGCGGCGCCGCCGTCCGCCCCGCCGGCGGGTCCCGGGCGCTGGTAGACGCGCTGGTCGCCGCACTCGAACGGGCGGGCGCCACGGTGCGCACCGGCGCCGCCGCCGTCGCACTGGCAAGTGACGGAAACTGCTGCGGCCGAGTTGAACTCGCTGACGGCACGATACTGACCGCCGACGCGGTGGTCTCGGCCATCGGGTTGCCGCGCACCGCCGCCCTGCTCACCGACCCCGCCCCGGCGATGCGCGCTATCGCCCGCGGGCTACACAGCGGACACTTCAACATCGCCGAGTTGACCGTCACCGTCGTCCACGACCGGGCTCTCACCCTGCCGCTGGAGGACCCCGACGCCGTCTGGTACGCGCTGGCCACACCGCAGGACGTCCGCAGCGGGTTCGCCGACGTGCTGGCCGGACGGCTGCCGTCATCACCGTGGTCGATGGTCGGTCAGGTCCGCCAGCCCGAGGGGGTCACCGGCAGCGCGGTGTGGATGAGCTCGATCGTGCCGCTGCACCGGGCCGACGGCCCGTGGACCCCGGAGCGCGAACGCGAGGCCGCCGACCGGGTGATCGACCAGGTGGGCTCGGTGCTCGGCGTAGACCTACGCGTCGGGCTGGTCGACGTCGTGGTGTCCGGGCCACTGACCTGGGCGGCGCGCATCGGCGGCGACGGCAACCCGAACCACCTCGACAACACCCTCGACCAGCTGCTGGGCTGGCGCCCGCCCGGGCACGCCGATATGCGGACCGAGCTGCCCTGGCTGTTCCTCACCGGCGCCGGGCAGCACCCCGGCGGCGGGCTGTCCGGTGTGTCGGGCAGCGCCGCCGCGGCGGCCGTGCTGGGGACGCGACGCCGAGACCGGCTGGACGGCGTGGCGCGGGAGGCGCGCACCCTGTGGTCCGGCCTCAAGGCGTACCGCGCGATGCGAAAGGGACCGAGATGAGCCTGGGCGTGTTCGACGTCATCGACACGATGACCGGCTACCAACCGGCGGCGGCGCTGACCGCGGCCGCCCGCCTCGGGGTATTCGACGTGCTCGGCGACGCGCCACTGCCCGCCGATGCCGTCACCGAGCGACTCGGCACCGAACCGCTGGCCACCCGAGCCCTGCTGGACGCACTGACCGGACTGGGCTTGCTCACCGTCGACTCCGGCCGCTATCAGGCGGTACCGGTGGCGCGCCGGCTCCGCGCCGATGGCGACCTGCGGCTGATCGCCGAGAAGGAGGCGTTCTTCGCCAACGCGTGGCTGTCGCTGGCCGACAGCGTGCGCACCGGCCGGCCCCGGCTCGACCCGTGGCGGACGCGGCTGGCCGCCGACCCCGACCAGGTGCGCGAATTCCTCAGGGCGCTCATCGTTCTCGCCCGCGAGACCGGCCCCGATCTGACCCGGCTACCCGGAGTGGGGCCGGGCGCCAAGATCGCCGACCTCGGCGGCGGCCTAGGCTCCTATGCCGCACCGCTGGCCGCTGCCGGCGCGCGGGTGACCTTGATCGACCTGCCGCCCGTCGCGGCATGGGCGCGCGACCATCTCGCCGAGTTCGGGGTCGGCGAGATGGTCGACGTGAGGGAGGTGGACCTGCTCGCGTCGGGCGCCGCCGATCGAGCCGGCACCGAGGGCGGCTACGACGTGGTGCTGCTGTCGCACCTGCTGCACGACCTCGACGACACCGACTGCGCGGCGGTGTTGCAGGTGTCAGCCGCGCTGTGCCGCCCCGGCGGGCAGGTGGTGGTATTCGAGTTGCCCGGCGATCCGCCGGGCACGTTCGGCCCGATGTTCGACCTGATGATGCGAGTGGAGACCGCAGGCCGGGCCCGGCGCTCCGAGGAGTTCATCGAGTTGCTGCGCGCGGCCGGCTTGACCGACGTGCACGAGTCGAGCGACTACCAGCGTCCGCACGGGGTGTTCATCGCCACTCGATGAGGCGGCGCACCGGCGACGGCGCGCGGCGCAGCTGCGCCAGCGCGGTCGCCGCCTCCGTCGCCTGACGGTCGGCGTCGGCCCGCGCCGGGGCCACCCGGGCGCTGAATTCCGTTGCCAGCTCGTCGAACCGGTTCAGCGCCGCGTCGACGTCGACGTCGGGGAACGCGCCGTCGCGGTAGACGAACCGGCCGCCGATGGCGACGTCGGTGACGTCGGCCGCGCGCGCCGCGGTCAGCAGCTGGTTAGCCAGGTCGGTGCGCGGCCGGAAGGCCCGCGCCCCGAGATCGAGCAGCACGAGGTCGGCGCGCTGACCGGGGGCCAGCCGGCCGGTGTTGGTCCAGCCGCAGGCTGCCGCGCCGCCGACCGTGGCGGCATCCAGGACCTCCTCGACGGTCAGCCACTGCTCGGCCGGCCGCTCGCTGACCCGAGCGAGCAGCGCGGTGAGCCGGACCGCGTCGAGTGCGTCGAAGGCGTCGGCGGAGTTGGCGCCGTCGGTGCCGACCGCCAGCCGCACCCCGGCCTCCAGCAGCCCGCTGGTGTCGGCCACACCCGAGCCCAGCCGCAGGTTGCTGCCGGGCACCGTGACCGCGACCACGCCGGCATCCGCCAGCAACCGCATGTCATGGTCGTCGACCCAGACGGCGTGGGCCACCGTGAGCCGTTCGTCGAGTAGCCCGAGGCGAGCCAGTTCGCGGGTGATCGAGTGCCCGAAGCGCGACGCGCCGGCCAGCGCCTGCGGTTTGGACTCGGCGAGATGGGTGTGCACTCGCAGCCCGTGCCGGGCGGCCAGCTCGGCCAGCCCGACTGTCAGCTCCGGGGAGCAGTGCGCCGGGATGGTCGGCGCCAGCGCCGGCGTGACATCTCCGAGCGCCGGGAAGTCCTCGACGTAGGCGGTGCACGCGGTGAGGATGTCGGCTGTGGGCGGGCCCGGCGGCGGTATTCCGCAGCACGCGCCGATCGTGGAGATCGCTTCGTGCACGGTGCGGTCGGCCACCATCGGTGCGAGCACGGTGCGCAGCCCCGCCCGGGCGTAGCCACGGGCGGCGGCATAGCAGCCGGCCGGGTCGGGACCACCGGTCTGCGCCAGCAGATCGAACGCGCCGGTGCAGCCGGAGGCGATCAGCTCGGTGGCGGTCAGCACAGCGGCCAGCTCAGCGAGTTCCTCGCAGCGGGGTGCGGCCATCCACCCGCCGTTGAGCAACGAGGCCTCCAGCGTCCAGGCCCGCGCCGCCCCGCGCGCCAGGGCGGTGTGGGAGTGGGTGTGCGCGTTGACCAGTCCCGGGATCACCAGCCGGCCCGTGATGTCGCGGATCGCGGCGTCGGCTCCGGCGAGGTGCCCGGGCGCCTCGACCGCCTCGATGCCGCCGTCCGCGGCGATGAGCAGGTCGGCGGGCTCGGGGCACCAGCCGGGGCCGGTCAACACGATCCCGCCGTGCAACAGCAGGCGCTCAGTCATGGGGATGGGTCCGGCGCCAGTGCGCGGCGATCGCCGCGCGGGTGCACACCCAGACTTCGTCGTGGCCCAGCATGTAGTCGAGGAACCGCGCCAGCCCGGCCGCGCGGGCCGGGTGACCGGACAGCCGGGGGTGCACCGACACCACCAGCATGGCCGCGCCCTCGGCGTAGAGGACGTCGAACGCGTCGCGCAGGTAGGTGAACGCGTCGTCGCTGGTGGACCACCAGCCCTTCGCATACTTGTTGTCGTTGTTGGAGAACGTGTGCGGGATGACCAGGTGCGGCCGCTCCCCCACCCGCGTCCAGTACGGCAGCTCGTCGTCGTAGGCATCCGAGTCGTAGCTGAAACCGCCCGTGTCGAGCAGGATTTCGCGGGTGTGTAGCGACGGTCCGTACCGGCAGTACCAGCCGGCCGGCCGGGACCCCCAGCTCTGTTCGAACGAGGCCAGCGCCAGCTCGATCTGCCTGCGTTCCTCGTCGGGCGCGAGCAGGTAGTGCTTAGCGAACCGGTAGCCGTGGCCAAGCAGGTCCCACCCGGCCTCGCGGGCTGCGACGGCGATGGCCGGATTGCGTTGCAGCGCAACCGCACACGCTGAAGCGGTCGCCACCATACCGCGTTCGGCGAGCAGGCGGTACACCCGCCAGAAGCCGACCCGGCTGCCGTAGGCCATCATCGACTCGGCCGCCAGGTCGCGGCCCGGCACGTCGGCACCGGCGTCCGCGGCGTCGGTCAGCGGCGCCTCGCTGCGTGCAGCGCCGTCGCCAACAGCATCCTCCGCGCCCTCCTCGATGTTGACCGCGATGTTGACCGCCAGGCGGGCACCGCCCGGCCACCGCGGGTCGGGGCGGTTTCGGCCGTAGCCGACGAGATCACGGGTCACGTCATACCCACCCGCTCGGTCGGCCGGCCCAGGTCCACCAGTTCGGGGACGTCGTAGTCCTGATAGGCGGCGAAGAGCTGGTGCCGGTCCTCCAGGAACAGGCCCCGCGACAGCGCCTCGGCCAGCCGCCGGCCGCCGGCCGCCAAGCCCGAGTTCATGTTACCGCTGAGACCCATGGAGAGCCTTGCGCCATAGGCGAAGTCGTGCACTCGCGTCAGCCACGGCGCCGTTCCGGGATCGCGCTCGGTGAACTCGAAGCCCGGCCCGAGGTACGGGTAGCGGATCAGGGCGTCGTCCTCCCAGCCGGCCGGGGCGGCGAAGCGATCCCCCCACAGCGCGACGTGTGGTGTCAGTTCCCGCAGTTCGGGCCGTACGGTGAGGTCCACGTTCGGGCCGGTGCCACTGATCACCGCGTCGAACCGGAACTCGCCGGCACCGGTGTACACCACGATCTCGTCGCCGTCCATTTTCACCCTCGACCAGTCCGCCGCGGTATGCCAGGCGAAGGTGTCCCACCGGGTGCAGCGGTACCAGGTCTGTTGCGGCGGAGGCTGATTGGTGCGGGTGAACTGCACGGTGAACTTCCACTTGTCCTCGTCGGGCAGGTCCGGGAAGTGCGCGCCGAAGGCGTAGAACTCCATCCAGCGGAACGGGTTGACCCGCGGAACGTGCGGCCGCCGGTAGAACAGGTCGACGCTGGCCGCGCCGTGCTCCAGGGCGCTGGCGCCGTAGTCGAACGCCGACGCGCCGCCGCCCAGCACCCCGACCCGCTGGCCGGCGAAGCGGGTGAAGTCCACCGGTGCGCCAGTATGTACGTAGCGGTGCGGCGGCAGTGCGTTGCGGATGACCGGCGGCACGCTCCACTCGCCGTTGCCCGCCATTCCGGTGGCCAGTACCACCCGTCGCGCGAACGTGCGCCCGCCGGTGTGGCTGACCTCCAGCAGTCCGTCGCCGGCGTCGCGGATCCCGCTGACGGCGATGTCGTTGCGCATCCTGGGCCGCGTCACCTGCCGGAACCAGAGCAGATAGTCCTGCCAGTGTTCCTTGGGGATGAAATCGATTTCCTCCCAAGCATCGTCGCCATGGGCGGCGCAATACCAGGATTCCGGGGTGAGCGCGGGCAGCCCCTGATCCGGACCGGTCAGGCCTTTGGGGGTGCGCAGGGTGTGCATGGCCGCGTACGTGGTCCACGGCCCCTCCGAGCCGGCGGGTGCGGATTCCAGGATCATCGTGTTGATGATGGCGCGCCGTTTGAGCGCGAAGGCTACCGTCAACCCGGCCTGGCCACCGCCCACGATCAGGACGTCGACCACGGGCTCGCCGTCACGGTGCCGCGGGGTCAACCACTGCGGCCGCGGGTAGCCGGTCAGGTCCAGTTCCCGGCGAACCCGTTCGTTCAGGTCGTCCAGTGCCGTCATGCGTTCACTCCTGTCAGAGTTAGAACCCGGGCGGCGGCGAGCAAATCCTCGTCGCGGCCCTCGAAACCGAGAAGTTGCACGCCTTGCGGCAGGCCGTCGACCGTCAGCCACGGCGCCGTCAGGGCGGGGATGCCGAGCAGCGACGAGGTGGCGGGCAGTCGGCGGCAGCCGGTGCTGGCGTGACCGACCGGGGCGGGGTTGGTGGTGGCCAGCGCCACCAGCACGTCGTAGTGGTCGGCCAGGCCCGCCCACGCATCGCGCAACCGGTCACGGTGCGCCAGGGCGCGGGCCACGCCATCTGCACCGAGTTCGGCGGCGTGGGTGACCATTTCGCGCAGCCGCGGGTCGGGCTCGCCGGCGGCGGCGTAGTGGGCCAGCCGGGTGGCACTCTGCCCGGCGAACAGGTCGAAGCAGGTGTGTCCGGATCCGGCGAGCAGCCAGTCCATCTCGGCCAGCGCCGGGGTGTCGGCCTCGACGGTGACCTCAGGTGCACCCAGCCGGCCCAGCAGATCGTCGAGGGCGGCGACGGTGGCTGCCCGCGGCAGCCCGCCGTCGTCGAGTCGCAGCCGCCCGACCCGCAGCGGACGCCGCGGGGTGAGGGGCGCAGCGGGCGGTTCGGCCAGCACACCGAACACCGCGGTCAGGTCATCAACGGAGGCGGCGATCAGGCCGAGGTCGTCGAGGATGCCGGCCAGCAGGTGCATACCCTCCCGCGGAAACCGCAGGTGAGACGGTTTGAAACCCCATGCGCCGCAATACGATGCGGGCCGGAGCGTGGAGGCCTGGCTCTGGCTGGCCAGCGCCACCGGCAGCATGCCGGCGCCCACGGCGGCCGCCGAGCCCGCCGAGCTGCCGCCCGGGGTGTGGCCCGGCCGGTGCGGGTTGTCGGTGTCGGTGGTGGTGCCGCAGGCGAACGGCGTGGTGGTGGTCATGCCGACGACGACGGCGCCGGCTCGCCGCAGCCGGGCGACGGCCTCGGCGTCCCGGGTGGCGATGCGGCCGGTGAACACCGTCGAGCCGAGCGTGACCGGCATCCCGGCAACGTCGATGATCTCCTTGACCGCGATCGGCATGCCGGCCAGTGGGCCGTCGGCCCGGCCGGCGTCCGCCCGGGCGCCGTCGAGATCGACGTGGCTGAACGCCCGCACCCTCGGCTCCAGTTCGGCGAGCAGCCGGGCCGTCCCGGCCAGGTAGTCGTCGGCCTCCCCAGTCCACGGCCGCAACGCAACGGTCATGGTGCCGGCACCTGATCGACGTACCAGTCGTGGATCTGCGAGGACGTCATCGCCACGACATCCGGTGCGTCCACGACGGCCGCCACGACCTGCTCGATCTCACCGATGCGGTGCGCCACCCCGACGATGTGCGGGTGCAGCCCGATCGGCATGACCACCGGGTTGAGCGCGCCTTCGGCGCGGTGTCGCTGCAGGCTGCGCAGCGTGCGGTCGGCCAGCGCCCCGTCGGCTTGCAGCCCGATCTGGTAGGTGGTGACGTCGTTGAGGGTCAGCGTGTACGGCAGCCCCAGGATCGGGCCGGCCGCCGTGCTCAACCACACCGGCCGGTCATCGATCATCCAGTCGTGGTTGAACTCCAGGCCGTGCTCGCGCATGATCCGCAGCGAGTCGTCGGTCTGGTTCATCCCGGGGCTCAGCCAGCCACGCGGCCACCCGTCGCTGCCGAACCGCTGACGGATCCGCGAAACCGCCTCGGCGACAACGGGTTCCTCGGCATCGTAGGACTGGATCGAGCGCTGCCGCAGCCCGTGCGCCACCACCTCCCAGCCGCGCTCCTCGATCAGGTCGGCAACCTGCGGGTAGTGGTCGATCACGTCGGCGTTCAATGCGACGGTGACCGCGGAGCCCAGCGGCGCGAGTGCGGCGGCCAGGCGCGGCAGTCCCACGCGCAGGCCGTAGAGCACCCACGAGTGGTTGGCCACGTCGGGCACCACCGATACCCCGTGCGGGGCGGGCAGTGCGGCCCGGGGCATCGGCGCGTCCAGCGTCCAATGCTCGATGTTGACCACGACATTGACCACGACCGTCGCTCCGGACGGGGCGGTCAGCCGGCGCGCGTCGGTACTCAGCGCGAACGGCGCCGGGGCGCGGCGCTCGGTCATCGCAGTGCCTCCGCCAGCGACAGCAGCAGCTCGTCGTCACCGGGCAGCCCGAGCAGCGAGACCCCGACCGGCGCCTCGGTGCCGGTGGCCGGGTCGATGACCGTGCCCTGCGGCAGGGTCAGCTGCGGCGCGCCGGCCAGCGACGCAGGCACCACGAACGCCAGGTTGCGGTCACGGTAGGCCATCAGCGCGGCGTGGTCGGCGGTGCGTGCGGGGGCGGCGTCCATCGTGGTAGGCAGCACCGCCACGGCACCGGCGAGTAGCGCGTCGAGGCGCTCGCGGAATCGGGTGCGCCGCGCTTCGGCGGCCTCGATCTCGGCCTCGGTCACGTTGCCGGCGGCGTGGATCCGCTCGGCGATGCCCGTCCCGAGCACCGGCTGCGCCCCCATCATCCAGGCGCCGTTGGTGGCCCACAGCTGCGCGCTCATCAGCGGCCAGAACACGTCCACCAGGTCGGCGCCATCGGGCAGGGCTGCGGTGTGCAGCGGCAGACCCAGACGCTGTGACCAGTCGGCCGCGACCGCCCGGGTGCGGGTCGCCGCGCCGGCCGATGCCAGTGCGACCGGATCGGTGAGCAGCACCAGCTTCGCGATGCGGCGCGGCGCTCTTGGGGCAGCCAGTGCGCCGAAAGCCCTTGTCAAGACGCCTGTTTCGGCTGCCATTAGCCCGACCGTGTCGAACCCCGGCGCCATCGCCCGCACCCCCGCTGTGTCGATACGCCCGTGAGTGGTACGCAGGCCGGCCAGCCCGCAGAACGCGGCGGGCACCCGGATCGAACCGCCAGTGTCGGTGCCCAGACCCAGGTCGGCCTGATCGGCGGCCACCAGGCTTGCCGAGCCGCTGCTCGACCCGCCGGGCACCCGATCGGGTGCGGTCGGGTTGGGCGGTGTGCCGTAGTGGGCGTTGACGCCGAACATCCCCATCGCGAGCTCGTCGGTGGCAGTCTTGGCCACGACAGTCGCCCCGGCCGACAACAGCGCCGCCACCGCCGCCGCGTGCCGCGTCGCTGCGGGGCCATCGGCCAGCGTCGGATTGCCCGCTGCCGTAACGGTTCCTGCGATGTCGAACAGATCCTTGACCGCCACCCGGATGCCGTCGCAGCTACCTCGCCCGGTCGGCGCCACACCGACCAACCCGGTGGGGGCCAGCGCAGCGGCGAGGTCGATGGTCGGACCGGTCATGCGCTGTAGGACGCCAGGAAGTCGCCGACGAGGGCCTCGGCATCGGCGAACGGATAGAAGCGGTGCGCCTGCGCCCGCACCACCGCCGGCGCGCCCGAGTAGAACCGCTCGTACTGCACGTGGCGGCCGGCGAACTCCGAGCCGACCAGATCCCAGGCCAGCTTGAACAGCTTGACCCTCTCGGTCACCGGAAGCCGGTCCGAGCCCATCACCACCTCCATCGCTGCCACCTGCTCGGGGTCGTGCAGATCCAGCACCGACGAGGGCACTTGGATCACACCGCCGCCCGCGAGCTCGCCGAGCAGCCTGATGGCCTTCGGGTAGACCTCGGTCTGCATGCCCAACGCTGCGTAGAGGTACTTGCCTGCCGGGCGGTACACTCCGAATTCGTCGGGCTCGGCGTGGGTGTGCGTGGCGTGGGTCAAAGCCTCCGAGACCGTCTGCACCGTAGCCAGTTCGGCGAGCTGTCCCTTGATCGCCGGGTCGGTATCGCGGCCGTTGGCCTTGACGATCAGACTGGCCACCCCGGTGACGAAGCGCAGCTTGGCGGTGAGCCGGATGATCGACTGCAGGTTACCGATCTGATGGGCGGCGGTGCCGAAGAACTGGCTGTTGACCACCGAGACGTCGCCGGCGGCGAACACACTCGACCACGGCACCAGCACGCGGTCGAACACCACCATGGAGTCGGTCTCGTCGAACCGGGCGCTCAGCGGGTAGTCGAACTGCTCCCCTGCCGTCGCATAGGGCCTGCGACACAACAACTTCAGGCCGGGCGCTGCGACCGGTACCACAAACGAAACCGCTCGGGCGGTCTCGTCGGGGGCCAGCGGCCGGACGCTGGTGACGAAGATCGCGTCCGCCACCGCGGCGCCGGTGCCCAGCATCTGGGCACCGTCGACGATGATGCCCTCGTCGGTCTCCTCGACCAGCCGAACCGGCTGCACCCGACTGGTCGGGTCGTGCGGGTTGGCCTGTGGCGGGACGATCGAGTTGGTGATCCACAGGCCACGCGCGGCCGCGTAGTGGTGGTAGCACTGCACGCTACGGCCGAGCTTGTGCCGTTCGGTATCGAAAAGCTCTGGGCGGGAGGAGAACCCGGCCAGCAGGCCGGCAACGTGGTCGGGCCCGCGGCCGATGAAGCCATGCGTCAGCGCGCTCCACTCCTCGAGCGCCGTCCGGCGCAGGTCGTGCTGCTCGCGGGTCCGCGGGCAGGTGAAGATCGCCAGCCGACCGGTGTCGGGGTCCACCAGAGCCGAGCCCTCGGTGCACGAGGCGTCGTAGACGGCCGCCATCGTCGCGACCACACCGGCGAACGCAGGGTGGCAGGCAACGCTGGTCACCTTGTCGCCGTTGACATACACGCAGCGCCCGTCGTCAAGGGCGCGCACGTAGTCGGCACCGGATCGCATGGGGTGTCTCCTTACTCAGGTGGTGGATCAGGTGGTGAGGATGTCGGCCTGCCCGGGGCCGGCGAAGAGGTCCTCAGGGGCGAAAGCCGTCGCGATCAGGCCGTCCGCCAGCGTGTAGTCGATGATCCGCTCCAGCATCCGGCGGTTGGCCGACAGCCCCGCGGCCCAATAACCCGCCCCCAGGGCCCGCTCCGTCTCGAGGAGTTCTTCGAGCTGCCAAGGCAATACGGTGTCGAGCGCAGCGGAGTCGAACAGGTCGTCGCGGGCCGTCTTCTGCGCGGCGTCGAAGGCGCGGTACAGCGCGACCGGCAGGCCGGGATTGCGTTCGGCGATTTCGCGTTTGACCGCCAGCACATGCATGGCCGGGAAGATGCCGGTCTGCCGGAAGTAGTCCAACTCGGCGGACCGGGGTTGGTCGAACAACCGGCGCACCCCGTCACCGGGCCAGGTCGACGGGGCCCGGGCGGTCACCAGCGCATCGATCTCGCCTTTGGCGAGCAGCTGCGCGAGCCCGGCGTCGCTGCGGTGCTCGAAGCTGAATCCCGGCGGGTAGAACTGGGGATGTTCGTCCCCGATGCGGGCCTGCTCCAGACCGCCGATGACATAGGTCGGGGCGAACCGGTCCAGGCCATGGTGGTCGTGCAGGATGCCGCGCAGCCACACCGCGGCGGCCATGTCGAACACCGAGACCCCGATGCGGGCGCCGGCGAGATCGGCCGGCGCCTCGGCGGTGCTGTCCGCGCCCAGAAATATGCACGACAGCCGGAAGTGCCGGGACGGGAACACCGGCACCGCCAGGTACTGCCCGGACCGTTCCAGGCCTCGCAGGTAGGTGACGATCGGGAACTCGCACACGTCGAACGGGTGCGCCGTCAGCTGCAGGTTGAACAGCGCCTGCACCTCCATGACGGTGATCTCCGGTTCGACACCGTCGACCCCGACGCGGCCGTCGGCCAGCGAACGGGTGCGCGCCGACGGCGACAGCCCGATGGTCAGCTTCACGACGCGGACCGCCCGACGGCGGCGCGCTCGCGGATCGCGTTCTCGACGCGGGCGCGCAGCGCGGTGGTGAACCGCCCGTCGAGTTCCCACTCGATGGCGATCAGCCTGCCGACCCGCTCGCCGATGTCCGGCGGCAGTTGAGCGGCGTTATTGACCACGAGCACCGGCGCCCCGTCGAGCAGGGCGACGTCGTCCTTGCCGATCTCCACACCGCCGATCTCGCCCGGAAAGTACTGTCCGACAAGAGCGGTCATCCACTGCACGCCGCGGGCGCTGGGGGCCGCCACAACCAGGCGCTCCTCGTTGCGCACCGCGATCAGCTGACGCAGCGCCGCCGGCGAGGCGACCAGGTTGAGGTCGATCACCTGGTCGATATCGCGGACCAGCCCGGCCACGTCGTTGAGATGGAAGATCGGCACCGCGACGGCGTCGAACTCCAGGTCCAGCAGCCGGCCGGCAGCCTCGGAGAGCAGCACCGGCTGCACCTCGACGTCGATCGCGCGCTGCACGAGTTCCTGCACCTGGCGCAGATCGCGCGGATTGCACTCGACGACGGCGATGCGGCGCATCGCGTCGACCCGCTCGAGCGCCACCCGGACCATCGTGGTCAGGTCTGCGCCGGAGAAGCCGAGCCGGCGCGCTCGCAGCAGCACCTCGTCGAGTTGAGCGGCCACCGCACTGCGCGCGTCGACGGTCGCCTCCTGCACCTCCTGCACGAAGTTGCCGCGCCGCGGGATGGTCCGCACCCGTCCGCCGTTGGCTAGCCGGCCGATGGCGCGGTCGACGGTCGAGGAGTTGGACCCGAACTCGGCGGCCAGCGCGCGGCAGGACGGCAACCGCGAACCCACCGGGTAGTAGCCGGTCAGGATGCGGTCCAGCAGCCGCTGGTGCACCTCCTCGACACCGGGTGTGACGTCCATCAGGCCTCCGCCAGTACCGAGAGGTGCCCGAGCCCAGCCCGGGCGACCAGATCGGCCGCCGCCGGCCGGGACAGCGCGGCGATCTCGGCGGGCTCGACCCGCACCACGTCCCCGCCGAGCACGCTGGGAACGCCGTCCACCCAGACCTCGCTGACCTCCCGGCTACCCGCCACGAACACCACCGCCTGATAAGGGTCGTGGACGTTGGCCAGTGTGGGGCCGAGCCCGTCGAGGACCACTATGTCGGCCTTCTTCCCCACCTCCAGCGAGCCGATCTCGTCGTCCATCCGCAGCGCTCGAGCCCCGCCGATGGTCCCCATCTCCCACGCCTCGTGGGCGCTCATCGCGGTGGCCTGCCGGTGGTGCACGCGCGCCAGCAGCGCCGCCGACTTCATCGCCTGCAGGAAGTCCTGCGAATCGTTGGAGGCGGGGCCGTCGACCCCGATGCCGACGTCGATGCCCAGCTCGCGCATCTCGGCCACCGGCGCGACCCCGCTGGCCAGGATCATGTTCGAGACCGGGTTGTGGGCCACCCCGACGCGGTGTTCGGCCAGGATGCGGCGGTCGTTGCGGTCCACCCAGACGCAGTGCGCCGCCAATGTGGGCGCAGCGAAAAGCCCCTCATGGGCGCAGTGCGCGACGACGGTGCGCCCGGTACGGGCGAACGTGGCGGTGACCTCCTCGCGGACCTCCTGGACGTGGATGTGCACGCCGTGGCCGCCGCCGACGGCGTAATCGATTGAGCGGGCGAACATCTCGTCGGACTGCCCGCCGAGCGCGCCGATGCCGACCCGGAAGGTGCACAGCCGGCTCGCCGCGGCGGCCTCTCGCAGCGCCTCGTGCTCGTCGAATTGCGCAGCGATCGACGCACCCGCCAGGTCTCCGGCGCCGAATGACACCACGCCGCGCAGCCCGAGTTCGTCGAGGGCGTCGACCACGCCCGGGGACGCCGGGTTGCCGTTGGGCGCGCAGACGAACATGTCGTTGGCGGTGGTGACGCCGCTGCGCAGCATCTGAATACCGGCGACCATCGTGCCTAGGTACGCCGTGCGGCGGTCCAGGTGCGGGTCCACCGGCTCGATCAGGGCGTGCAGCCACTCCCACAGCGTGAAGTCGCTGGCGATGCCGGTGATCAGGCCTTCGGAGAAATGGCCGTGGGTGTTGACGAAGCCGGGGCCGACGATGTCGTAGGCCGAGCCGTGCTGCGCGGCGTCGGGGTATGCGGCGGCCAGATCGGTGTAGCGGCCCAGTGCGCCGATGCGGTCACCGACGATCGCCACGGCCCCGTCGCGGATCGGCTCCGGCGCCAGCACCCAGGCACCCCGGATCAGCGTGACGCCTGTGCGGTCGGGCTGGGCCGTCGCCGGCGGCTGCGTGTGTGGTGCCATGGCCGTCAGCCTAGGAAGACCGTGAGCCTGAAAAGCCCTCTGTAACTGGCTTTTTACGGTATCGGGCGGAAGGTTCTCACCCTTGTTACATCATTCGGGACAGAGGGACAGATCAGGCGGAGTCTCGGCGTGCGGCGCGGTCGTTCGGGCCTTACCGTTGTGCGCCATGCGCCGCTGGCTTGTGCTGATCGTGATGGTCGCGGCGGTATCGTCGCTGTTCGCGGTCGCACGGTTGCCCACGCCACTGCTGTTCGGTGGGCTGGTCGGCGCGCTGGTCTACGCGCTGATGCGGCCGCAGGCTCCGCTGCGGCTGCCCGACTCCTGGTTTCAGGCGGGACAGGCGGTGATCGGTGTCATCGTGGGCGCGTCTATGGACTGGCGTGGCCTGGGCACCCTCGGACCCCGGTGGCTGGTCGTCGTCGGCGTCTCGTGCTTCTCACTGATCGTCAGCGTGCTGGTGGGGCGTTTGCTGATCCGTCGTGGGGCCACCCCGGTGACGGCAACGTTCGCCTCGGTGGCTGGCGGCGCCGCGGGCCTGACCGCGATGGCCGACGACCTGGGCGCCGACGCGCGCGTCGTCGCGGTGCTGCAGTACCTGCGGCTGCTCGTCGTGCTGGTCACGATGCCACTCGTCGTCACGTTGGTGTTCGGGGTGCGCTCCGACGGTGTCGCACTGGCGGGCACCGGCACGAACTGGTGGGTCGACGTGCCGTTCGCGGTCAGCGCCGTCGTCGGCGGCCTGCTGGCGGGCCGGCGGTTGCGGCTGCCGGCGGCGGCGATCCTCGGCCCTTTGCTGGTGGCGGCGCTGATGAAACTGCTGCCGTTCTTGGAGCACGCCGCGGTGCCACCGGCCATCGAGGCACTGGGTTACCTGGTGATCGGGGTGCAGGTGGGCCTGAAGTTCACCGCGGCGAGCGTGCGGGCCATCGGCCGGATGCTGCCGACGGCGCTGCTGACGGTCGTGGTGACCCTGTTGGCGTGCGCCGGGCTGGGCTGGGTGCTGACCGTCACCACCGACGCCTCGCCATTGGACGCCTACCTGGCGACCACGCCCGGCGGCATCTACGGGGTACTCGGCGTGTCCGCGGCGACCGGCGGCGACGTCGGCTTCGTCGCGGCGGCCCAGATGTTGCGGCTGCTCATCGTGCTGGCCAGCGCACCGCTGATCGGGGCCTACCTGCGCCGGACCTGACCGGGCTCTCAGCCCGCCCGGTCCTCCTGCGCGGCCGCCAACAGCTCGCGGGCATGGGCGCGGCCGGTGTCGGACTCCCCCAGCCCGGCCAGCATGCGAGCCAGCTCGGCGACCCGTTGTTCGTTGTCCAGCCGCCGCACCTCGCTGGCGCCGGTACCCGTGCTGTCGACGACCAGATGGCTGTCGGCGTAGGCGGCCACCTGCGGCAGGTGGGTGACGACGATGACCTGATGGGTGCGGGCCAGCCTGGCCAACCGGCGGCCGATCTGCACCGCGGCCCGGCCGCCCACCCCGGCGTCGACCTCATCGAACACCATCGTGGTGCCCTCGGCCGAGGCAGCGAGCACCACCTCCAGGGCGAGCATGACGCGCGAGAGCTCGCCGCCGGACGCGCTCTTGTTCAGCGGCAGCACGTCGCTGCCGCGATGCGCGGTGAACCCGAACTCGACCAGGTCGATGCCGTCGGCACCGGCGTGCACCGTCTCCCCGGACGGCAGCCGCAGCGGGGCGCTGTCGTCGTCGCGGGCCGGCATCGCCGAAACCTGCACCGCGAAGTCCGCCTGCGCCATCGCCAACCCGTTGAGTTCGGCGGTAATCGCTTTGGCCAGTCCCTTGGCCGCTTTCGTCCTGAGCTTGGACAACTCCAGGGCGGCGGCGGCCACCTGCGCGGCCAGCTCGTCGACGCGGCGGGCTAGCCCGCTCAGCGCATCCTCGGAGACGTCGAGCTGCTCCAGCCGCGCCCTGGACTGTCGTGCCCACGCGAGCACCCCGTCGACATCGGCGGCGTACTTACGAGTGAGACTGCGCAGCTCGCCCTGCCGAGCCAACTTCGCTTCCAACGCGCTGGCATCCTCGGGCAGGTCGCCAAGGAAGTCGCCGAGTTCGCGAGCGACGTCACCGACGACGGTGAGCGCGTCGGCGAGCTGGCGGGCCAGGGCGGCGAGCGCAGAATCGTCCGTGGATTCCAGCAGCGACACCGCCCGGCCGAGGGTGTCCGTCGCCGACTGCGGCTCACCGCCGGAGAGGTCGTCGACGGCGGCCGACAGGGCGCTGCGGGCGCCGGCGACCGCCTCACGCAGCGCGTCCAGCTCGGAGAGCCGGCGGATGTCGGCCACCAATGCCTGGTCTTCCCCGGGTGCGGGATCAACGCCGTCGATCTCGGCCAGCGCGAACTTCAACTGGTCGGCTTCTTGGGCCAGCTCGCGGGCACGGTTCGTGCGGTCGACAAGGTCGCGGCGGGCCAGCAGCCATTGGTCGCGGACCTTTTTGTAGCGCTCCAGCTTGGCGTCGACACCGGCGAAGCGGTCGAGTGCGGCTCGCTGTTCCTCCGGGCGCATCAGCCGCAGCTGGTCGTTCTGCCCATGCAGGGTCAGCAGCTCTGCGGTGAACGTGCTCAGCGACTTCGCCGGCACGCTGCGCCCGCCCAGGTAGGCCCGCGACGGTCCGTCGCGACTGACGGTACGCAGCGCGATGATGCTGCCGTCGTCGTCGCGCTCGGCGCCCGAGGAGTCCAGTATCTCGTCGATCCGGGCGGCCGTGGCCGCGTCGAGTTCGGCGGTGACGAACCGGCCTTCGGCCACGGCGCGGTTCGCGCCGGAGCGCACCCGGGTGGCGTCGGCGCGCGCTCCGCCCAGTAGATGCAGCCCGGTCACGACCATGGTCTTGCCGGTGCCGGTCTCTCCGGTCAGGACGGTCAGCCCACGGTCGAACTCGGCGGTCGCCGCCTTGATCGCACCCAGCGATTCGATCCGGATCTCAGCCAGCATCGCCGGCTCACTGCCCTCGCCAGCCGGTGACCGGCAGGCGGAACTTGCGGACCAGGCGATCGGTGAACGGTGCGCTGTCCAGCCGCACCCACTTCAGCGGCGTCGTGCACTTGGTCACCTCGAGGCGACCACCGGCGGGCACCCGCATCTCCCGTCGTCCGTCGCAGAACACCGGCGCCTCGTGGCTGTCGGCGTCGATCTCGATAGCGATGAGGGCGTGCGGGCTGGTCACCATCGGGCGGGCGAACAACGCGTGGGCATTGTTGGGCACCACGATGATGGCCTCCAGGTCCGGCCACACCACCGGGCCGCCTGCGGAAAAGGCGTAGGCGGTGGACCCGGTGGGGCTGGACACCAGCACGCCGTCGCAGCCGAACGCCGACACCGGCCTGCCGTCGATCTCCAGAACCACACCGATCACGCCGAGCCGGGCGCCCTTCTCCAGGCTTGCTTCGTTGAGCGCCCAGCCGCGGGAGACCACCTGCCCGTCGACGCGCACAGCGATGTCCAACGTCATCCGATGCTCGATGCGGTAGTCGCGGGCGATGACGTGTTCGAGGACGGCGTCGAGGGCCTCGGCTTCGGCCTCGGCCAGGAAGCCGATGCGTCCGAGGTTGATCCCCAGCACCGGGATATCGGCGTTGCGGGCCAGCTCGGCCGCGCGCAGGAAGGTGCCGTCACCGCCGAGCACCAGCACCAGTTCGCACCCGACGGCGGCGTTGGCTTCGGCGTCGACGACCTCGACATCGACGCCGCGAGACCGGATGTCGGCGGGGTCCAGCCGCGTGGCGCCGCGGTCGACGGCCTCGGCGGAGAGCACACGTAGCCCGATGCCGTTGTCGCCCAACACTTTCTCGACCCGTCGTGCGGTCTCTGTTGCCACGTCACGGCCGGTGTGTACGACGAGCAGGATCACCCGCTCACCAGTCATTGCGGTCCTTCCGCGACGGCGCGGCGCACCGCGGCGTCCAGTTCGTCTCCGTGCAGCCCGCGTCCGGTGTCGGCGCGCAGCAGGAGAAAGTATTCGACATTGCCCGACGGCCCGGGAAGCGGGCTCGCGGTGACTCCGACGGTCTGCCACCCTAGGGTTTCGGCGCGGGCGGCCACGCCCAGTACCGCGCTGGCCCGCAGGTCCGGATCGGACACCACACCGCCGGAGCCGACCTGCTCGCGGCCGACTTCGAACTGTGGTTTCACCATGGGAACGATATCGGCGTCGGTTGTCGCGCAGGCGGTCAGCGCGGACAACACGGTGGCCAGCGAGATGAACGACAAGTCGGCGACCACGAGGCCGACGGGTCCGCCGATAGCGTCCGGGCGGAGGTCTCGGACGTTGGTCCGTTCGATGACCGTCACCCGGGGATCCGAGCGCAGCGACCAGGCCAGCTGCCCGTAGCCGACGTCGACGGCCACCACCTCGGCAGCGCCGCGGTCCAACAGCACCTCGGTGAAACCACCGGTCGACGCTCCGGCGTCCAGGCAGCGCCGTCCCTCTGGGTCGACACCGAAGGTGTCCAGGGCGCCAATCAGCTTGTGTGCACCACGGGAGACCCAGGTGCGCTCGTCGCCGGCCTCGACGGTCAGGTTGGCGGTGATCGACACCGCCGTGGCCGGTTTGACCGCCCGCATGCCGTCGATGCTCACTCGGCCCGCATCGATCAGTTCGGCCGCCTGCTGGCGCGATCGGGCCAGTCCACGACGGACCAGCTCAGCATCAACCCGGGCACGCCGCGTCATGGGGGAACTCAGCCCTTCTCCACCGATTCCAGCGCATCCACCAAGATCTGGTGCGCTTCTTCGAGCCGGCGTCCCACCGCGTCGATGTCGACGTCGACGTCGCCAGGGTCGACGCTGGGAAGATCGGCCAGCGCGGCATCGACGGCGGCGCGGATCTGTGCGGGATCGGTGTTCATCTCGCCGTTCACGCTAGTCGATCCGCCGTCCTGCGCATGGACCAGCACCGGCGATGTCGACGACATCATTTTGGCCGACTCGACTTCCCGTCAGCGAGGATCGTCGGTGCTGAGCAGCGACCAACGCTGCAGCGCGGCGCGGGCGGTGTGGTCGCCTGCCCGAACCGCGGCGCCGCGGCTCAGCGACCACACGGCGTGCGCGGCGGCACGCACGATCGAGAGTCCGTCGGGTCCGGGGTCTGCGCCGGTGGCCGTGATCGTGACGGTGTCCTCGGATACCTCGACCCGCCAGGCCGGGTGTTCGGCCACGGCGAGATCGTCCGACGGGGTGTGCAGATCGCGAAGATCGGCGCCGATGTAGGTGGGCCGTTCGCGCGGCGCGGCGTGGACCGCCTCCGCGGCGGTGCTGACCCCGCACAGCACCATCAGACTGGGCAGCTCGGCCGCGCTGGCACCGGCGATGTCGGTGTCCAGGCGGTCGCCGATCACCAGCGGCGAACGAAACGTGCCCCGCGCCAAAGCATCCCGCATCAGGGCGGGTGCTGGTTTCCCGGCCACCTGCGGTTCGGCATCGGTGGCGGTGCGCAGGGCGGCAACCATCGACCCGTTGCCGGGCAACAGACCTCGCTCGGTGGGCAGTGTGCGGTCGACATTGGCCGCCACCCACACAGCACCGGCCCGGATGGCCAGCGCGGCCTCGGCCAGATCCGGCCATCCGGTGGCGGTCGAGTGCCCCTGCACGACGGCGACGGGATCGTCGTCGAACGTCCGCACCGGCTCCAGTCCGACGGCCGAGATCTCGTCGGCAAGCGCATCGGTGCCGACGATCAGGACCTTGGCGCCCGCCGGCAACTGGTGCGCGAGCAGACCCGCCGCGCTCTGCGCGCTGGTCACCACATCCGCCGCATCGGCGCTGAAGCCGAGTTCACGAAGATGCTCGGCGACCTCCTCGGCGGCCCGGGACGCATTGTTGGTGACGAACAGCTTTCGGGGCGCTGCGGCGGACTCCAGTGCACCGACGGCCCCCGCAGTCGGCTCCTGGCCCCGAAACACCGTGCCGTCGAGATCGAGCAGCAGGCAATCATGTTGCTGCGCAAGGGTGGTCACGTCAGGCCAGCTCGCCGACCCGGTCTTCGGCATCGGTGACGCCGTCGATGTCGGCCGCGGCAGCGTGGAGGAACCACTGAAGCGCGTCATCGCTGCGGCCAAGAGCGAGCAATGTGTCGGCATAGGCGTAGAACAGCCGGGCGGCGGTGGAGCCAGTGCGGCTGGGATCCGGCTGGGGGCTGGACAGCACGGCGAGGGCTTGTTCCAGCTGGCCCAAATCGGCGCGCGCACCGGCGGCGACGATCCGCATCTCGTCGGCGTCGTCACCGGTGAGCTGGGCAGCCTCCGGGCTGCGGGCAAGTTCGACGGCACGCTCGGGGCGCCCGACACCGCGTTCGCAATCGGCGATCAGCGGCAGGAGCTGAGATTTACTGCCCATTCGGCGGGCCGCCCGAAATTCGGAAAGGGCCTGCGCCCAGTCACCGCACTGGTAGGCCGCGATACCAACGGCCTCGCGCACCGCGGCGATGCGCCCCGAACGGGCCCGGGCGGCCTGAGCGTGTTCGAGAGCCGCCTGCGGATCCTCGTCGAGCAGCTCACCGGCAGCCACCAGGTGGCGGGCCACCATGTCAGCGGTAGTGCGGTCCAAAGTCGATAGCTCACCACGGATTTCGGGCGAGAGCTGCTTGGCCTCGATGGTCGGCGGGATGGCCGGACCGCTTGGCCTTGCGTGTGTGGCGTCACCGTCACCGGCGGGTTGCGGCTGCGCCGGTCGGGCTCGGCCGGGGCCCGATCGATGCGGCGGGTTGGCACCGCGGCGATCACGGTTCCCGCCGCCGGCCCCTGCGGGACGCCGCGGCGGACGCCCGCCGGATTTGCCTTGCCTGTCATCGACCACCCGTAAATGATACGGCCAGCGGCGAGAGGGCCACAATTCGGACTTCGAATTCGGAATGCGCAATGTGCAATTCGGATAGCGGGCACCAAATAGAAAGAGAGAACAAGATAAAAGCGAGACAAAAGAGGAACGCCCCCCGATTGCTCGGGGGGCGTTCCATCAATTTGTGTTCGGCGGTGTCCTACTTTTCCACCCTGTTGGGTAGTATCATCGGCGCTGGTAGGCTTAGCTTCCGGGTTCGGGATGGGACCGGGCGTTTCCCTGCCGCTATGGCCGCCGTAACTTTATTCACTCGTTTGTGAGTGTGAATCTGTGTTTTGGTGGTGGGGTGTGGTTGTGGTGTGGTTGCGGGCGTGTGCGTCTCTTTCAACCGTTGGTGTTGATTGGTTGTTGTAAGTTTTCGGCCGGTTAGTGCCAGTTCCCTGAACACCTTGCGGTGCGTGTAGGTCTGGTCTATCGATCCCGTGGTCTGCGGGGGGCCTTATCCCTCTAAAAGGGTGAGAAGCCTGGTCTTGGAGAAGGTTTCCCGCTTAGATGCTTTCAGCGGTTATCCTGTCCGAACGTGGCTATCCAGCGGTGCCCCTGGTGGGACAACTGGTGTACCAGAGGTTCGTCCGTCCCGGTCCTCTCGTACTAGGGACAGGTTTCCTCAAGCTTCTGACGCGCGCGGCGGATAGAGACCGAACTGTCTCACGACGTTCTAAACCCAGCTCGCGTGCCGCTTTAATGGGCGAACAGCCCAACCCTTGGGACCTGCTCCAGCCCCAGGATGCGACGAGCCGACATCGAGGTGCCAAACCATCCCGTCGATATGGACTCTTGGGGAAGATCAGCCTGTTATCCCCGGGGTACCTTTTATCCGTTGAGCGACACCCCTTCCACTCGGGGGTGCCGGATCACTAGTCCCGACTTTCGTCCCTGCTCGACATGTACGTCTCGCAGTCAAGCTCCCTTGTGCACTTGCACTCAACACCTGATTGCCGTCCAGGTTGAGGGAACCTTTGGGCGCCTCCGTTACATTTTAGGAGGCAACCGCCCCAGTTAAACTACCCACCAGGCACTGTCCCTGGACCGGATATACGGTCCGAGGTTAGAAGTCCAATACGATCAGAGTGGTATTTCAACAACGACTCCACCCACACTGGCGTGTGAGTTTCACAGTCTCCCACCTATCCTACACAAACCGAACCGAACGCCAATACCAAGCTATAGTGAAGGTCCCGGGGTCTTTTCGTCCTGCCGCGCGTAACGAGCATCTTTACTCGTAGTGCAATTTCGCCGAGTCTATGGTTGAGACAGTTGAGAAGTCGTTACGCCATTCGTGCAGGTCGGAACTTACCCGACAAGGAATTTCGCTACCTTAGGATGGTTATAGTTACCACCGCCGTTTACTGGGGCTTAAATTCTCCGCTTCACCCAAGGGTTAACGGGTCCTCTTAACCTTCCAGCACCGGGCAGGCGTCAGTCCGTATACATCGTCTTGCGACTTCGCACGGACCTGTGTTTTTAGTAAACAGTCGCTTCTCACTGGTTTGTGCCACCCCCCACCGCTGCCCACCGCAAGGGTGATGACAGTAGGAGGTCCCCCTTCTCCCGAAGTTACGGGGGTATTTTGCCGAGTTCCTTAACCATAGTTCACTCGTACGCCTTGGTATTCTCTACCTGACCACCTGTGTTGGTTTGGGGTACGGGCCATGTGTGTGCTCGCTAGAGGCTTTTCTTGGCAGCAGAGGATCACCGAATTCGCCTCACTCGGCTATGCATCACCTCTCAGACATATGAGATACGGATTTGCCTATATCTCGTCCTACAGGTTTACCCCAGTATTACCACTGACTGGTACGGCTACCTACCTGCGTCACCCCATCGCTTGACTACTACCCACCCGGGTCCCGCGCAGCCAGCCAGCGGTGGCCCCCGAAGGGAACACTCACCGACCATTTGGGCGGTTAGCAGAATAGATTCATCAGGGACGCCCACACACGGGTACGGGAATATCAACCCGTTGTCCATCGACTACGCCTGTCGGCCTCGCCTTAGGTCCCGACTCACCCTGGGCGGACTGGCCTGCCCCAGGAACCCTTGGTCTTTCGGCGGGCAAGGTTCTCACTTGCCTTATCGCTACTCATGCCTGCATTCTCACTCCCACACCCTCCACCACTCGATCACTCGGCGGCTTCACTGGATGCAGGACGCTCCCCTACCCAACGACACAAGGTCGTTGCCGCGGCTTCGGCGGTGTGCTTGAGCCCCGCTACATTATCGGCGCACAATCACTTGACCAGTGAGCTATTACGCACTCTTTCAAGGGTGGCTGCTTCTAAGCCAACCTCCTGGTTGTCTCTGCGACTGCACATCCTTTTCCACTTAGCACACGCTTAGGGGCCTTAGCCGGCGATCTGGGCTGTTTCCCTCTCGACGAACGGAGCTTATCCCCCGCCGTCTCACTGCTGCGCTCTTAGACTTACCGGCATTCGGAGTTTGGCTGACGTCAGTAACCCTGTGGGGCCCATCGGCCATCCAGTAGCTCTACCTCCAGTAAGAAACACGCAACGCTGCACCTAAATGCATTTCGGGGAGAACCAGCTATCACGGAGTTTGATTGGCCTTTCACCCCTACCCACAACTCATCCCCTCAGTCTTCAACCTAAGTGGGTTCGGGCCTCCACGCGGTCTTACCCGCGCTTCACCCTGGCCATGGGTAGATCACTCCGCTTCGGGTCCAGAACACACCACTACACCACACACTCCTGTGTGGATACGCCCTATTCAGACTCGCTTTCGCTACGGCTACCCCACCCGGGTTAACCTCGCGACATGTCCCTGACTCGCAGGCTCATTCTTCAAAAGGCACGCCATCACCCCACGCAAGCGAGGGCTCTGACGGATTGTAGGCACACGGTTTCAGGTACTATTTCACTCCCCTCCCGGGGTACTTTTCACCATTCCCTCACGGTACTAATCCGCTATCGGTCACTGGGAAGTATTCAGGCTTACCGGATGGTCCCGGCAGATTCACAGCAGATTTCACGGGCCCGCTGCTACTCGGGGACATGTCACGACAGAGAACACGTTTTCGTCTACGGGGCTCTCACCCACTACGGCAGGCCATCCCAGACCACTTCGACTAACACATTCTTTTCTCACTGACGCCCAGACCGGCAGATCTGAGAAGACACACCCCACAACACCGCACCCACAACCCCTGCCGGGTATCACATGAGCACGGTTTAGCCATCCTCCGCGTTCGCTCGCCACTACTAACGGAATCACTTTTGTTTTCTCTTCCTACGGGTACTGAGATGTTTCACTTCCCCGCGTTCCCCCCCAACGCCTATACATTCAGCGTTGGGTGACACGACATCACTCGTGCCGGGTTTCCCCATTCGGACATCCTCGGATCAACGCTCGGTTGGCAGCTCCCCGAGGCTTATCGCAGCCTCCTACGTCCTTCATCGGCTCCCAGTGCCAAGGCATCCACCATGCGCCCTTAAACACTTACAAACACAAAACCAATATCAAAAGAAATTGCACATCAACACCCACACAAACCCCCCACCACAGTCCAAAGACCCCGGCCAGGAACGCTCGCATGCGTGCTAGATGCTCGCAACCACTATCCACAAATCAAACACCACACCCCACCACCAAAGTGAGGCAACAACACGCCGACCCCACCACCGCGAGGCCACCCCGCAAACCGAGGCACAGGCTTGTTGTCTCAAAGCCCAACAGTGTGTTTGGCAGCACCAGAAAAGCCCCCACAGGGAACTCCCCGTCTCCGGCTACTTTGCTTGTCATGCACCAGACCCCCACCCACTACAGGCAAAAGGCCATCCAACGAATCGACCAGAACACCGAACCCCCACACGATGTGGGCGGGCCTGATACTCGTGGTGCTCCTTAGAAAGGAGGTGATCCAGCCGCACCTTCCGGTACGGCTACCTTGTTACGACTTCGTCCCAATCGCCGATCCCACCTTCGACGGCTCCCTCCCACAAGGGGTTAGGCCACCGGCTTCGGGTGTTACCGACTTTCATGACGTGACGGGCGGTGTGTACAAGGCCCGGGAACGTATTCACCGCAGCGTTGCTGATCTGCGATTACTAGCGACTCCGACTTCACGGGGTCGAGTTGCAGACCCCGATCCGAACTGAGACCGGCTTTGAAAGGATTCGCTCCACCTCACGGCATCGCAGCCCTTTGTACCGGCCATTGTAGCATGTGTGAAGCCCTGGACATAAGGGGCATGATGACTTGACGTCATCCCCACCTTCCTCCGAGTTGACCCCGGCAGTCTCTCACGAGTCCCCACCATAACGTGCTGGCAACATGAGACAAGGGTTGCGCTCGTTGCGGGACTTAACCCAACATCTCACGACACGAGCTGACGACAGCCATGCACCACCTGCACACAGGCCACAAGGGAACCGACATCTCTGCCGACGTCCTGTGCATGTCAAACCCAGGTAAGGTTCTTCGCGTTGCATCGAATTAATCCACATGCTCCGCCGCTTGTGCGGGCCCCCGTCAATTCCTTTGAGTTTTAGCCTTGCGGCCGTACTCCCCAGGCGGGGTACTTAATGCGTTAGCTACGGCACGGATCCCAAGGAAGGAAACCCACACCTAGTACCCACCGTTTACGGCGTGGACTACCAGGGTATCTAATCCTGTTCGCTCCCCACGCTTTCGCTCCTCAGCGTCAGTTACTGCCCAGAGACCCGCCTTCGCCACCGGTGTTCCTCCTGATATCTGCGCATTCCACCGCTACACCAGGAATTCCAGTCTCCCCTGCAGTACTCCAGTCTGCCCGTATCGCCCGCACGCCAGAGGTTAAGCCTCTGGTTTTCACGAACAACGCGACAAACCACCTACGAGCTCTTTACGCCCAGTAATTCCGGACAACGCTCGGACCCTACGTATTACCGCGGCTGCTGGCACGTAGTTGGCCGGTCCTTCTTCTATAGGTACCGTCACTTGCGCTTCGTCCCTATTGAAAGAGGTTTACAACCCGAAGGCCGTCATCCCTCACGCGGCGTCGCTGCATCAGGCTTGCGCCCATTGTGCAATATTCCCCACTGCTGCCTCCCGTAGGAGTCTGGGCCGTATCTCAGTCCCAGTGTGGCCGGTCACCCTCTCAGGCCGGCTACCCGTCGTCGCCTTGGTAGGCCATCACCCCACCAACAAGCTGATAGGCCGCGGGCCCATCCCACACCGCAAAAGCTTTCCCCTCCCAGACCATGCAGCCAGAAGGGTGTATTCGGTATTAGACCCAGTTTCCCAGGCTTATCCCAAAGTGCAGGGCAGATCACCCACGTGTTACTCACCCGTTCGCCACTCGTGTACCCCGAAAGGCCTTACCGTTCGACTTGCATGTGTTAAGCACGCCGCCAGCGTTCGTCCTGAGCCAGGATCAAACTCTCCAAACAAAAACCCCTCCCAAAGAAGGCGAATTCACAATCAGAGAAAATCTGACCTAACAAAAACGACACCAAAACTGGCATCACAAAAGCCACACCCCAACACGGGGGTATCAGAATGCAGCAAAAAAA